>JANQKS010000024.1 GCA_028281005.1 Pseudomonadales bacterium
CTGAAACATGGCTTGATAAACCTCACAACTGATCGGCACAGGCCAGGCGCATTCGATGTGGCACAATCACCCAAGTTCTACCGCGCAGACTCCTAGGGAGCCTCTGAATAAGTCTCAAAAGCTCAGAGGCTCCCTAGCGCCCTGACTGTTGCACCCATCCCCGGCTATCGGGTCCGTTGCTGAAAAATAGCGCCGGATTTAGCGCTACAATAAGGTATGAACTACGCAGAGCTTGGCTACATTCGAGTGGCCGCCGCCTCCCCCGAACTGAGCATCGGTAACCCTGACGCCAATGTGGCAGCAATACGCCAGAGCATCGAACGCCTCACCGCGGATCAAGTGAGTATTGGCGTCTTCCCTGAACTGTGTTTAACCGGTTACTCCGCCGAAGATTTATTCTTCAGTGAGGCTTTACTTAAAGACGCTGAGCGTGGCTTAGTGGCATTGTGTGCCGCAAATACCTTACCCATCTGCGTGGTGGGGTTACCTTGGCGTCTGACCGACGGGCGCCTGTTAAACTGCGCAGCAGTGCTTGCCGGCAACAGATTGCTGGGTATGGTGCCAAAATCGGTGCATCCGAATTATGGCGAGTTTTATGAGCTGCGCTGGTTTGTGCCCGGCGGCAGCATCGCCGAAACAGTGCTGCACCAGGACTTAGGCCAGTTCCAAATCCGCACCGATCAATTGTTTGATCTGGCTGACCACCGCATCGGGGTGGAGATCTGTGAAGACCTCTGGGCGCCGCAACCACCCGGTATCCAAGCCAGCCTGGCCGGGGCGGAGATTGTCATCAACCTATCCGCCAGCAACGAACTCATTGCCAAGGCGGATTACCGCCGCGAACTGGTGCGTATGGCCAGCGCCACCGGCATTTGTGCCTACATCTACGCCAGTGCCGGCGCCTTGGAGTCGAGCAAAGACGTCGTCTTCGGCGGGCATTGTATGGTGGCTGAAAACGGCCAGATGTTGATTGAGAGTGATCGCTTTTCACTGCACGCACATCACGTTTGCGCCGATGTTGATACCGCCCGGCTTGCCCATGACCGCGCACAAAACATCAGTTTCGCCTCAGCACCACGGCCGCGCGCTTATCGCGTCAACTTAGCCGCTCGCGAGCTACTGCCGTTGCCCGCCCTAGAGCGCGCCTACCCGCCGCATCCTTTTGTGCCCACCGACGAGCACGAATTTGACGCCCGCGCGCAGGAGATCCTCAGCATCCAGTCCACCGGGCTGGCGCGCCGTACGCGCGCGGCTTTTTGCGAACAGTTGGTGATCGGCTTATCCGGCGGTCTGGATTCGACGCTGGCGTTTTTGGTCTGTCTGGATACGCTGAAGAAGCTCGAACTGGCACCGACCAAACTCGCTGCCCTGACCATGCCCGGGCCGGGCACTACCTCGCGTACCCTCGACAATGCGCACCGTTTGACTGCCGCCGCTGGCGTGCCCATGGAAGAGATTGCCATCCAAGCGGCGGTCGATCAGCACTTAGCAGACTTAAAACATGCCGGTGAACACGATGTCGTGTTCGAAAACGCACAGGCACGGGAACGTACACAAATCCTGTTCAACTACGCCAACAAGGTGAGCGGCATCGTGGTGGGTACCGGCGACCTCAGTGAATTGGCGCTTGGCTGGTGCACTTTCAATGCTGACCACATGGCCAGCTACAACGTTAACGCCAGCGTGCCGAAAACCATGATGGCCTACCTGGTGCGCTGGTATGCAAACCATCGAGCCTCTACGGACCTCGCGGCTGTGTTACATGACGTGTTGGACACACCTATCTCTCCGGAGCTGCTACCGCCGCAAGAAGATGAGATCAGCCAGCATACAGAGAGCATTGTTGGGCCATATGAGCTGCACGACTTTTTCCTCTATCACTTTCTGCGCCAGGGCGCACGCCCTAGCAAAATTTTTGCGCTGGCCACACGCAGCTTTGATGGGCGCTATAGCGACGCGGACATCAAACATTGGCTGGCGCAGTTTTTCCGCCGCTTTTTCAGCCAACAGTTTAAACGCACCACATTGCCGCCAGGGCCAAAAGTCGGCAGTGTGAGCCTTTCTCCGCGCGGTGATTGGCGTATGCCGGACGAGGCTTCTGCCGAACAAATCCTCGCGGAAGTTGCCCAACTGTAAACATGGGAATCCAAGCCAACTTATGAATACCACCAAACCCTCTGGCGTTACGCGGCGTTGTTCCAGTTTTCACGGCCTTCGCGTCCTTTTTAGCCTTTGCGCCGCGGCGCTGCTATTCGCCCACAGTAGTGTTACCTACGCGGAGCAAGTGTGCGGTGATAGCGGCGTATGGGTGCAGATATTCGGTTCCGGCGGACCAGAGATAGACGACGGCGCCGGCGGCCCCAGTTACGCAGTGTGGTACGACAACAAAGTACGTGCGTTGATAGATACCGGCCCCGGCGCTTCCGTGGCGTTTGATCTGGCGCAAGGTAACTTTGCCGACCTGGAAGTGATCGCATTTACTCAACTGCAGTCCGACCACACCGCAGATCTTCCTGCGTTTATCAAAGGCTCGTCCTTTTTAGATCGCACCGAGCCGCTGGTGGTCCTTGGACCGGACAGCAACAATCCCATGTACCCTGACACAGAAACGTTCATCAACCGACTCATCGGCCCCCAAGGCGCTTACCCCTATCTGCAGGATTTTCTCACTCACAAATCCAGCGGCGGTTATCGGGTGCGGGCACGTAATGTGCCTGCCGCCGGTAAAAAGCGCTGGGCTGGGTTTGGCAGCGAAAATCTGAAGCTGGCCGCGATACCGGTGAATCATGGAGACGTGCCGACGTTGGCCTGGCGTGTGGAAGTGGGCGGTTTGTCCGTGGTGTTCACCGGAGACTTCAACAACCTTAAAAATGTGATGCCGGAGTTTGCAAAAGATGCCGACGCCCTTGTGGCCAGCCACGCCATCGGGGAAAACTCCCGCGGCCAGTTGCGCGAGTTACATGCATTACCTTCACAATTGGGTCGTATCGCCCAACAAGCCGACGCACGCATGTTGGTACTCAGTCATCGCATGAACCGCACTAAGGGACGCGAAAGCCAAAGCCGGGCAAAAATTGAAGAGCACTACGGCGGACACGTGTTGTTTGCCAACGACGGTGAGTGTTGGGGTTTATGACCCCGGATTGGCAGTCGCTGTTGGACTTCTGGTTTGGTGATCTGGAGGACGGCTTGGCCGGTGCTGCGCAGCGCAAAAAGTGGTTCGAATCTAACCCGCAGTTTGATCAAGCCTGTGCGCAATTCAGCCCCTGGTTGGAGATGGCGCACGCGGGTAAGTTAGATACCTGGCGCGCAGCGCCACACAGTTGCCTGGCATTTATCGTGCTGAACGACCAGTTACCACGCAACATCTACCGCGGTGAGCAGCGCGCTTACGCCTGGGATGATTTGGCTTTAGCGGCGGCGCGAGGCGGGATCGAACAAGGTTTTGATCAAAGTCTGGCCCTCGATGAACGCGCCTTCTTCTACATGCCGTTTGAACATTCCGAAGCGATCCTCGATCAGCACCTGGCGGTAGGTTTGTTCACTGCCCTGCGAGATGCGGCACCCAGCAGCCAGCGCAGCATCGCCGGCAACAGCCTGCGTTATGCGCAACAGCATCGCGACATCATTCTGCAATTTGGTCGCTTTCCACATCGCAACGCGGCGTTGGGCAGAACCTCATCGACAGCAGAGCAGGAATATGTGCAGGATTCTGATGGTTTTGGACAGCTGCCAAGCTAATCCCAGTGCGTCGCTCCGCGGTATCGCCTAATCGCCTAATCGCCAGCACATTGCATGCCGAAAACCCGCACCACGCCGCCAAGCACACCACCAACTACACCTTTACGCGCCGCCATCGCGCGGCAGCTTAAGGCACAAGGCGATCCGCAACGGGCAGAGCAGCAACAAGCCTATATGAAATCCAGCATGCCTTACGCGGGCGTCGCTGCCCCCGAGCTCAAAAAGCTGTGCCGGGCCACATTTAAAGTGCACCCGTTTTCGGAAGCCACCGCATGGTCGGCAGCGGTCGCCGATTTATGGCGCCACGCGGCGGTGCGAGAGGAGCGTTACGCGGCCATCGAGTTGCTGCTGTTGCCGCGCTACCGTAGAGCATGGTTAACACCCGAGCAGGTGCCACTGCTGCGTGAAATGATCGAAAGCGGCGCTTGGTGGGACTACGTGGACCTGTTAGCCAGCAATGCCATGGCCCATTTACTGAAAAACCATCCGCAAACCATCACACCGCTGTTGTACGAGTGGGCGGAAGATTCGAACTTGTGGATACGCCGCACGGCCATTTTGGCCCAGCTCAAATTTTATGACGCCACTGATACCAAATTGCTGTTTTTCGCCATTCAACACTCCATGGGTGATAAGGACTTTTTTGCACGCAAAGCCATCGGCTGGGCGCTTCGGCAGTACTCAAAAACAGATGCACAAGCGGTGGTGGACTTTGTACTACTGCACCGGGAAAATTTGAGTGCTTTGTCTATATCCGAAGCTTTAAAAGTGCTGCGCAAGCAGGGCTATCCGCTAGGCCAGCTGTCTTAGGAACTCAACGGAAACGGACTAGCGCCGTCGGGCGCTGCATAATCGCTCACACGGTTTACCGTCGTTGTCCCCGTCCAGCCGGGACACGCCACAATGGCGTAGGTAAAAGTGCGCTTCACCGCAGGAGTTCATTTGTGAGCAGTAAGTTTTGCGCCGGCAGGAAAAGCCGTCGGTCACCCGGCGCAGGGCAGCAGAGACACTATACAAAAGCTCGGCAGCAGCACCCTGATCCGGTGCAGTAGGCCGGCGTTCACCACGACGGTAAAGCCAAGGTGCCACGGCACCGTTTTTTGACCACAAACCCAGACCCTGGCTGCGCGCCTCGGCTTCAAGTTGCAGCAGCTTCGGGTCGCGCAGGTGATCTCGATAGACCCACGCATGGCCCTCAGCCACCAGTTGATGATTGACACTGGCATACGCCGCTTGCGACCCCGATTGCACTTGCTCCTGTAGCCGCAATAGCACCACCAGGCGGCCATACGCGTCGATGTCTTGTATTGTGGCCTGCACAGTTTTACGCCTCACCAGACGCTTCAACGCCTGACGCGCGGATTTGCCCCAGGCCTGATCATACTCCGGCGCATCTATTTCGCCGAGGCGGGCTTCATATTCGATCTTGTCGGCGCGCAATACCACGGAATCACCGTCTTTTACTTGCACCACTTTGGCGAGCAGCTGCTCATTGGCCTGCGCTGCAGCCACACCAAAGGCGAGCGTTAAAGTGAGTGAGCTAGCCAACAACCGCCTAAAGCTGCCTAGCCGCAGCAGGGTCATTTGCGTTTACTGGCCTTCTAGACCACCCATGCTCAGGTAGTCCACCGCCAGCTGGCTCATGACTTTTACACCCGGCACCAAGGCACTCTCATCGATATAAAAAAACGGCGAGTGGTTGGGGATGGCTTTTTCCGGCAGCACATCGATCGGCCTACCGCCGATAAAGAAGAAAAAACCCGGCACCTTTTCCTGATAGAACGCAAAGTCTTCCGCACCGGTGACCCGACCGCTCACGTAGACCCGGTCCCTGCCGTACACCTTGCGTAAAGTGGGGGCCATTTTGGCCGTCAGCCGTGGATGGTTGTAGGTCACCGGCACACCTTCGTCTATTTCGACCAATACCTCTGCGCCTTGGGCCTTACCAATGGCAGTGGCAATTCTTGTCAGGCGTACGTGGATTTGTTCCCGCACTTGCGGATCAAAGGTGCGGATGGTGCCGCTTAATTCAGCCGTTTCCGGCACAATGTTGTTGCGCACTCCGGCATGAAAGGAACCTACCGTCACCACCGCAGGGGCCTGGGTGATGTCTATCTGACGGCTGACGATGGTTTGCCAGGCGTTGACAATTTGGCTGCCAACCACCACCGGATCCACCCCTGCCCATGGTCGGGCACCGTGGGTCTGTTTACCCTTAATAAGGACGTCAAAACGCTGGGCGCTGGCCATAAAACCGCGATCCCGAAAGCTGGCGGACCCCGCCAAACCTTGCTGACCAATATGCAGCCCAAATATCGCCGAGACTGTCGGATTTTCCAGCACACCTTCTTCAATCATCAGACTGGCGCCGCCTTCTTCACCCTTCGGCGCACCTTCTTCGGCTGGTTGGAAAATAAACTTTATGGTGCCGGGGATTTGCTCGCGCAGCTCGGTTAAGACCGAAGCAGTCCCCATCAAAATGGCGACGTGGTTGTCGTGCCCGCACGCATGCATGACGCCAACTTCTTTGCCTTCATACTCACCACGCACCGTCGAGGCGTAGGGTAAGCCGGTTCTTTCCACCACCGGCAGAGCGTCCATGTCGGCGCGCAGGGCCACCACCGGTCCGGGTAAGCCACCTTTGAGTAAACCCACCACACCTGTGTGCGCCACCCCGGTTTGCACTTCCATGCCTAAGGCCGTGAGATGCTCTGCAACCAGCTTGGCGGTGCGGAATTCACGGTTGGACAGTTCCGGGTTTGCGTGTATATCACGGCGCCAGGCCACCACCTGATCTTCCAAGGCTGCGGCGCGCGCCGCAATCTCCGCCTCTAAAGCCGCACTCACATTTGGTGCCATCAGGTACAACATCAGCGCCAGCATCACCGACACACCGTATTTACGCATCTTGCTATCCAAACCCGCCTTTTCGTCTCTGCCGCGCAAGCTTAATCTTGCCGGGCTTTAGAGTACACTCGGGCCGACCAAGAACACGAGAGGAGGAACTTCACCATGGAATTTGATTTGGCCATGACCGATGAGCTGCTGGGCACCACCCGGGCTGTGCGCAAACGCCTGGACCTAACCCGCGAGGTACCCCGGGACTTGATCGACGAATGTCTCGAATTAGCCGTACAAGCACCCACCGGCTCTAACTCACAAACCTGGCGCTGGGTGGTAGTCGACGATGTCAATCAGCGCAAAGCGCTGGCGGATCTATACCGCAAAGGCGCGGAAGGATATTTAAGTGAAGCCGGCGCGCAGGCGGAAGGCTCAGGCGATAATCAAACACAGCGCGTGTTCAGCTCCGCCATGTATTTGATGGAACACCTCCACGAAGTGCCGGTCCACCTCATCCCCTGTGTGCAAGGGCGACCCCCGGAGCCGGTAGCGCTGACCATGGCCAGCGGTTTGTACGGTTCAATTTACCCGGCGGTATGGAGCTTCCAACTGGCGGCCCGGGCGCGTGGCCTGGGTACGGCCCTCACCACGCTGCACTTGATCCATGAAAAGGAAGCCGCGGAGGTGCTGGGGCTGCCTGATGATGTACTGCAGGTGGCCCTGCTGCCGGTGGCCTACACCATCGGCACCGACTTCAAGCGCGCGCAACGGCCGCCGGTGGCAAATATCACCCACTGGAACAAATGGTAGGCCCGCTGTGTAGTCAGGGGTTGAGGCGGTCTTTGATGACCGTCTCAAACTCCGGGAAGTAGCGATTGATGTCCGAGAGGTCAAACTCAACCAGGATCGCGGTATTGGGTTCACGCTCAAGCAGGAACCGAAACGCCTGGATCAACACATACTCGTGGGTGCAAGTCGCGCCACACAAGGAGCGATAGTAGTCCTGGGACATGTGTACCCGGTGAGTGGTTTCAGTTTCACCCTCAACCACCACTTCGTAGGTGTTGGCGGCCACCATGTTCACGCCGATCATTGTCTGGTTTCCTTTTTTACCTTGAAATTTCTATCTGGTTCTTTCTACCCTGTTGAGCCTGCCTGGGTACCCGCGTCCCGATGCTCGGACGTCGCGTGTAGCACCTCTCACCTCTAGGATAAGTAGTTACTATGACCCACTCGGACAAACTGTCCACCGATCTGTGCAGCCAATTGGAGCACCTTTGGCACCAGCACTTCCCATTGTCCAAAGCGATGGACGTGCGCGTCGATGCTTTTTTGAACCATCAGCTGACCACACGCACCCGCTTGGCGCCCAACACCAACATCCACAACACGGCATTTGCCGGTAGTTTGTACGCTATAGAGTCGCTGACCGCGTGGGGGTTGCTGTATTTGGAACTGCAGCAGGCGGGTTTTGATGCCTCCATTATCCATGCGCGCGGTAATATCGAGTTTGATTCACCGCTGCGCGATGACATTGTTGCGGTATCCCGTTTCGATGGTCAGGAACACATCTTTGCGGAGCTGCGCAGCAGCGGCAAGGCGCGTTTATCGTTGTCGACACAGGTGTTTGCCGCCGCGGATACCCAACAGACCAATGTCGTCAGCAGTTTTGAAGGGCTCTACGTGGTGCGCCTCAATCGCGCCGACCAATAAGCCCATAACCGTAACAGGAGGCCCAACACCCCCCACAGCGTGAGGAGGGCATACAGGTAGTACTCATCCTGGGGCCCAAGCCGCCCGACAAAACTCTGCATAAAAACCAGCCACAAATAGTGTAAACCCAGCGTGTGTAGCCGGCGCCACTGTTTACCCAACAGCGCCACCGCCCGATCGCTGGACGTCATTGCCATCAACCACATCAGGACAAAGGCCAAACCACCCCCAATCAGAGTCACCCAACCCAGGGGTTCCGGTGTCTGCAACGCCAGCTCCACCACGTAGTAGAAGTGCACGGTGTGGGCAAACGCCATAGCTAAACCAATATAGCGCCGATGTAATACCAAGGTGCGGCCAATCCCAAACTGACGCTGCAGAGGCCGCGCGATATAGGCGAGCATCAGCAGCGCAAACGCCAAGCGCGCGGTGACGCGCAACATATAACCCACTTCATCAAGGTAGGCCGAGTAGTCCGGCATCAGCACCAGACTCAGCAGCACCACCAGCGGGCTAAAGATTAGAATTGGCCATTTCAGAGGCCTGGCCACTGTGCGTCGGGTGGGTGTCTGGGCAGCCTCAATAGTTGTCATAAGCGTCAGTCTCACCAAGCTTGAAGGTCAGCGTGCTCTGCAGATCTCTTGCGGGTTGCTTCACCCCGTCTCGAACCGGGGGATTAAAGCGCCAACTACGGACCGCCTGCAAAGCAGCTTCATCAAACACACCGGCCGGTTCACTGCGGATCACTTCCGCAGCCACCACTTCCCCGGCGACGTTAACGTCGTAACGCACGGTTACTGCGCCTTCAATACCCTGCTCCAAGGCTTGCGCTGGATACACTTGACCGGCGCCGGTGATAAGTTGCAAAGGCCGATTGTTGGCCGCACAAGCGCTCAGCAGCGCAGCACAGGCAGCGAGCAGCAGAACTGTCCGTAGCCCCGGTTTAAACATCATCTGCACCATTATCTGCACCATCGCTAACGACCAAAAACTGCCCCTGGGGATTCGCAGCCGGCTGCACACTGCCATCTCTCGCATGCACCACGGCCCCGTCTGCTGCGTACTGCAGGATGTAAGCTTTGCGCACCTGTTTCGTCAGATTGGGGCCCGTGCGATGCGGTGTCAGGCTGGAAAAGATCGCAATGGATCCTGCTTTAAGCGGCAGCGCCATGGCCTGTGGCTGCTCACCCTCCAAACACGCAAAACCCAAATCCGTCCAACGGTGGCGCAAGGTACCGTGAAGGTGTAGACCCGGCGTGATCCAAGGGCAGCCATTGGCTTCAGTGGCGTCGGTAAGTGCTACCCAGCAGGTTAAATACTGTTGCGGCGCAACATAGTTATAACCGTTATCCTGATGCCAAGGAAACTCCTCGGCGGTACCGGGACGCTTGTAGACCAATTGATCCCAGTACAAACGCACCTGCGGGCCAATGAGATCTCGACACAACTGTACAAACACCGGATGTCGGGCAAATGTATTCGCCACCGGGCTAGCCATCACCACATGCGCACGAAACACAATTTCGTCCGCTCGCGCGATGCCGGGCTGATCCGCAGATTGATGCTGCAAGGCGTCGTTGGCCGCCGCCTCCATTGGGTCAAGCGCCGCGGTTAGGGCCGCCACTTCATCTGCGGTGAAGGCATCCTGCAGAATAAAGCCGCCCTGCTCACGATAGGCTGTTGCTTGGCTTTCGGAGATAAACCCGTAGGGCCCTGCAGGCTGTTGCCAGCTGAAGTTGGTATTGAGCGGGTGACGTTGCATGGCTGCCTGCCAACTTGAGGTACGCAGTTAAGAGGCCCACCTTTTTACCTCACCGGCAGGGCTAAGAACAGCGCTAAACAGCACCGATGTCGTCTACTGGATGCCACGTATAGCAAAGCGAGCCGTACAAGCACACAATGCGCTCCGCTATAGACAAAGAACCAAAATATGGCAGCCGAACCAGAACCCAACCTCAACCCGCGGCCCGACAAACCCGAAGATGAACATCTCACCTTTCTACAGATGTTAGGCAGTACGGTGTCTGCCGCCCTTGGCGTGCAGTCCAGCGCCAATCGCAAACGTGATTTCAGCAAAGGCAAAGCTATTCATTTTATTTTGTTCGGCGTGGCGTTCACCGCTGTGTTTGTGTTGGCAGTGATTGGCGTGGTGAACCTGGTGTTGCCCTAAGCGCCGCGCCGTTTTTATGCGAGGATATCTGCCGCCGCCTCACGCATGTGGGGTTCGACGCCTAAGAAGCTTTCGAACAACGCAAACTGCTGCTCCGCGCGCTGCAAGTTTTCGCCCCGATGTTCAACCCGAAAGTAATGATCACCTTGCAGATGGTCGGTCAGAAAACGCACCGCAAGCATCAGCGTGACGTAGCCCGGGGCCGCAACACAAGCTTGTGCTGTGCAAGCCGGCTGCTCGGCTGCAAATCCGCGCAGGGCCGCGGCGAAGTAATCGACGTCTACGGCGCCGTGCGAAGAACAAATCGAGCGGATTAAATCACCAAAATCCCACGCCCAATGCCCCGTCATGGCGGTGTCGAAATCGATGATGGCCACCACTTGCGAGCCGCTGCTTTGCGGCGCGCTACTTGAATGCACGCTGTCAAACAGGAGATTGTTGATTTTGCAATCGCCATGGATAACTGCATTGCGCTCACCGAGGAGCAGCGCCAGGGAGCGATGGTGATCGATCAAACGGCGCAGATTAGCCGGTGCATCTTTCTTCACGTCTTTTTTCGCATCTTTTTTCGCGTCTTTCGCAGTGTCGACCGCCACGTCATACGCCTGCAGATAATGGGACAGTTGCAGAAACCCCGGAATTGGCGCTTGCAAAGGTGCGCCCGGCAACTGCGCTAAACAGCGCTGGAACGCACCAAAAGCAGCCCCCGCAGCGTGCGCCTGAGCGGTGTTTTGCAATGGGTCAATCACCACCGTGTTGGATACATATTCCCATACCCGCCAATATTGCCCGTCGATCCACTTCCCCACTGCACCAACCCGGTTCGGCACTAATCGTGGCACCACGTAGCGTTGCTGTTGGCGCCACTGCTGCAGCAAACGCTCAGTCTGCGCCATCAGCAATTCAGGCTGCTTAAACACCTCATGGTTAACCCGCTGCAGAACAAAGTGGCCGGAGTCGGCACGCACCTCATAGGTGTCGTGTATATGCCCGGCGCCAAGGGGTGCAACCTGCGGTGCGTCGAACCAGTGACTGGCTGCCTGCTCAGCGTCGGCGCTCATCAGCCATCCACACTTCCAGCCAACGGAGCAACCATGGCACCGCCGCCACCATGTACTCACCCTGCGGACGATACATGGCCAGCAATTCCTGCCGCCAAGTTTCCAGCTGTGCCGGCGAATGCGCAGCAATACCCTGGTTCAGCACTGTAACCATCCACTCGCCCAACTGTTTTAGGGTATGCGCTGCGGCCTGGGCATCTCGGGGCCAGGTGTCGGGTTGGATGGCTCGCCACTCTTCACACAAGTTGCGCACCTCGGCGCCTTCCAGCTGCAGCAGGCGCCGTGCAGTCAGACTTTCCGGCGAGATGTAGTCGACCACGCGATTCAGTGGCGTATGTACCTGGTATGGACGCGCCTGGGGCATTTCTTCGCCAGCGATACGCGCCTCCAGCGCCTGGGCGCCCAACAAGCGTGCGTACCATTTCACCGGTTCCAGATACTCCGCCGCCGCTATTTGCGTCGTGCTGAGACCTAAAGCCGCCAGCTGCGCGCGCTGGCGGGCCAAGATGTGCAGACCCGGCAACGTCAGCACCTGCTCGAGCCGATGATAAAACTGATCTATGTCGGTCACGTCAGCCGCAGACCAAAGCCGTTCCGCTACCGCGGGTAACCGGGAAAACAGGCGCACCTCCAGGGTGTCGGCGTCCACTAATTCTGACCACAGGCAAGCTTCGCCCCCCAGCACAGCGGCCTGACGCGGTCCGGGGCCCAAGTTAACCGCATCCTTACGCCATTGATCCGTCCAGGCCAGCCCTTGCGCCACATGCGCGAGTTCAGTCTCTTTACGCATAGCGTCTTCTGCTGCCAGCCATACCGTTTGTTCGGCTTCGGCGTCGAAGCCATAGTGCAATCCGGCGGAGTAAAACAGGTCTAGGTAATAAGGCGCCGAAACAATACAGTCGCGCCCGGCGACCAAGGCCCGATCCCGGGTGGTGGCGCCGCGCCAGTTCTGTACCAGCAGTTCCGGCATATCCGAGTGCAGCACTTCATCCCAAGCCACCACCTTCTTGCCCTGTGCCTGCAGCACCGCGCACAGGCGCTGATTGAAGTGGGTTTGCAAAGCCCGCACATCGGCCAACTTATGCTGCTGCATATATTCCTGCACAGTGGTGGCTGTTGACCACCACGCCGGATGGACTTCATCACCACCAATGTGAATGTAATCATCGGCAAAAATGTCGGCCACTTCCGCAAACAACACCGCTAACGCGTCATACACCGCATCGTCCGTCGGGTTTAAACACGCTTGGTGCACACCAAACTTCTCCGTCGGCGATACCTCCGCCAGCCCCCATTGCGGATATGCCACCAGCCAGCTATGCACATGCCCGGGTACATCCACCTCCGGCACCACACGCACGCCAAGGCGCGCAGCGTGGTCCATCAACTCCCGCAATTCAGCGGCGCTATAACTCTGTGCGCTGGCCAGTTTTGGGAAGTGCCGACTCTGTAAGCGAAAGCCCTGATCATCGGTGAGGTGCAAATGCAGCACGTTGAGTTTCAGGTGCGCTAAACCTTCCACCACGCGGTGCAGCAACGGCATCGGCATAAAGTGCCGCGCCACATCAATCAACACCCCGCGCCAGGCAAACCGCGGATGGTCGATAATCTCGCCAGCCACGGGTAACCCCCCGCACGTAACCATTTGCCATAGGCTGGTAACACCATGCAGGGCACCCCAGGTCGAGGCCGCCTGCAATGCCACACCCTCGGGCGCAATCTGCAACCGGTAAGATTCGTTGAGGCCAAGCTGGGGATAGCCGCTGTCGATGTCATCTACCGCCACGGTTAACGGGCGCCCAATTCCCTCCGGCAGCAGTTCTAGCAGGCGCTGTTCAACCCGCGCGTCTTTCTTTCCTTGCCACACCCCTTGCCACACCGTGGCAGCCGACGTGTTTGAAGTTTTGGGTGTAACTGGTGAAGAGACAGTCGCTGCTTGTGGGTAGGGGAGCAGCGGCACAGACTGCACCCGGGGTGGGGGGCTGTCGCTCACAGCTTGGGGAACGCCGCGTCACGAAACGGCGCGCCATCCGCAGCTGCTCGCAATCGGGTAAGCGGGTGCACGTCGGCACCCTGCAGGCTCGCCGTTTCCACCGGTTTGCGCCCGGGCCGTTGCGCAACCACCGCATCCTCGCCAAAAAAACGCAGAGACAAAGTACGCCGTTGTTGATCTGCATCGGTTTGGCCGCCGCCATGTAATACAGCCGGATGGAAAATCACCACATCACCGGGTTGGGTGGCATAAGACACCACCGACCAATCAGCCCGCTGCGCTTCGATGTCCGGCAACCGCGGCAACGTGCCATCACCGTATAAAGGGGCGGTGTCATCGGCGGGATCAAAACGCGAGCCGTCGTACAGCGTACCCAGATGCGAACCAGGTACATACTCCAGCGCGTGGGTTGGCGGCACGGGGTCAAACGAAATCCACATTACCGCCAGATCCTGCCCTGAGACCGGCAAATAAGGTGTGTCTTGATGCCACGGGGTACGACGCGTGTGGCCGCCGCTCTTCTTAAACACCTGTTCGTACATGAACCACACGTCGGGTTTCTGCCAGATGCCGGCAATCAGATGTTTGATTTCGGGGCAGGCCAGTATCTCTTGATAAGCGGCAAATGCTGCTGGGTTGGCCAAGTCCTGATAAAACTCGCCGTCACCCTTTGCCGGTAAGCGACTGGCGCCCGGGCCAGGGTGACTAAGGCTCCATTCATAAGCTGCCCGCGCCCGAGCCAGCGCATTGGCCGACAGCGCCTGTGGGACATACACCACCCCATCAGTTTTATATCGTCGGGCCAGCGTAGCCAGGTCTATCTGCGCAAGGCCTGAAGGTGAGATGTTTTTGTCTGCAATGTCTGTCATAGATTCGGTGTCGCCGGAAAGATGCGGTGTCGTAAGGAAAGTAGACCACGCGCTTGGCTTCCCCCGCATGGTTGGCTAGATTGCACATGATACGCTGATTAAAAATCTATTTGGGGAGGGACAATGACAGCACCGTTAGCAGGCATCAAAGTACTCGAGGTCGCCAGTTGGTTGGCGGCGCCCAGCTGCGCCGCTTTGATGGCGGACATGGGGGCGGAAGTCACCAAAGTAGAACCGCTTGGCGGTGACACTTACCGCCGCATGTACGCTGCCATGTTGGGTGATGACTTTGTACATCCGTGTTATCAGTTTGATAACCGCGGCAAACGCGGTGTGTGTATCAACTTGGAGGACCCGCAGGGACCCCAACTGGTGCGAAAACTGGCGGAAGACGCGGACATTTTCATCACCAATCTGACTTGGCCGCGTTTGCAACGATATGGCCTCACGGATGCGGACATACATGCGGTGCAGCCGCGTATGGTTTACGGCGTGTTGTCCGGCTACGGCACCGAAGGTCCGGACAGTGAGCGCCAAGCGTTCGACCAGACCGCGTTTTGGGCCCGCTCGGGGGCGATGTCTATATTCGGCGACCGTAACGATGGGCCGCTGCTGTCGCGCGGCGGCTACGGCGACCGTACCACCGCGCTGAATATGTTGTCGGCCCTGCTCGCTGCGTTACGCGTGCAGGAACAAACCGGCGAAGGCCAATATGTCGAGGTGACCCTGCAACGCACCGGTATCTGGGCGCTGGCCAGCGATGTGTGTACGGCGTTGTACGACCGCTTGCAGCCGGACAAAACCAGTCAAGTAGCGCCGCCGAACCCAATCTGGAATTACTATCGCACAGCCGACGAGCGCTGGTTGGCGTTGGTGATGCCCATGGCAACGCCATACTGGCCAAAGTTCTGTGACATGTTGGACCGCACGGATTGGCGCGACAACGAAGAGTTGCAGAGCCTCACCGGTTTGATGGAAAACGGCGGGCCGTTGGTGGCTGAGATTGCTGCGATCTTCGCCAGCCAAGACCTCGACCACTGGCGGCGGCAGCTGGACGCCGCTGGCTTAATCTGGGAACCCGTGGCGGAGCTGCCGGAAGTGGTGGAAGACCCCGCCCTACGTGAGCGGGGGGCATTCTCCATCGTGGTGCACGAACAAGCCGGCGCCATGGAAATTGTTTCGGCGCCGTTTCACATCCGTGGCGCCGATGTGGAAGTGCGCGGGCCGGCACCGGACGCAGGCCAACACACACGCGAAGTCTTCGCCACGGCGGGTCTGTCTGACGCCCAGCTTGAGGCCTTGATTGAGCAGGGTGTATTGGGTTAAAAATCTAGTAAGTAAAGACTAGCAAGTAAAGAAAGGTGGGAACTATGTACGATCTGATTATTCGCGGCGGCACCATCGTTGATGGCTCCGGCGCAGCCAAATTTACCGGTGATATCGCCATACAAGGCAACAAGATAGCCGCGGTTGGCGAAATTGATGCGCCGGCCAAACAGGACATTGACGCCGCCGGCATGCTGGTTACACCAGGCTGGGTCGATGTGCACACCCACTACGACGGCCAGGCCACTTGGGATCCTATTTTGGCACCCTCCAGCTGGCATGGGGTCACCACCGTGGTAATGGGCAACTGCGGTGTCGGTTTTGCACCAGTACGCCCAGAACACCACAACTACCTCATTGAACTGATGGAAGGTGTGGAAGACATCCCCGGCGCAGCCCTGGCGGAAGGCATCAACTGGGAGTGGGAATCTTTCCCCGAGTATCTTGATGCATTGGAGAAACAACAGCGTACCATCGACGTGGCCACCCAAGTCCCCCACGGGGCGGTACGCGCCTACGTCATGGGTGAACGCTGCAACACCCAGGACGACTTGCCCACAGACGATGAACTGGCACAAATGCAGGCGCTGGTACGGGAAGGTATTGAAGCCGGCGCGCTGGGGTTTTCCTCCTCGCGAACCTGGTTACACAAAGACAAACACGGCATCCACGTGCCCGGTACCTTTGCCGGTAGCGACGAAATGCTGGCGCTGGGCTTGTCGATGAAAGGGTTGCAGCACGGCATTTTCGAGATGGTTTCAGATCACCTGGGTGATGACGATGAATGGGCTTGGATACAGCAGTTTGCCGCCGAGACCGGACGGCCCATCACCTTAGTGGCCACCTCAGCCGCGGCGTTCGAAGGCAACAAGATGTACAACATCGCTGAAGCCGCGCGGGAACAAGGCATTGAAGTGCGACCGCAAATCGCCGGCCGGCCCACCGGGGTGCTGCACGGCTTACAATCAAACTTCCACGTGTTTGCGTTAACACCAACGTTTGCCAAAGACATTGCCGACTTACCGCTTGCGGCCATGGTGCAAGCGTTGTCGGATCCGGCCACCAAGGCGCAAATTCTCAGTGAAGTGGACGGTGAGCAGCGTATGGCCATTACCGGTTCGTTAAACGACCTCATGTGGCAAGTGTTCCCACTCGGCGATACACCCAACTATGAACCCGACCGCGAGCACAGCATCGCCGGCATCGCCGCCGCTGAACAACGTGATCCGTTTGAGGTGATGTACGACCTGTTGCTGTCGAACGACGGCACGGAGCTGTTCTACCAACCGCTTGGCGGCTACCAAGGCTACAATTTCGACGGCTTCAAAACGTCTATGAGCCATCCGAACATCTTGTTTGGCCTATCAGACGGCGGCGCCCACTGCGGCATCATCGCCGATGCCGGTATGCCCAGCTTCATCCTCACCCATTGGGCGCGAGACCGACGCAAAGGGGAGCAGTTTGACCTGGAGTTTCTGGTGCGCAAGCTGAGCCGCGACACCGCCGAAGCGTACGGCCTAACTGATCGCGGTTTGTTGCAACCCGGCTACCTGGCGGACATCAACATCATCGATTTTGAAGCCCTGACGCTGCACCGGCCGGAAGCGATCCACGATTTACCTACCGGCGGCAAACGCTTGGTGCAGAAAGTAGACGGCTACCGCTGCATCATTAAGAGCGGGGAACCGATATTTAGAGACAATCAGCATACCGGCGCCTTACCCGGCAAATTGGTCCGCGGCGGGCAGCAAAACGCAGCCTAAGCCGTGCCTGGCGGTGACAGAATCGACATTTGGGAACTTTCGTAGCATCTTTGGATGATATTGGGAACTTTTCACACGGCGTTCACGACTATAAGACCACCATCTTTTTTTCGGAACCCAGTACGAAACTACGTTCCCCCATCATCGCTGGTTTGGCCGGCACCCTGACCCTTGCTGCATTTGTGCCTGCATACGCCGCAACTGACGCAGAAGCTTTGCAAATTTGCAAAACTGAAGTAGAAGCGCGCTATGGTGAAAAAGCCAAAACCAAGTTGAAGCGCATCCGCAGCCGCGGTGGCGAAACCAAGGTGTCCATGTTTGTACGTGGAGTCAGCGAAAACAGCTTCAAAATCGAATGTAACGTCGACGACAACCTGCAGGTGACTGGCTTTGTCGATCACCGTGCTGACGTAGCTGCGCTTTAGGCACAGCTCCAGCGTCACAAGACGTCAAAGCGGCCCGCGGACTTTCCTCGGGCCGCTTTTTTTTGCGCGCTATTCATCCGCTATTCATACCCTTAGCTAAACGGTACAGTGCCCGCTGCAGTTGAGCGGGCGTTTTACCAGACATGAGCGACACACAGGAATTTGCGCGCAGCGTACTGCTGCAGGAAGCGCAAGGCGTGCAGCAACTTGCCGATTTATTAGACGACAATTTTGATCGCGCGATCGACGCGATCCTCCAATGCAGCGGTTATGTTGTGTTTTCCGGCATCGGCAAACCCTGGATCATCAGCCAAAAAATCAGCGCCACCATGGCCAGCACCGGCACCCCGAGTTTTGCGCTGCACCCGTCCGAAGCATTACACGGTGACATCGGCCGCCTACAGGCCAAAGATCTGCTGTTTGTCCTTTCTAACAGCGGCACCAGCGAAGAGATCATCAAACTGATTGAACCGGTGAAACGCATTGGCACCCCGATCGTGGCGGTCACCTCCGCGCCCGACTCAGCCTTGGGCCGCGCGGGCGACATATTGCTCAACATGGGTAAAACCACCGAAGCTTGCCCCATTGGCATGGCGCCAAGTGTGTCCACCACGGTGATGTTGGCACTGGGCGATGCATTGGCGCTGACCGCCATGAAGGCGCGCAACTTCGGCCCGGAAGACTATGCCCGCTTCCACCCCGGCGGCGCTTTAGGGCGCAGCCTCATGCAGGTTGCTGAAGTCATGCAGCCGTTGGAGGCCACCGCAGTGGTGGATAAAACCGCCACGGTTAAAGATGCGCTCAACGCCATCACCGAACAGAAAGCAGGCGCGGTGTTTATTACCGAAGCGGGCAAATTACTCGGCGTGTTTACCGACGGCGACCTGCGCCGCCATGTCGACGACGACAATTTGCTGTCCCACGCCATCGGTGAAGTCATGACCGTGGGCGGCTACGAGATAGCTGCCGATGCTTTGGCCACGGAAGCGGTGCACTTGCTGGAAGAAAAGCGCATTGGTGAGATTCCCGTGGTTGGTCCCGATCATCAGTTGTTGGGACATGTGAGTTTGAAAGATATGGTGTCGATGCATTTCATCTAAAACGCACTTCATCTAAATAGGCGCGCCCCACCGCTTTCCCGCCCCACCCTTTTTCCGCTCCACCCTTTTCCGCTCGACCTGGGTTTGGCATGCCCACGGCGACACCAACTGCGCCCAAACAAACCTTTAAGTTTCTCTATTTCCGGCCGATACAGCTGGAACGGGGTACGAGCGTTGTACCCTCCCTTCCTCTCCCTTCCTTACTGCAGATGCACCCGCACCCCACTTAGCCAGAGATTTTCTAGAATTTACTTTAAATTTTCTTTTTATTTCTTTGGTTTTTATAAAATTTTCTCTGGATGAACGTAATCGTTCGTGCTTGAATGGCGGGCCTTGTATATACCAACACCCCGCGGAAGACATGGACTCATTCCGGTTTCAATCCACGCTGTTGCTTAGCGTGCTGGCTTTTTCACCCTTTGCATATGCATCTATGGGTCAGCTAGACGGTTCCCGCACCCAAGCGCAAAGCCTCAATTTCAACGTCGACCAGCTGCAGCTCAGCTCGTTCTACCGCAACACCGGCCAGGACCACACACAGGGCAGGACGGCTGATCGTGCCTGGGGATTCCAAATGGCGTCGGCATTACCCATCAACGGCGTGAACGGCGTGCGCGCCCGCCTGGACTACTCCATGGCTGCGGTGCCGACACACAGCGGTCTGGCGGAAGCGTCGCTCGACACCACCTCTTTCACGGCTGGCGATAACCATCTTTTACAGTTGCACCTGGACAGCCAGTGGCAGGCTGTTCGCTACGGCATGCGCTACTTCTCGGCTGGTGCAGACATTGGCAATGTCGGCGTCGGCCGGGATTTGCTCAACCAAGCCGGCGCTGCAGCGGCGGCAGACGGTGCTGAGGTGTGGGCACAATGGCGGGTAGCTGAGATTGAAGTACAACCTTCGGCGGCTCGCCTGGTCAGGCAGCAACCAGGCACACGCATAATCGAAGACCGCGCTGGGCTGCATATTTCACACCCGCATTGGCGCTTAGACTGGCGCAACCAAACGCACACACATCTGCAAGATGATCAAAGCCGGTTTGACGAGAGCCAGCAGCTTTCGGCGACACTGAAAGTGCTCGACGCAATCACCTTGGCACCAAGCGTCAGCCGGCAGCGCGCTGGGGCTGGGGCTGTGGAACTGCAAACATCTTCCGCGGCAGCGCTCAATGTGGGCTACCAACCCGATCAGACACACCGGCCGCAGCTTAATCTGACCTTACGGTTTAACCAACGTGCCGGCGTGCTGGAGAATGCCCAGGATGTCAGCGCTGACTTAGGCGTACGCAAGACGATCCAGCTACCCGGCGCGCAGAGCACACACACCTCAGTCAGCGCCTCGCTGTCCTACCGCCGCAGCGAAAACACACTCACCGGCATACGCGACAATCGCATGGGTGTGATGTTCACCCTGGAACACCATGTGGGCGGTTGATTATGCAAAGCGATACATGAATCACTCTTTCCACCCACAGCTCTCGTAAGATCTATTTAACCCAAGCAAGAGGACCTGACATGTTCGACAGAAAGAAGTCCAAAGCTAACGAGGTTGAGCAGCAACCGCCTGCACCGCCAGCCTCGTCCGAACCAACCCAAAGCAATCCTGCTCCTAACGCCACACCCACTATGACTTCAAGGAGAACCGCAATGATCGGCAGCAGCATTAAAGTGAAAGGCGACATCTCAGGTGACGAAAACCTGGTTGTCGAAGGAGAAGTTGATGGTCAAATTAACCTCGCCAATCACGATTTATCCGTCGGTGAAAGCGGCAAGGTGACCGCCGACATCAAAGCCAAAACCGTGCATATTCACGGTCACGTACAGGGTGACATCGACGGCGCCGAACTCGTGATGATCTCGAAAACCGGCAAAGTACTGGGCAACATCGTCGCACCACGCGTAACACTGGAAGACGGTGCACACTTCAAGGGCAGCATCGACATGACCCCGGCCGAGACCAAAGCCACTCCGGTGAACGCCAAACCCACCAAAGTGGCCGACGACAGCGCTAAACCTGCTGACAGCCAGGCGGTGGCATAGCGAATTGAAGCGAAGCCTTATAGGCTTCGCTTCAATTCGCTTGGAACTCCCTACGGGATTTCCGCCCTACTTCCGCGCTATCAAGGCGAAGCCCTATCGGGTTTCGCTTCTATTCGCTATCGGATCGCTATCGGACCACTATCGCCTCGTTCCCCCAAGGCGCAATTTCCGTTTCGCCGTCACGAAACGCATCCGGCAGTTCATCCACCATATGGAAGGTGGCCGCTAATCTTCCAAAGCCGACAAAAAACGCACACGTCATACCCAGTTCTACAATCTGCGCCTGGCTGAAGTGCTTTTTCAGCTCCGTATAAATGTCGTCGTCAATACGTAGGTGGTCGGTGGCCATCAACTCGCCAAAACGTATCGCCGCCTTCTCTGCGTCGGTCAGATCATCAGCTTCTTGAGGTCGTTCCAGAGAGCACACCAGATCTTCGGTCACGCCGTCATTCAACGCGTCGGTATAACGAATCGCCATACAGCTACGGCATTGGTTAAAAAAGGCAATCCGCAAGCGCACCAGCTCCACCAGTTTTTCCGACAGGCTGCGGTGCTGCTTAAGGCCGCCAGAAAATGCAGCCAAGCCCGGCACCAACTCGGGACGATGGGCAAAATAGCGCATCAAACCCTGCTCTAAGTCGGTGAGCATTTCCGGCTTGATCATGGCTTTCAATTCTTCCGGCCATTCTTCTGCTTTAATCTGGTCTATACGAGACATATTAACTCCCACGGTTATTTGTCTTTGCCTGGAGTGCAAATCGCATCCTGAACAACAATGTGCTGCCTAAAACATTAGCAGAACGTCACCAGAAGTCATTCAGGTATTAAGTCAAAGCGCAGACCTTCGCCATCAGGCACAAAACCTATCAACCCAAAGAAACGTCTGCCATGCAGCTCTGAAATTCGCACCTGACGGGCGCCTTTAGACTCGGCAACGCCAATGGCGTGGCCGACCAGCCAACGGCCCAAACCTTGTTTGCGCCAAGCGGGTGCAACAACGATGCCGTGTAGTAGATAGCTTAATCCATCACCTCGGTCCATCGCATAAACGCCGAGCATGGTGTCATCCCGCTTCGCGATTCTGATCATCTCTGCTGCAAGCCACCGCTCCACCGTGGCGGCAGAAAAATTCTCAGCCCACAGCAAATCCTCAGGGACTTCATTGCTGTACGGACGAAATACCTCCACCTCCCGCAGCGTTTTAGAGAGCCTGTCTACCATGCCGTTTAACGCTTAAACCAACCAGTTAGTTTCTGTAATACCCCGCCCAATGCTGGCGCCTGGGTTTGGTCCTGCATGTAGCGACGGGTCAGCTCCACCGCCAAGCGCTGATAGTTGTCCCAGGTTTCACGGACCGTGTAAGGATCTGTATCAAACAAACGTTGAAACACGCCCATGTATTCACCATAAAAGCCGTCGAGAAACTGTTGGCCCGCCGGATTAAACATTTGGCGTTGCAAGTCTCCGCCGCAGGCGACCAACAGTTCACTGCCTTGGGCTTCTTCGAAGCGCAAACGTAAGATGAGGCGTTCGTGGGTTTGCAGCACGGCGGTGCTCACCAGTTGCATGTTGACACACCACGCCAGCAACATTCCCATGGGGACAGCCGCCTTGCCGATGTCACCGGCCGCCGCCAGGTGAGCGTCTAATGTATCGTAAACTTCCGTGTCCACCGCCCACTCAACGCAGGGTTAAGGTGCAAAGCTGGAGCGCGCCCGCACACCCCAACGCTCCCCTTCACGCTGAATGATGTAGAGCGAATCAAACGTGGCGTTGCGCTCACCGGCCGGATTAAACCGTGAAAACCGCACCTTAAAATGCACCTTGTCCGGTCCGGCCTGGATCAGCTCAATCCCATCCCATTCGCTGTGGCCCCAATCAAACGTGCGCGCAAATTGCTCCATATCCATAGCGTCGATAAAACTCTGTTTATCCGGGGTCACTACCACGCCGCCGCCGGCCACACGTACGTGAGGGAACAACAGCGTATCTGCCCACGCCGCAGTGTCTTTGGCATTAAATGCACGAAGGAAGGCTTGCATGACCTCGTGAGCCGCCGCTACCGCGGCCTCGGTGGCAGGTTGGCCAGATTTTGCGTGGGTGTCAGCTAAGCTCGCTGGTGTGGTTGCGGCCATGGCCAGGCTGAAGGCGAAGGCGGCACATCCAGGCAGGTTAAGGACAGGTTTCATAACGGCTCCAAAGCTAGAAAATTTGCAGCGCGCAGCATATCCTCAACCCACCTATTTCGCAGCTGCGTCAATCAAACCATGCTTTCCAACATTCGCGCCGTTCCTCTCGTATTCATCACCGTTGCTTTGCTGCTCAGTGGCCCGTTTAGTTTTGCCGCGGGCAGCGGCGGTCACGATGACTTTGACCCCAACCCACGTGGGTTGAGCGTGGAACAGCGCTCAGGGAAAGCCTTTCGTGCCGGCATCAAACATCGTGATCGCGCCTTGAAACATGAGGCCCGCGCGGCCAAGGCCAGCACCGACAGCGCCCGCGATAAAGCCTTGGCCAAGGCGCAAAAAGAATACAAAAAAGCCATCACCAAACAGGGTGAGGCCATCAAGATTTATCCGCAGAATTATAAGGCCGCCAACGAGCTGGGGTTTGCGTTACGCAAAACCGGCGACTATCGCAAAGCCATCGGTGCCTACAATTTTGCGCTGGAGGTAAACCCCAATTTTCATCAGGCCACCGAATATCGCGGCGAAGCTTTTTTAGCCTTAGGTATGCTGCAGCAGACCCAGAACGCCTACATGCACCTGTTCCGCAATGACCGCGCTCTGGCTGATCAGTTGATGCAGCGCATCGACGAGTGGGTGACCGAAAAGGGCGCCGAAGTCAGCGAAGCGGAGGCAAATTTCATTGCCTGGGCCCAAGAGCGCAAACGGCTGGCCAAAATCACCGCTGATTTGTCCATGAACAACACCCGCACTTGGTAAGTGCCCTTGCGGTCAGCCTGGCGGCATTGCTCCATGTGGGTAGCGCCGCGCCATTTACCTGGGGGTATCTGCCTGAGCCAATCGTTCCCGCCGACAACCCACTGACACCTGCCAAGGTCGTCTTAGGCAAACGTCTGTTCCACGAGGCAAGGCTGTCGGTGACCGGGACATACACTTGCGCCTCATGCCACCACCCCGACCGCTACTTCACTGACGGCTTGGCCACTGCCGTCGGCGCGCTGGGTGATCACCTGCCGCTCAACACCCCAACCCTATACTTCAGCGCCTTCAACGCCAGCTTAGGTTGGCTGGAAAGTGGGCCGACTACCTTGGAAGAACAACATCGCACCCCTTTGTTAAGCCGCAATCCGGTTGAGATGGGATTCCAGCCCAACAACCTACCTCTGTTGCGAGGGGATGCCAGCTACCCTGCGCTATTTGCAGAAGCATTTGGTGATTCGGAAATCTCCACTGAAACAATCATCAAAGCCCTAGCCAGCTATGTGCGCAGCCTTACACCACCGGTTACCGCGTTCGACCGCTATCTGTTTGAAGATGACGCCCAGGGCATGTCCATGGATGCGCGGGCGGGTATGGATCTGTTCTTTTCCGAGCGTTTGGGGTGTGGCGAGTGCCACGCCTCATTGGCATTGTCGGGGCCTATCTCCCACAGCGTGCAACAAGCCAACCCCGTATTCCACGTCATGGGCGTGAGCGGCAATGCCGCAGCCTTGCGTGCGCCGACCTTACGTTACATCACACACACCGCGCCTTATATGCACGACGGCAGCATACCTTCGCTGCACGCGGTGCTCGAGCACTACCAAACGCAGCCATCACCGCGGGTGCCTGCGTTCCGACTTACAGCAGACGAAACCCGGCAGTTGCTGGCTTTTTTACACACACTTTAACGCGGCCGGTCCCCTTTGATGGTGACCCGATGTAAGCAACGCGGCTGCGGAAAGTAATCGTTGACGGGTTTGTGCTGCGTCGAGCGATTGTCCCAGATGGCCACGGTGTCAGGTTGCCAGTTCAAGCGCACGGTATGCTCCTCGGTGGTGATGTGCTGGTAGAGGAAGGTTAATAAACTGCTGCTCTCGTGCGGACTGAGCTCTTTGATACGAGTGGTGAATAGGCCGTTGACATACAGTGCACGTTGACCGCTTTCGGGATGGGTGCGTACCACCGGGTGTTCCACCGGCGGATTTTCAGCAATGGCAGGCGCCAGGCGCTCGGAGCCACCCGGTTCCGCCAGGCTTTCTTGAAAGCCGTGTCGAAAATCGTGTACGGCGGTGAGTCCCTGCAACAACTCCTGTAGCTGCGGCGACAAAGATGCATAAGCCGCGGTGGCGCTGGCCCACAGGGTATCGCCGCCAAATTCGGGAATCGTTTTGCCATGCAAGATCGTAAAGCTGGGCGGGGTGGCGGAAAAGGTCATGTCCGAGTGCCACATCTCTATTTTTGACGGTTTCTCCGGGGTGCTTTCCAGCACCTGCACATGCGGCGCACCTTCGATGGTGCTATACGCCATGTGATCAAGCACCTCACCAAAAGCCATGGCAAAGGTCTGGAAAACCGCAGGTTTAACCTGTTGGTTGCGGAAAAACAACACTTCGTAGTCCACCGCCAACTGCCGAATCTGTTGCAGCATGGTCGGGTCGACGACCACATCCGTCAGATTAACGTTCTCCACAAACGCACCCAGGGCGCCGCCGGCACGGGTGACGGACAACTGCTCCCTCATCACTAACTTCTCACTTCTACAATGGGCAGACCCGCTCATACGGGCCGCTGCTGCTTTTTATCTTTCCCTAGCTCTTTCTCTAGCTCTTTCGCTATCCCTCTAACTCTCTATCTGGGGCGTTCTGTGGCATGCTACGCCAACCATCTCCAACGTGATTGTAGTCTGTGTCTGAACAAGAAGGGACCATTCAGTTCGCCTACGAACTGACCGCCAATGAGGCGGCGGCACTAGATGCAGACCGGTTTGCGGAACTGGCCGCTTGGCGCTCCATCCTGTTTGAGCTTGAACTGCTGGGCCAACATCGCGAGCGCTACGACGGTTTTGCCTACGGCAATTTGAGCTGCCGCAACGGCGCCTTGTCCGAGCAATCTCATGAATTTGTTATTACCGCCAGCCAGACCAGCGGCGCACCAGCGTTGTCCCAGGAACACTTGGTGCGTATTACCCACTGCAACCTGGAACGCTTTTGGGTGGAAGCCGAAGGCTGCGAGCCACCTTCGTCAGAAACCGTTACCCACGCCATGGTGTACGCGGCGGACCCCAAGCTGAGATGTGTGTTCCACGTCCACAGTCCGTTAATTTGGCAACAGCGGGCGGCGCTTAAGCTGCCCGAGACCGCCGCAGAGGTGAGCTACGGTTCCCCCGCCATGTGTCAGGCGGTGGCGGACCTCATGGCGGAATTCCAATCCCGTCCATTAACCTTTGCCACCGCCGGGCACGAAGACGGGATTTTCGCTTGCGGGCATAACCTGCGCGACACCGGCGGCTTGTTGGTGAGCTACCTGGCCAAGGCCCGCGCGCTGGCTCTGGCTAACGATGCGCAGACAGATGGGCATGCTGGACAGGCCGCCGACGGGAGCCCTTAGGTGCAGCTGGCCCTGCCTGACACACTGCGCTGGCAAGACGATCAGCTACACCTGCTGGATCAGCGCCAATTACCCCAACACATTGAATATCTCGCCATCGAAACCCTTGAGCAGGCCTGGCAAGCCATCCATACCCTGACGGTACGCGGCGCTCCCGCCATCGGCATCGCCGCGGCCTATGCCCTGGCGCAATCCATGCACCCACGCCACCTCGAAACCCATGAAGAGTTTCTGCGTCGCCTGCAAGGCAACGCGGATTACCTGAAATCGGCACGCCCGACAGCGGTGAACTTAGCCTGGGCCGTCGATGAGCTTGTTAAAGCCGGACAAAGCTCACCCACTTACAACACCCTGGTAGAGGCGGCTGTTGAAATCCATCGTGAAGATGAGCTTATCTGCCGGCACATCGGTGAACATGGCGCGGGGCTCATCGAACCCGGCGCGAACTTGCTCACCCACTGCAACGCAGGCTCTTTGGCCGTGTCACGCTTCGGCACCGCCACCGCGCCGATGTACCATCAGCATGCAGCCGGTGTGCCTTTCCATGTATATGTGGATGAAACCCGGCCGCTGTATCAAGGCGCGCGCCTTACCGCCTGGGAACTGTCGCAAAGCGGCATTGACGTCACCCTCATCTGCGATAGCATGGCGGCCACTGTGATGTCCCAAGGCAAAGTGGATCTGGTCATCGTCGGCACCGATCGGGTTACCGCCAACGGTGATGTGGTCAACAAAATTGGTACCCTGGGACTGGCTGTATTGTGTCACCACTATTCGGTGCCGTTTTATGTCGCTTGCCCGTCTTCAACCTACGATGAACAAACGCCCACGGGTGCGGCAGTCCCCATTGAAGAGCGCAACGCCGAGGAAATCCGCCAATCTCATGCCGCGACAGTAACGGCTTACAACCCCGCTTTCGACGTGACTCCCGCGGCCCTGGTCACCGGTATCATCACCGAACGCGGCATCGCCCATACCGCGCAGGACTTAGCGCAGCTCATCCCACGCACTTTGGCCAGTTAGGAGTAGGCTAGAGGGGCAAATTAGGGCGCGAGTGAAGGTGCAAGCGCAGAGCGGGTTAGACTTCCAATGCGCCGAGTTTGTTACGCAGGCGCGGCACCACCTCGGTCACAAAACGTTCTAACGAGTGCGCCATGGCGGCTGAGCTCAAGCCCGGCGGGATACCCC
The DNA here is from genome assembly GCA_028281005.1 of Pseudomonadales bacterium. GTDB lineage: Bacteria > Pseudomonadota > Gammaproteobacteria > Pseudomonadales > Azotimanducaceae > UBA4421. The sequence continues at coordinate 27,786 of JANQKS010000024.1, forward strand.
AGGTCACCAGATCGGTGACCCCGTAGTGGCGCATAAACGCGGTCAATTCGCTGACACAATGGTCAACATCACCTACCACCCAGGTTTGCGGAATGTGCTCACCAGAGCCGAAGTCAGTATTACTCTCACTGAAAAAGCGCTGATACAGCTGCATACGGTAGCGTTCGGACGCGCGTATCGCCGGCCACTCACCGTCGACATCATCGGTCACAAATACGCCTTTGATGATACCCACGCGTTTGTCCGCGCTACTTGTGCCCAACGCCGCGTGCTCGTTCTGCCAAACGTCTAACGTCTGAGTCCGGTCACCCTGCGGGAGGAAGTGGCTGTTAAATCGCGCGGCACGTTTGGCGCCGGCAGCACTCATCGCGGCTATCCACAAAGGCGGCCCACCCGCCTGCACAAAACCGGGAGTAATTTTGACGTTATCAAATTGATAACGTTTACCGTGAAAGGAAAACTGTTCGCCGGTGAAGGCGCGGCTTAGCACTTGCAAGCCTTCTTCCATCAACGAGACCCGCCGCGCGACCGGGATCCCAAAGCCGGCAAACTCGTGCGGCGCATAACCCATACCCAACCCCACTTCCGCACGGCCATTGCTGATGTTGTCCAGTACCGCAAGGTCTTCCGCCAGGCGCACTGGATTGAAAAACGGCAGCAAGCAGATGTCCGAAGAAAAACGCATGGTTTTTGTCACCGCCGCCGCCGCGGTGGCGACCGGTATCCACGCGGGTAAGTAACCGTCTTCGACAAAATGATGCTCGGTAAACCAAACCAGGTCCAAACCCAAACCGTCTAACCAGGTAATCTGCTCCAACGCCTGGCTGTACAAGTCCGGCATGCTGATACCGGAATCCGGCGGATTACGAAAGTCATAACACACGCCAAAGCGCGGCTCTACCGCGCTCATTGACGTACCCCGCAGCGATCAGTGGGTGGTCTGATGGTGCAGTTGTTTGGGTTTTTCCAGAACGTTGACAGTGGCGGTGCTACCGCCGCGATAGGGGATGTGCGGAAAATCAAAGTTCATCATCTCCTTAACCAACGGCCGCTGTTCCGCTGTCACGTCTACCATGATCAGATACTTACCGGCCTCAATCTCATCATGATAACGCTCGATCTTATAATTCTCACGGGGCAGGCCCACCAGGCCCCCTTCCCATGCCCCAAAGCACAAACCCAGCATCCCCAAAATCACAAAGGGTAATGCGCTGACCGGCAGTTCAACCACGCCGGTTAATTGCAACGCCAATAACACACCCGCCATCAGCAGGCCGCACAACAAGCCAACAAACGCATAGCGCAGGCCGGTGTGCAGCACGTCAAGTTGTTGTATGGGATTGGCTGAGTGGATTTTGTGGGTGTACAAACCCGCTTCGTCTTTTGCCAACACGTGAAGATGCCAGTTCCTGATGCCTTCAGCTTTAAGCGCCAGGGTCACTGCCTCCGCATCGTCTACGCTGTCGGCTATGTAATAAAGCCGCCTCATAGTCATGCCCTCTCGTCATGCCCTCTCGTTTCTTCGCTATTAGCAAAGCGAAACTTGAGTATACGCCCAGGTGGATAAGGCATTAGATTGATTGTGCCTAAAAGCCACCGCCAATAAATCCGCTGGTACTATTGAACCCTGTTCGGCCAAGAACCCATCCAAACACAATCTAGAAGCCATGAGCCGCTATCGCCCACCACGCCCAAAAAGCTCGCCGTACATTACCCGCCAGGGTTATGACCGCCTGCAGCAGGAGTTGTCTTACTTGTGGAAAGACAAACGCCCCGAGGTGACCCGCAAGGTGGCTGAGGCTGCCGCCCAAGGCGACCGTTCTGAAAACGCCGAATACATCTATGGCAAACGGCAACTGCGCGAGATCGACAGCCGCATCCAGTTTCTCAGCCGGCGCTTGGATGAATTAAAAATTGTCGAGACACTACCGCCCGTGCGCGACCGCGTGTTTTTTGGCGCGTGGATTACCATCGAAGATGAAAACGCAAGAAGCGCCACCTATCGCATTGTTGGCGCTGACGAGTTTGACAGTGACCCGCAATACATCAGCGTAGACGCACCGCTGGCAAGGGCGTTGATCGGTAAATACATCGACGACGAGATTAGCCTCGAACAGCAACAGGAAAACCACCCCAGGGTGTTGCAACCCGGCCGTGAGCGCAGTGTAGATCACTACACTATTACCCAAATTGATTACCGCTAACAGACGCTACACACTCGGCGCTCCGCGGTTGCGCAAATCAAGGCGACGGATTCTGAGTTTGAACACGTACAAGTACATAGAGCGAGCGCACGTTTGACCTGTATTTAGCCATGTAAAGACAAACAAGGAAGCACTATGACGCAACGCAAACTTTTCACCCGTACCCCCATCATCTCCCTGGCCTGTAGCGCCGCCGGGGGCGCCGCCTTGCTGCTCACCGGAACACTATGGGCCGCACCCGGAGAACCGCGCGGACCCATCGTGATTGCCGATGTTGAAGCGCGTGCGCAGGCCCGTTTTGAAGCCCTCGACAGTAATGGCGACAGCGTCATTTCCATGCCTGAGTTCGAAGCCGCCGAACCACCCCGACGTCAGCACGCCAAGCGCGGCCCCGGCGGGCAACACAATTGGTCCGGAGCAGGCAGAGCAGGCCGTATGGATAGGGCAGGCGGCAAAGGTAAACGTGGTGCAGAAATGCGTGCCGCTGTTGAAGCCGAATTGTTTGACATCATGGACAGCAACGCAGACGGCCAGCTCAGTCGCGAAGAACATGCGGCGGGAGACGTGCCCGCAAACAAACGCCTGGCACGCCAACGCGCTTTGTTTAAGCAACTTGACGCGGATGGCAACGGTGAGCTCAGCAGCGCGGAAATGCCCAATCCTGCGGAGCGCTTGAACGCCGCCGACGCCGATGGCGACGGACAGGTCACGCGTGAGGAAATGCGCGCTCACCGACAGGCTCGCCGTCAAAATCAGGCGGGCTGAATACCAACGGTCCTGTGAGCGAACCCAGTGACGAAGCGCTTATGGCACGCATATGTGACGGGGACGAGGAGGCGTTTGGCCTGCTTGTGCACCGTCACATTGATGCTTTATACCGCTACGCATTGAGGCTCACCATGTCATCGGCCAATGCTGAAGATCTGGTACAGGACACTTGGTTGGCGGCTTGGCAAAACGCCAAACGTTATCAGGCTCACAAGGCCGGCCTGGCTACCTGGTTGCACCGTATTTTGCACAACAAGTTCATCGACACAACACGCAAGCGACAGCCTGAGTACGACCAACAGGCCGTGGATAGCTTGATGAATGAAGTTGTGGTTGGGCAGGGCGAAGACAACCCCGATGCGTTAGGGCGCCTAAATACGTTAATCAGCCAGCTGCCTGAAAACCAAAAAGCAGCGTTAAGCCTGGCGCATCTGCAAGGCTTCAGCAACAAGGATGTGGCACACATCCTTGGAATCAGCGTGCGCGCAACCGAGTCCATATTGGCCCGCGCGCGGCGCACATTACGCAAGCAACTCTCCGAGACTTAACGGTTAGGCAAAGCAAAACAACAGACACATCACAATGACCGCCGAAGACGAACAGAACCAGCATCAAGACCAGGACCAGCTAGACCAACGGCTACAGCGTTTGCGCCAGCTGCAAACCCGTGCGCCAGCCCATCTTGCCGGCCGTATATTGGCCAATCTGCCCGAGCCAACACCCGCTGAGCAATTTTTGTTGTGGCTCACCACCTCGCTGTGGCGTCCGGCGCTGGCTGCCGCGGTTCCGCTCATGATCGGCTTTGTGGCCGGTGTGTTTGGCAGCCATCCGCTAAATGATGATCTTGCGGCCTGGTACAGCGCTGAAGATCTGGTCTACGCCACCTTCATCGAGGAGTACGAGCATGATGAAATCTAAGTGGTTGATCGTGGTCCTGGTGGTCTCCTTGGCGGCCAATCTGCTGCTGGCCGGCTACCTCCTAGGCCAAGGCAGCCAGCCACGCTTCACCGGCGACCCAACGCGTATGTTCCCCAGATGGGTGCGCACACTGCCCGAGGCGCGTCAGCAGGAACTTAGGCCCAGCGTGCGGGAACACTTGCGCGCCATGCGCAAACCGGTTCGCGGCATGCGTCGCCAACAACAAGCGCTGCAAAGCGCAATTACCGCGGAACCTTTCGACGCAACCGCGCTAACCGCAGTCTTGGCGCAGCTGCGCACACAAAATCAGCAGGCCCAGCAAGCCTCACACCTTGCCTTCGTCAAGTTTGTGACCGAACTGACAGCAGCTGAGCGCCAAGCGTTGGTGACCGATTTACGTACACCAACCTCACCGCGATGGCGTCCGCCCCGGCACCCGCAGTAAAATCTGGCGCATGCTAGATGCGGCCATCGAAACGTTCTTCGAACACTACCAAAAAAGCTTTGAGCAGCTCATCACCACACATGACCCGCAGTGGCCCTCACCCTGTGAAATTGGCGAGCCATGGCAGGATAAGGACGGTGGTTCTTGGATTGCTTGGCAGCCAATACGCCGACACAGCACCGCGGAAGATTTCGCCGGTTTGGAGAACGCTTTGGAAATGCCCATCCATCCGGACATCAAAGCCCACTATGGGCATTTCTGGTCTGCCAACTTAGAAGCGGAGGCACCGGACGGTCATGTCAGCCTACTTTATTTGTGGAATCAGGAAGACGTCGATCGCTTGGTAGAAAACCTGATTGGACACGCCGTGGCCTGCCGCCACAACCGCACCCCGTTCTCTGTATTTTTTGCCTGCACCGAACCCGATTCCGACCTGTTTTTAACGATCAACAACAGCACCGGTGAAGTGCAACTCGAAGAGCCCGGTAAACCGCCGTTGCGCGTGGTGGCCGCCAGCCTGGCCGAGTTTTTTGATGTGTTGGTACCCGCAGCCCAATGTCACACTTGAAAAGGTCCCATCGAACTGGTGATGCGCGGCGAAGGTATCGACGCAGGGCAGCAAAGCGTTTAACCCAACGGGTGGCGGCGGCTATCTGGCGTTATACGCACTCTGTGTTTCGTGCCACTTGCGGTAAGTAAGCGCTTACTTAACTCCATAAACTCTGCCGAGCCAGGTTCTGCCGGAAAGCGCATAGGGGCGTGCTGGGCAAACGCTAGGCTCATCATCTCTATGCAAAAACACATCCACGCCTCAGCTGACACGGATTGCTCGGTCTGTGCAGCTGTGCGGGTGATAAGCCAAGGCAGTAGGATCTGCGCCGCATTTTGCAGCACCATCGGAGAAGGTTTGCTTAAACCTGGTTGTACTCTTTCTTCTGCTTCTGCTTCTTCTACTGCTTCTTCTACTGCTTCGGCTGCATCGGTGCCAAAATCAGCCAGCAGTGCTTCAATCACCGCCTTTGTACCGGTTGTTAAAGCCGCATCCTCTGCAGTTAACCGCTGCAACTGCCGGATGTAGACCGCCCGTAGTAAGCCGTCACGATCGCTAAAATAGTGGTAGATCATGCGTTTGTTGGCCCCCGCCGCGGCAGCGATGCGATCGACCCGCAAACTGCCGGGATCGGCCGCTAAAAGCGCCGTTTCCGCAGCAGCAAGAATGTTCTCGGCGGTACTCATTACCCGCAGTATAGCCGACTTAGTAACTATTTAGTTACTCTAGTCTCAAAAGACTCGAAGCTCAGATAGTTTAATCGGCCTGGCGGGGTGCACCGGCTTACCCCAGGTAACTATATGGTTACCTGGGGTACAGGACCGCGCCGCTGAGACTGGCTAGAACTGATATCTAGAATTGATAGGTAGCGGACAACCGCGCATTTAAAGGCCGTCCGGTGGAGATGTTGTTGTTGCTGTGAGCGTCGGGGAAGTACTCTTCGTCCAGCAGATTTTCCACATTTAACTGCAACCGCAGGCTTTCACTGACGTCCCAAAATACCGCGGCATCAACCCCAGTGTAGGCCGGCACTTTGACCGCATTGTCTTCGCGCACAAAGAAAGTGTCCTGGTGGGTCGCACCTAACCCTAAGCTGACACGCTCGGTGAGCTGAAAGTTGTTCCAGATCGATAACATGTTGTCCGGGGTCTGGCGGGTGTCGTTCCCATCGTTGTCGCTGCCGTCAGCGCGCTCCACTTCGCCGTTTAAGCTGGAGTACCCCGCGGTGATCGACCAGTACTGCGTCAGGTTACCTACCGTTCAGCTGTAATTCAAAACCCGTAGTCTGAGAGCCTTCAATCACAATAATCTGGCTCGGGTCCTCGGGGTCAACAGAGGTATAACTTTCCCGCTCGAGCTCAAACGCGGCCAGGGTGAGTCTTACGTCCGGGCCCAAGTCTATTCTTAACCCAACCTCACGGTTTTAGAAAAACTGCGGCCGGGTACTTTCAGAATCCAGACGTAGCGTACGCCCCTGCTGCTGGACCTTTCCGCTCCCTGTGCAACAGCTATAATTTGCGCACCCATCCCACTAAACCGCACAGGTTCATGCCCATGACCCCAAATAGAATTGCCGTTTGTGTCCCCTCCCTTGTTTTACTGTTGGTATTGGCGCTGCTAACCCCAACCACCCAAGCGGCCTCAAAGCTGGAATTAGACAACCGCGTACAAGCCACATTGGAGCGCCTCTACAGCCGCAAGGCGGAGGCCCGCGCCCTCGGTCAAAAGGCGGTTGCCATACTGGTGTTTCCGCAGATGGTCAAAGCCGGTGTGGGTGTAGGTGGGGAGGTAGGCGAAGGCGGGATGTTGGTGAATGGCCAACCAAGCGGCTACTACCGCAACACCTCATTGTCCATCGGTTTCCAACTCGGCATACAAACCCGCTCCGAAGTGCTGATGTTCATGACTGAACGCGCTTATCAAGATTTCATCGGGCATGACGGTTGGGAGGCGGGCGTCGACGGCAGCATCGCCATCGTGGAGTTTGGGGTGGGTAAAGAATTTGACACCAACTCTATCCGCGAGCCGATCATTGGGTTTGTATTTGCCAATAAAGGGTTGATGTACAACTTATCCTTGGAAGGCTCGAAATACTGGAAGATCAAGAAGTAGCTGTGTTGTTTTTTCGCCACCACCAAACTGCCGCCCATTTCAGCACTGGCTTGGAGCTGCTGTTGGGCATACTGAGGCAGCCACCAAAGAATGGCATTTTGCGCCAAGGTATACAGAAACAAGGCAACAACCAGGGCCACTACCGCAACAAACAGATAAACGGAGGACCAATGCGCTTGTGCGGTGATAAACCACACCGCTAGCCATGCACAAACAATACCCGCCAGACTGAAGAATCCGTCGGTAATGGCCAACATGGACGCGCGCCGTGCTTCGCTGTAAGTGCGCGATACGACCAGCGCCGCAGCCGACAGACCGATACCACAACAGACGCCGATCAAGCCCAGGCAGAGACCCACCTAGTCGAGATTCGACTGCAACGGCAACCCCACCAGGCTCAATAGAATTAGGCCATACACAACCGCAATCAAGGTGCGAATGCACAGCCATTGAAAGACAAATAAAGCTGCCACCGCACCAACGAAGATAACCATGGTGAGCCAACCGAAACGCGCCAGCATGCCGGCTATAACGAAATAGGAAAGGAAACGACTCAGTGTAGTGCGGAACTGACTAGTGCTCAAACCACCTTATAACTTAGGATCAGCGGGTTTGTGGGGTTTTTGGGCTAGACGGCGTACCGCCGATGGGGTTGGGCCCCATCAAGGTGCGCCAACAACGCCCAAGTACCCCACAGCCCCGCCCTGTGGGAGATCGCCAGCTTTACGCTAACTGCGTCATTGCTCGTCGCAATATCCAGATATTACTCCTCACTCTTCCTTGCCAGCCCAAAGCTGGCGAACTCTGATCCTTAGTTTTCAAGTGGTTTGAGCACTAGTATCCGCTTAGCGGTTGAGGTTCACAGCGACGCCGCTAGTTCAGCCTAACCGGCTTAATCGGCGCGCGGCGTT
>JANQKS010000031.1 GCA_028281005.1 Pseudomonadales bacterium
CTGCCGTATGCTTGCATAAAAAATTCGCGATCTTCGGGTGTCATCTTGAAACAGATACGCTTCAGATCCGCCATACGCTCGCGAAACTTTCGTTTGCCGGGCACACGGACCCGCGCACGGCCGATGTCAATGAGATAAAACTCAAGTTTGTTGTTGGCATCGGTGATCAAGATGTTGCCTGCGGACAAATCGCCGTGCACCACGCGGCGGCGATGCATATTGGCCACAAACAGCGCTAACGCTTCCAGCCACTCTTGCCGCGAGCGGCCCCGAAACGAAGTGGCGCCCTGCTTAAAGGCTGCAAATACATCACGGCAGCTAAAACTGTCTTCGATATAGCAGCTGATGTAGTAGTTCTCTCGAACACCGCTATGCCGCTCCTGCTCAAAAAACGCCAAAGGTTCAGGGGTACTGACGCCGCGCCGCAACATCTCGCAGGCGTTGTTCCAATGACGTTTGCCTTTGCTGTCGAGGAAATAATAAGAAAGACGTTTGATCCCTCGGGCGCGGTTGAGCTTAACGGTCTGCAGCCCCGTTTCGCTAGGAATCTCCACATTCCACACGCGGTTGCGCTGATCTCGCAGGGTCGCCTCAACACCAAGTTGCTCAAGCTGCTGGGGCAAAAATTGTGCCGCGTGCGCTTCGAAATCCTGTGCCTGAGGTACAGCCACCACCCCCCGCCAACCGCCTCGGGCCAGCTTGACAGTCTGTCGGGTTTCTAACGGGCGCACCAAAATACCGTCACGCTGCACATCGACAACGGCTTCCAAGTCCACCGGCGACGGTCGGTAGGGGTGACATCCAGCCGGCCACTGCAAAATAAGCGGCCGCTCAGTGACCGCCAGCGGCATCTGCGGGTGCGTCTGCCCGCTGGGTCCTATACCGGTGGCATTCGCCAAGGCTGCGTCGGGGTAGAGCTGCGCCAACGCGGTTTGCGAGCGGTCCAAACACCACAAAACGTGCAATTCACCCCGCTCGCCAGCCTCAAAAATAAAGTGAAACAAACCGTTGTCACCGCTAAAACCCTGCACACAACGGGTTCCCTGCAGCAAGCGGGCCGCGTTTGCGAAGGCATCGAAGGCAGCAGTTTTGCGGAAGTCTTTAACCTCTCCGCGCACAGATTCATAAAAACTAACGTTATCCGTTTGCGGGTAGTTGTCGTTGGCGCAGGAGATGAGGCCATCCCGGCTGCAGATGAGCGGGCCCCAATAGACGCGATTAAAAGCGCCGCTGGCGGCCGCTATGGTGAGATAACGCAACAAGAAGTCGGCGGACTTATCCTCTGCATCGACATTCCAGCGCTTCAAGCGTTTTAGCGTCCAGCAGGTGTAAGTGCAGTAAGTTTGGTCAATGCCGAACGCCTGGCTGATGCTGGCCAACACGCGGGTTTTCTTAAATAGGTTGAGCTTGAAGCGTTGCCCCGCCCAACGGCCAAATACCCGGTTGTCGTACAACTCCGGCTGGATGGCGCGCTCCACAAACAGATTGTTGGTGTGAATATCGGAGACCCGTCCGGATCGGCGCATGGCGCGCAGGAACGCCCAATTGTAGAGCGGCTCAAAGTCAGAAATGTTGGGGCCGGCCAAGGGGATGGGCAAACCTTCTGCCTCTTCTGCCGCTATGACCCATGCGGCCATAAAGCTACCCATACTGAAACCGGACCATTTGCCTCGATTTGGCGTTGCGCCAATCTCCACCGCCACAAGCCCATCACCACAGTCTGCCAACACCTGGCGCACAAACCTGCGCCAACGTTCCTGAGCCGCCATATCCCTATGCAGGACTTGGGCGTCTTCCAACGGCGGGAGGATATCCAGGAACACACCAAACCCTTCAGCCAACACTCTGTGCAACAGCCGTTCGGCTGGTCCACCACGAGAGCCGTAACTGAAATCCATGCGTACATGGCGAACGCCAAGCTCTCTTAAGCTGGCTACGACATAGTCATCGCAATCTGGATCATCCGAAGTGGCGATGTTGACGCCCAGCATCTCCGCATCTACCGCGACAGGCTGGTTGAAGGCATGCCGCTCACGCACCCAAGCGGGCAACTGCCGTGCGGCTGAGGCAAAACCGCTGGCCACCCGCACCTGGGCGCCGATGCGCTCGAGAAACCCAGCTTGGGCGTCGCGCTGAGATGTCGCTTTCACCAGATTCATTAATGCTTGGGTGAGTACCCGGAACTGTTCTCTCGCGGATATTCTATCCTAGTTCGTGCCGCCGTGATCTACGCCTTTGCAGGCGTCGCTCAATCTTGCGCCATAACGCGGCGGCCTGCCCTGGCTGGCGTTGCCTGCCGAGGTAACGCAAAAGAAAGCGCATGCGGTCGTGGGGGCTGACCAGTTCCACTGCAAGGCCTGCCAAATCCGCAAGATCAACGATTCGGCCGCGCTGGCGGCGCCAACGCCAAACCGCGGCTCGCGGCGCATCGATCCAGACGGGGCGTAACCCTTCACCCGTCTGGTGGACCAACACATTGCGCCACTTGAGATCGTGATGCACAAAGCCATGTGCGTGAGCAGTGTGCAGCTGCTCAGCTAACTGGCCTGCGAGCTGAGCGTAGATTGCGGCCTGCTGCGGTTTCTGTAGATGCCGCCATTGCTGTATGCCAAATTCGCGCAGATCCTGGCTCTGCGGCACCTCCAGGGTGACAATAAACGAGCTTAGCGGCAAACCTAGATAACGGCGTTCGCCCCACGCAAGCGTGGTCAAAGTTGGGATGCCTAAATTCTGCATATACTCGTAGGCAAACGCTTCAACAGTGGTCCGTGCCGGACGCAGCCAATACTTAAAGCGTTGGCGCAGCGAATATTGCTCGGCTTTAAAAAAGATCCGGCCACCATCAGGTAAGGGCACGCACGCCACAGTGCCAAACGCCGATCGCGACCGAATCTCACCCAGCTTCAGGTTCGCCCAGTCCGCCGCCACCTCGATTCCCAAGGCGGACATAGCCGCACGCCATTGAAGGTCTGCTTGAAAGTGAGTGCCGTGAAAGCGTGCCATGCGGCGTTGGGGATACATGCGCCAGATTAGACACGATGTGGAGTTCACCGTCGACGAACTCGTTTTTTTAGGGCTGGCCATTGCACATGAGTTTGGCTAGATTCACTAAGAACTTGCAGATGTGTTTGGGAAGGGGTCTCTTGCATTTCTTAGTCGATACGGCGAGCCACCTCGCAAGAAAGGTAAAATTCAATATCTGTCTCATCGCGTGTGTGGTTGCGCTACACGGGTGCGGCTCAGCAAATTGGAAAACCTCTATGGCGGGGGTAGCACTGCAGGCCCCGGTCGCAACTGTCTTGAGCAATGCCGTGACCGTGGACGCAAGTAACGCCAACTTCACCCATCGGGCCACCGGCAATCGCGCCATTCCACCAAACACTGGCCATGATATGGCAGACATCAACGACCGCTATGCAGAGGTGGTCCGCGACGTATTGTTCCCGGCATCCAACGACGGCAAGCCTGATAGAGCCAGATTGGTGCTGGAATCCGTGGAGATGGTGCAGGTCATCGGCCAAGGCTTTGTGAGTTTTGACATCACCGAACAACTCACTGCGCACTGGGCACTTTATGGACCACAAGAGAACAGCGTCATTGCACGGGTTTCCGTAACGGGAAGTGGCGAAGCGAAATCGGGCGCCGGTAAAGGTATACCGGAAAACGCCAAGCGGCGTATGACCCAAGCTTACCAAACCTTGCTCACAAACACTGCAGCCGCTTTTCAAAACTCTGCTGACTTCAGGCGCTTCGCCGCCGTGCCCGATCTTTATCTACGGCCCGACCAACGTAAGCAAGCGGCCCAACGCTACCTGGCCGCAACCTCACCGGCGGACCGAGATACGATAACAGACGCTATCCTTCATGTTGCGATTTTAGAAGGAGACGCCGAACTTCTCGCGCTGGCAAGATCAAACAAGGCGAGCCTGTCGGACGAATCATCGCTACTACATCCTGCGATTATCACACCTAGCTTCGACGATGCACTGATCATCGACATGATTACACGCTCTAGAGACCTCGAAACTATCGATGCTGACGGTATGAGTCCACTGGAGGCATCTTTAGCCTACGGGCGAGACAAGGTTGCTGTTGCACTCATCAAGGCAGGCGCACACCCACGCATTAACTACACCGGCAACGCCTATGTTTCTGCGGAGATCACTTATCGCCTGCTTAAGCAGTTAGCCGCCGCGGGCGAGACCACAGCAGAGATTGCATCAGCCGCCACAAACCTCTATCAACAAGCCATCGAAGACGCAAACTTCGCCATCCAACGCAACGAAGCCAGTGTTTTTGCTGCGCGCATCATGCAAGTCGTTGGGCCTATATTGCAGTACCAAGCTGCCTTAGGAGAGGCGCGCCTCGAAGCCCGGGCCGCAGCAGATGCCTCCCCGGTGGGATTAGGTTTCGGCAACGCTGAGTTTAGGCTACGCAACTACGATACTAAGACACCAGCCCAGGCCATTGATGATTTGCGAGGCCTGGTCAGCGACTGCCAAGCGCGTATCCAAGAACTTACCGCCTATCTCTAGGAGACGGGCTTGGCTCACACTAGTGCTCAAACCACTTGAAAACATAGGATCAGCGGGTTTGTGGGGTTTTTGGGCTAGACGGCGTACCGCCGGTGGGGTTGGGCCCTATCAAGGTGCGCCAACAACGCCCAAGGACC
>JANQKS010000051.1 GCA_028281005.1 Pseudomonadales bacterium
TCCGACAATTTTTCATCATCGAGTTTAGATACTTCGATCTGGACACTACAGGACCCCTTAGGAGATACCACTGTCAATATGACAGGCACTAATATTGAGTTGTCTGTTCCAGGTGGTGTGTCACATGATATGTGGACCCACAACCAGAACGCACCTCGCCTTCTACAAACGGTGTCCGATGGTGATTTCCAGGTAGAAGTGAAATTTGATTCTCTGCCTGCGCAACGTTACCAACTACAAGGTATCGTTGCCCAACAAGATCCACAGAACTTTGTGCGTGTCGACATCTATCACGATGGCAGTAGCTTATACGCCTTCGCAGGCCGCGTACTCAACGGCCGCGGGAGTGCGTTTGCTAACGTTGCACTTAACAACAATGAAACCTATATCCGTTTGACACGTTCCGGAAACAGTTGGACATTTGAAGTGTCTGCGGATGGTGTTACCTGGAACGTCATTGACTCCTTCAACTATGGCCTAACTGTAGGTCAACTCGGCTTACATGCTGGTAACCACGGTACCCCAGTAAGCAACACCCCCGCTTTTACCGCTTCTGTGGATTATTTCCGAAATGCATACTAAGGAACCATTAGTTTCAATAGGACTTCCTGTTTTCAATGGAGAAAAGTACTTAGAGAAAGCAATCTCTTCGGCGCTCGATCAAAGTGTCTCGCACTTGGAGTTGATAATTTGTGACAATGCTTCTTCCGATTCGACCGAAGAAATATGCCGCAAGTACGCACATCTCGATTCGAGAGTACGCTATTATCGAAGATACGAAAATCAGGGTGCATCAGCAAACTTCAATTGGTCGCTGGAACTCGCCCGAGGACGCTATTTCAAGTGGCTCGCAGCTGACGATTACATGCTGCCAGACTTCATAGGCACCTGTAGCGCACTTCTGGACCGAAACGCAGAAGCCGTATTAGCATACCCAAGAGTTGATGTGGTTGACTCAAATGATCAAAGGGTAGAAACACACTACAAGTACAGCGAATTCGATTTATCCTCCAATAAGGCATCAATTCGAATTAAAGAACTGTTGACACACCTACCAACAATCGCTGTTATTTTCGGTCTGATTAGACGAGAAATTCTTCAATCTTCTCCAGCCATTCGTCCCTGCATTGGAGCCGACTACTGTCTTCTTTTTGATCTAGCACTTCGTGGGCCGTTCATCGCTACCAATAAAGTTTCACTGGTAGGCCGGCATCACGAAGAATCTTATGGTGTACGCACGACAGCTGGCGGAGCTAGCACAATCAAATGGCAACAAAGGTGGTATGCTTCCGACAAAAGGCATTTATACCTACCACCTACTTGCAGGCGCATATTTGAATACGTAAGAGCGACGCTCAATAGCAATCTAAACGTGACTGAAAAATTTGAGATTATGGGCTTTCTTGCGCGCCATCTTCGATGGTCTATTGCGACTATTGCCGATGAATCTAAAGAACTATTCAAGACCCCAGCTATGAGTTTAACACAGAAATAGGCTACGCAACCATTATTGAAGCCTCGATCCCCTTTACTTTCAACTCTGCGGCAATTTCATCTTTGTAATTCGGATTCATTACTATGTAAGCAGCAACCTCTCTGTCGAGGAGGCTATCCGGGCTTCTGACTTCCAACCCCGTACCAGGTGTAAACCGTCCCTGTTTTCCGGGATTTAGGTCAACTAAAAATTCAGCTCCTCCAACAAAGTTCACAAAGCTAACTCCCTTCGATCCCGCCCCCCATACAGCGAACCCACCGCCTTCTTTTTTGGGAGTTGAGAGCAAATCTTGCCATTGATTTATCTTTTCTTTGAAACTTCGTTGTATCCCACTAAGACATTCTTTCAGATTTCGCTCCAGCGAAAGATTCTCAATCTGAGATTCGCCAGACCCACATTCAACTTCAATACAAAGGTATTGCCCTCCGAAGGCTTCCCTCAAGTCCAGAACTCTAAAGCCTGCACGCTCAAATATCACTCGCAAGCTATGTGAATTGAAATAGGAAAAATGCTCGTATATAAAATCCCAGACCCCAAGATCTTTCAAGCTGTACACGCCATTTGGCACTTCAAAGTACAACACAGTATCGCTTCGAAAACTCGGGACTGCACGTAGCCGTTCAAGAAATTCGAGTGGATTGTCTACATGCTCCAGCACATGTCTGCAGACGATGAAATCGGCGGAAATATCATCGTGGGATTCGTCAAAATACTCGCGGTAAAAAGTCAAAAATTCTGCGCTTTCAGTTTGCCGATCATCATAGCTGGTATCGAAACCATGGCCCTGATTGCCCTGCCCTTCACACAACAACCGCAGAAAGTCGCCGCGGCCACACCCTATCTCAATGATGGATTTATCGCGCAAATCGTAAGTGCTGATGAGATGCTGCGCCAGGGTCGTCGCATACACCTGAAACTTGGGCGAAAAGTGGAGTGAGGTATCGTAGTCTTCGGTGTACTCAAGCAGAGTTTGATCAAAAATCCGATTAAAAAAGTGGCCGCATTTTCCACAATAGGTGCCTTGAAAATCCCCTTGTGTTGCTTGCAGCGCTTCCTCTTTCGTCTTGTAGAGGACGTTACAAAACACAGGGGCGCGAAAGCTAATCGAATCATGCAGGTCTTGTGATCCGCAAGCCGGACATGTGTCATACATGGATACAGTTCCTCACAGTGCAAGAATCACTGGATTCAAACCCATATTATCCAGATCCCGTGTAATTTCCTGCGTGTACACACGATTCATAATAATCACCGTATCGGGCTGATATTCCTTGAGAAACTCAGGCCCCACAATCTGCTGCGCCGTTTTTGGCATGAAGTGTCCATGTCGCCGTGGATTAATGTCCACAACATATTCAACAAAGCCTTCAGGGTCCAAAGTGGTAAGAAAGGCTACTGCCTTGGATCCTGAACCCCAGAGAACCACCTTCTCCCCCGCTGCCTGCATCACACTGAGTTTGTTTCGCCAGTCGTTGAGCTTGGCATTGCAGCGCTCAGGGAAGGAGTCCACCAGTTCAGCCAACTCAGCCGCGCTCTCCTCTTTCGGCATTGGCGCGCAACTTATCTTCGCTGTTGGTGACACCGGCTTGGCTTCGATCGTCAGGTACTGATCATCGTACTCGGTGTCGACATCCAGGACTTCAAAGCCGGTCTTACGAAACAGGCGCGCTACGGAACCGGGCGAGAAGTAAGAACAATGCTCATAGTAGATGTCCTCAAAAGCACAATCTTTAACAATGCGCATCGCCTCGGGAATCTGGAAAAAAACAATGGTCTCGAGGTCATCGCCAATGGCGCGCCTGACGGTGGACAAAAACTTTTCCGTTGAATGAATGTGTTCCAGCGTCATCTTGCAGCAGATGAAATCAGCCGAGTAATCAGTGTATTTTTCGGAATAGAAATCCGTAACAAATTCCAACCGCTTGGCTGCTTCGGATTCGAGCCTGTCATTGTGGAAACCGGGATCAAACCCAACCCCGTCGACCTCGCCATGTTCAGCGAGCAGCTCGAGGAACTCGCCCTTGCCACACCCAATCTCTAAGACACGCTTGCCTTGCAAGTCATGGCGCTCAATCAGTCTTTTCGCAAGCGCTTCGTGCCATTTGTTAAACGTGCCGGAGTACCCTTGCGTTTCTTCATAACGGCCTGAGTATTCAGTGAGCTTCTCGTCGAAAGCCATGTTCGATATGAAACCACAGTTGTCACAAAACCCCAGATCAACTTCTCCGCAGGGATAGGCTGCTGCCTCTTCCGCAGAGTCGAACAGCAGGCAACTGTTCGTCGGCACAGACGGCACTTGAAAAAACGACCGCATGGTCTGCGCGTTACATGAAGGACATACAATAGCTGCCACGTTGGCTCCTTGACGGCTGTTTACAGGATGATCGGGTCTGGAACGGGTTTGATGAACTTTCCGCCTTGCGCTTCGTACTCACTCTGTTGTTCGCGTATTTCATCTGCGAAGTTCCAGGCCAGCAGCAGCACGTAGTCGGGCTTCCTTTCCATCAGGGCTTCCGGAGGCAGAATTTCAATTTTCTGCCCCGGCATAAATTTGCCTTGCTTGTGCACGTTGCGGTCAACCACAAAATCCACCAGATCTGTGCCTATGCCTATATAGTTGATCAGCGTCGCGCCTTTTGCAGCTGCACCGTAGGCTGCAATGCTATGGCCTTCTTCTTTCAGCTGCCTTAACAAAGCAGTCAACCCGGTTTTTACGACGTCTACCTTCTGAGAAAAATCCTCGAAATATTCTATGGAGGTCATGCCGAGAGATTCTTCTTCAGCAAGCGCTTCGCTGACAGAGCTGCCCACGTTCTCAACGGGTTCCACGTAAAGCCGCAGGGATCCTCCGTGGATGCTGAGGTGTTTTATCTCATTGAGGAACAATCCGTGACGACGGAACAGTTTGTCTAAAGCAGAGACTGAGAAATAGCACAAATGCTCGTGATAAATGGTGTCGAATTCGCAATGGTCGATGAGTGGCTTCAGGTACGGCGCCTCGATTACGGCGACCCCGGTGTCTTTCAGCAACTGCTTGATACCAGCAACAAAGCCGTTGGTGTCGGCAACGTGTGCCAACACGTTGTTGCCGTGAATGACATCTGCCTTAACACCTTCAGCTGCAAGTTGTTCAGCCAGTTCTTTGGTAAAAAATTCACATCGAGTTGGCACATTGATCTTGTTTGCTGCAGCGGCTGGTCCATCCGCGGGATCGATGCCCAGAACGGGTATACCTTGCTCCACGTAGTTCTTCAGCAGATAACCGTCATTACTCGCCAACTCAATGACCAGGCTTTCACCGGTCAATTGGCGGCGGTCAATAAGATCCAGCGTGTTTTCCTTGGAGTGCTGTAGCAGAAAGGGAGAGAACGACGAGTAATAGGGGTAATCATCGGCAAACAGAATTTCCGGATTCACCGTCTCGAGAATCTGAACGAGGCCACAATCAGCACAGAATGCGACCTTCAATGGGAAGCTCGGCTCTGGACAATTTAATTCATCCGCTTTGACGAGACGATCAGCCAATGCTGTATTGCCCAGATCTAAAAATACCGTCAAATTCTCCGACTCACATGAGCGGCAGGTGGTCCTAGTGTGCGATTGCATTCTGCTCTACCCCTTCTTCTGACTCGCTCCAACGCAGGTCAGCATCCAATTGCCCACCAGACACTAGTTTTTGCACATGGGCGATGCGTTTGAATTTTTCACCTTCAAATTCTTCCAGCGTCAGACCAACGCGCGTATAAGCTTCGTACAGTTCTTCGATGCCACGCCGTACAGTCCATTGCGGTTTGAAGTTGTGCAGCTTGCGCGCAATATAGTTGCAATCCACCCGGTAGTTGCGAGCATCCGGTCCTGCATCAGCCGCAAATCCAATGTCACAGTTCGGCACTACGTCGTGTACAACCCTCGCAATTTCCCGAATCTGATAATTCTCGGTAGTTGAACCGACGTTGAACGCTTCGTTGTGTATCAGTTCTCTCTCTGCCTCCATCGCCGCGATATAAGCCATGGAGATATCCCGCACGTGCACGATTGGACGCCAGGGTGACCCGTCGCTTTTTAAGTGCACTTCGCCTGTGGTTACTGCCCACGCAGTTAGGTTATTTACGACCAGATCAAATCTCAGGCGCGGCGAAAGGCCATAAGCAGTTGAAGCGCGCAGAAATGTTGGGCTGAACTTTTCGTCCGCCATCTTCGATACAGCGGCTTCGACGTTGACCTTGGACTCTCCATAAGGGGTGACAGGATTAAACTCCGCGGATTCGGTCAGAAAGTCATCACCCGCTGCGCCATAGTTACTGCATGACGAGGCGAACAGAAAACGCTTCACTCCCGCCTGCTTCGCCATTTCAGCTATGCGCACGGAACCAAGATAGTTGATCTGCTCTGTTAGTTCCGGACGGTAATCACCCAGCGGGTCATTGGATAACCCGGCAAGGTGGATGACAGCGTCAAAACCAACCAGGTCATCCGCTTCCACGTCACGCACGTCCTTCTGGATGTTGGGAATATCAACGATATCCCCATCGAAGGTGCATTCCCGGTACAAATCACTGTCGAGGCCTACTACCTCGTGATCACGTTCAAGCAGTGCCGGCGCAAGCACCGTGCCGATGTATCCGAGATGGCCGGTCAAAAGTACTTTCACTAATCGCTCCAGGTTTTCCAGGGAGGGTTACCAGAATCCCACATTTTCTGCAGTATCTGTTTTTCACGTAGCGTGTCCATACACTGCCAGAAAGCTTCATGCTTGTAGGCCATCAGTTGACCATCTGCTGCAAGCCGCTCTAGTGGTGCATGCTCGAACATCACATCATCGCCATCGATATAGTCGAGCACTTCAGGCTCTAATACGAAGAACGCGCCGTTGATCCAACCCTCGCTGGTCTGCGGCTTTTCTTCGAAGCTGATGATCTGATCACCATCAAATTCCAGGTGACCGTATCTAGCAGCCGGACGCACCGCGGTCATGGTGGCGAGCTTGCCGTGAGATTTGTGGAACGCAACGAGTTTATCGAGATCAACGTCGCTTACCCCGTCGCCCCAGGTCAGCATAAATGTTTCGTTACCTAACCATGGACCAAGTCGTTTGATCCGCCCTCCGGTCAGCGTTGTTAAACCTGTTTCGACGAGATCGACCACCCAATTCGGCTGATTGGATTCGCCTACTTCGACTTCACCCGTTGCTGTGTGGACACGCATATGTCCGTCCAGTTGTACCATGTCGCGCGCCCATCGTTTGATGAAATCACCTTTATATCCGAGCGCAATCGCAAATTCGCGGTGTCCGTAGTGGTAATAGTGCATCATGATGTGCCACAAGATCGGCTTGGGTCCGATTTCGACCATTGGCTTGGGGCGGATTTCAGTTTCTTCAGCCAGTCTGGTGCCATAGCCACCGGCGAGAATGCCTACTTTCATATGTATGAGGTCCCTTAACTAAAGGTGTCGCAGATTTTCTAGAGAGGACGAGTCGAACCGTAATTGCAAGGCAGACCTAAGTCTATGCTCATCATGTTTAACTATTGTAAAACTGCTCAGCAATCGGTTCCGCGACAGCTTCCGCAAGCAGAGCTAGATTGCGACCCTGTTCCATACATCAAAAACATTAAGCAGGGCAGTTAACTTGCAGAAGGTATCTGCTGGTCCGTGAAGATTCTTGTCGAGGTCAGTCTGGATCTTAACGCACTCCGAAGTTGGGTGTAGCTAAAGCCCCAACACCAACTTACTCATGATATTCCGCTGAATCTCATTCGAACCAGCGTAAATACTTACCTTGCGCGTATTGAAGTACTCCTGCGCAACACCATTCGCCTCCTGCGGTCCAATCGCCTGGAAGTTGTCTCCAGGATAAGGTGTCGATTGATCGAGCGGCGACGCATATACGCCGGATATCTCCAGCGCAAGCTCTGTCACGGCTTGCTGTAACTCCGTACCGCGGGTCTTCAACATGGAGCTTTCCGGCCCAACGTTTTGCCCGGCAGCAAGTGCGCCGAGTATGCGAAGCTCGGTATATTCCATCGAAAGGATCTGAATTTCGACATCGCGATAGCGTCGCTGAAAATCCGGCGACGCCCAATAAGGCTCCCCGTCGCTATCGCTCTCCGACTGAGCGAATTGTTTGAGATGTGCCATCGCTCCTTTTAATGAAGGCGAGTAAGCGTTACCGCGCTCAAATTCGAGCAAGTACTTTGCACATGTCCAACCTTTGCCTTCTTCCCCAACCAGATTCTCTTTGGGGACGACGACATCTTCGAAATACACCATGTTAATTTCTTGGAAACCATCACCCGGCTGTTCTAACGTTATGATCGGTTTCACTTCGATGCCCGGTGTGTTCATGTCGATCAGTATGAAACTGATTCCCAGCTGCCGGATATCTTCCTGACTCGTTCGAACCAAACAGAACATCCAGTCGGCATATTGCGCGAGCGTGGTCCATGTTTTGACGCCGTTAACCAAATAGTGGTCGCCTTTGTCTTCGGCCTTTGTACTTAGTGATGCAAGGTCGGATCCAGACCCGGGCTCCGAGTAACCTTGGCAAAACCAGATGTCTGAATTGAGAATTTTCGGCAGGAACTCTGCCTTCTGTTCGTCGGTACCAAACCTCATGATGACAGGTGCTACCATGGTGATGCCAAACGGCACAACGCCTGGTGCACCAACACGTGCACGCTCTAGGTCAAAAATGTAACTCTGTGTGGGAGAAAAATCCGCACCGCCATATTCAGCCGGCCAGTTTGTGGCAGCCCAGCCCTTCTCCGCCAGCCGTTTCTGCCACCCAACGAGATCATCTTTCGACAGTTTTCCGAGCGCGCTACGCGCTTGTTTGTCCCGCAATTCCTGCGGCCAAGCCTGCACGAGCCACTCGCGGACTTCTTGTTGAAATGCTCTATCAGCGTCGCTAAACGTTAAATCCAAGGTCTTTACCTCTTACCTGTGTTCATAATTTGAGAATTCTATGCAAGTGCTACTCGATCAATCAGCGACTTACCGACAACCCTAATCGCCAGTGTCTCCTCGGCGCCTTCGAAAATAGAGAGTACGCGCGCATCCGCAAAATATCGACTCACAGGGGTCTCTTCCGCATAACCCATGCCGCCGTGCATCTGCACACCTTCTCTGGTTACCCACTCTGCCGCTCGGCAGGCAATCAGCTTGACCAGGCTTGCCTCGGTCGCACCTTCGCCTTGGTCCATTAAATTCGCCACTTCATGAGTAAACGCGCGGCAAGCTGCGATATAAGCCGCCATCTTGGCAATTTTTGCCAAAGACAATGGATACCGAGCGACAGCTTGTCCAAAAACCTTACGGTCGTTTCCATACTGGACAGAAGCCTCGAAGGCTGCGCGCATCAATCCACATGCGCGTGCAGCAGTCTGCAATCTGCCGCCCATAAACCCACGCATCGTGAAGTAAAATCCCTTGCCACAGCCGCCTTCTTCGCCAATCAAATTTTGTTGCGGCACAAAAAAGTCGTCGTAAAACATCTCGAAACTGTGCATGCCGCGATAGCCCAGAGTGGCAATTGCACGGCCGGTCATGCGGCCGCCACTGTCCTGCTCAAATTCTATCTCGTGGCCGTTGTGCACTGGTTTCTCCACGACAAACAGCGATAGGCCGCGATGAGGTGGCACCGCGTATGGTTCGGTGCGCGCCAGCACTAGAATCAAACCAGCTTTTCCAGCGAACGTGCACCAAGTTTTGCCGCCATTCAACAACCAGCCGCCTTCAGTAGGTGTGGCCCGCAAAGAAACGGAAGCCACGTCCGAGCCGGTGTTGGGCTCCGTTACGGAAATGGCGCACAAAGGGTCGCCTGCGGCGATGCTTGGGAGCCAACGAGCTTGTTGTTCGGGTGTGCCGCCTTTCAGAATCGCACGAGCCATGATTTCCGGGCGGGTGATTAAGCTACCTGCAGCACCCAGCGAACCTCTTGAGAGCTCCTCGGTGACAATCACCATCCCAACACTGTCTTCATGATCATCGGGCTTTAATCCGCCAAAACGTTCCGGTACCGAAAGCCCAAAACAGCCCATCTCACGCAGGGGCTCAAGGATTTCATCTGGCACAATTAGATCCTGGCGGTGGATCTCCTCTGCGCGGGGCGCTACCACCTCATCGGCGAATTCCCTAAAGGTATCTCGTATGATGCGCTGGGATTCCTCCAATGGTTGTTCTGGAAGGCCGTGCTCCAGAATCGCTTGGCCCAATGACACCAGATAGTTTGGTGTCAGATATGCCGTCAGTTCACCCAACTGGGGCACGTCATCGGGTTGTAAACCGTAGCTTAGAGGTCGGGCAGAAAAGCGCTGAGCAATGTTTGCCGTCGTCTCCGCGGTGAAGTAGGCCGCCAACTTTCCAAGCAGCGATTCGTTACTGGTTTCAGCCAATCGATTGAGCGCTTGTGCCGTATTGACCTCAGCCTGTGAGAAGGCCAGGTCATACAGCTCAATTTGTTCTTTATCGAGGTCACCTTGTAAATGAGCAGCGGCCTGTTCGATAAGGAGCGCAAGCTGGTCTAGGTGGGAAGCGCTATTGTTCTTCATTACTGTTCTTGGTGTGCACGGGGCGCGTTAAAAATGGGCGCATTCTACCCTACTTCGCGAAATGCTTTGAGGGTCAGCTGAGTTCGAGTTCCAACCGTTCAACAATCCGACGGGCAGCATGGCCATCCCAGTATGGAGGCACTTCACCCTGTTTGTGATTACCGGCAAACAACACATCCAACGCCTCGCAAACCGCATCCGGGTCGGTACCCGCCAGTACATTGGTACCCATGTCTACCGTAACCGGCCGCTCGGTATTGTCGCGCATGGTGATACAAGGCACCCCCAGATAGGTGGTTTCCTCCTGCACACCTCCGGAATCAGTGACAATACCGCGCGCTTTGCTCACCAGCGATATAAACTCAACGTAGCCTTTGGGTTCGCTGAGGACAATATTTGGGTGTTCGCTGATGCGCGACAACCAGCCAAAGTTCTCTAATGAGTTTCGGGTTCGGGGGTGTAGAGGCAGAAATACCTTTCCGCGATCAGCAGCATATTCGATGATGTGCAGTACGTTCGCGAGCGAATCTTCGCCGTCGACATTGCTGGGGCGATGAAAGGTCGCAACCACGTATTCTCCGGATTTGAGGCTCTCGGCAGCTAGCACGCTATCCGAATTCAGGGTTTTCATCTGGGTTATTAAGGTGTCAATCATGACATTCCCGACCAGAGAAGCTTCCCCCGGAACCCCTTCGTTAATAAGGTTGTCCATACCGGACTGTTCGGTCACAAACAGGTAGTCGGAGAGTTGGTCCGTTTCAACACGATTGATCTCCTCAGGCATAGTTTGGTCGAAGGAACGTAAACCCGCCTCGACGTGTACAGTCGGAATTTCATATTTTCGCGCGACACGCACACAGGCGATGGTAGAGTTCACATCTCCGACCACCAGCACAGCATCTGGTTTGTCAGCGACAAGATAGTCATCGAATCGTTCCATGATTTTCTCGATCTGTTGCTCTCGTGTGCCTGAACCCACCTCCAAATTGATAGCGGGGTCGGGAATTCCGAGCTGTTTAAAAAACAGTTCTGACATCGCGGCGTCATAGTGTTGACCGGTGTGCACCAATATGGGTTCAAAACTGTCATGCCGCTCCATCTCGTGCATGAGCGGGGCAATTTTCATGAAGTTTGGGCGGGCACCGGCCACGCAGACGATTTTCATCACTCAGGCTTCCTTTTTTATCCGCGCTGGATTCTAGCGGGAATTACCGGTGAGTTGTGTTTTGCGAATGTGTTATAAAGCCACGCGTCAGTAAAAGCGCACGAGCCTTATGCAAACCAACGAAACCGTCCTCGAGGTCCGCCAGTACTTCATCGACCTGCAAACCAAGATATGTGACACCCTGGCGGCGTCGGATGGAGAAGCAACTTTCTCTCTCGAGCAACTCGAATCACCCAACGGTGGTCTCGCCCAACCGCGAGTCATGGCAGATGGCAAACACATTGAAAAAGCGGCCGTGCAATTTACCCATTCCCTGGGCGATTCTTTGCCTCCCGCAGCTACGGAACGTAACCCACACCTGGCCGGCGCTCCGTTTCAGGCGACGGCCATATCCATGATCGTGCACCCACAAAACCCATATGTGCCCACCACCCACATGAATCTGCGATTTTTTATCGTCGATGTGGATGAACCGGTGTGGTACTTCGGCGGCGGTTACGATCTAACGCCCTACTACGGTTGCAAAGACGATTGCATTCACTGGCACCAGGTCGCAAAAAAGGCCACGGGTGAACACTACGAAACTTTGAAAAAAGAATGTGATGAGTACTTCTATTTGAGTCACCGCCAGGAATGTCGCGGCATCGGTGGCATCTTCTTTGATGATTGGACATTAGGTGGCTTTGAAGAGAGTTTCGCGTTCGTAAAGAGCGTGGGGGATTCATTCCTCGAGGCTTACATGCCTATCTTTGACGGCCATAAGAACGATGACTTTGGCGAACGGGAACGTGAATTTCAGCTATACCGCCGCGGACGTTACGCGGAATTCAACCTGGCCATCGACCGAGGCACCAAATATGGCCTTCAATCGGGCCGTCGGATCGAATCTGTGCTTGCCTCTTTGCCACCGCTGGCCAAGTGGATTTACAACTATCAGCCACCTGCTGGCTCACCGGAGGCAGAACTCACCGATTACTACTTAGTCCCCAAAAATTGGCTGGCGCTTGTGGATAACTCTGGGGATTAATATTGGAAGAGCATCATAATTGTGCAATATCTACACAACTGTTGATGAGCCTCTAAATAGTAACCGTTATAAATCAGGGAGTTACGAAGAAATCCTAAATAATTTCTGACTTGCGTAATTCCAGCTACCCGCGTTCATTGTGTGTATAAACTAATTGGAGGGTACTAGCGTCAAGCGATCTTGGACATCCACGACACCGCGTACTTCACCAGCCAGCCGTATGGCTCTCGCTCTTGCCGTTTCGGATGGAATGCGTCCATAGAGTCCGACGACACCTTTGTTTACCTCTATATTCATCGGCCACCCTGCGATCTCTTTATCACCGATCAGCGCAGTTTTCACCGCGGCTTGGATACGAGCATCATCTGTAAATTGACCGATGGTTCGCCTATTTCCATCTTTATAAGCCTGGCAGCCTGCCAAGAGTGACAAGGCAAGCAAAAGTACCGTGTAGCGCCGCCAATGTCTTAGCTTGTCTTGAGCACTATTCCACACACCGGTCTCCAAAAATGCGGGGTAATAAGAGATTCAACCAGCCTGCTTGTTCAGGTGCAAGATGCCTGTTTAACGAAGGTTTGGTTTTCAGGTCGTCCTCGCATAAACTAGCCGCCTTTCCTGAGTCAGAAGCAGTGCCTGGGGGCACGTATGAGGGGTAACAATGCGTAGACCGTTCGGTAGAGGTCGAGAAGAAGAAGGCGAAAACCAGATTAATCTGACGCCTATGCTTGACGTGGTATTTATCATGTTGATCTTCTTTATTGTCACCGCAACCTTTGTGAAAGAGGTCGGGTTAGATGTGAACCAACCAGATGATGACAAGCCGAAAACGGTAGACCCGGATAAGAAGAGCATTGTTGTGCGTATTACCAACCGTGATCGTATCATCATTGCCCAACGTGACGTCGACCGCCGTTCTGTGCGGGCCAACATAGAGCGCCTGCACGCCGAGAACCCGGAGGCGCCCGTCATCATTCAACCGCACCCTGAATCCACCACCGATCTTATGATCCACGTGATGGATTCGGCGCGACAAGCAGGTGTCTACAATGTGTCATTGGCCAGTAATTGACGCGTGTCTAGACCGATCCAAAAAGGCCGGATCCCCGGCCTTTTTTGTGTCCGCTTTATAAACCCATGATCGACCTACGCTCCGACACCGTCACCCAACCCACTGCCGCCATGCGCGACGCCATGGCCAACGCCTCAGTGGGTGATGACGTCTACGGCGAGGACCCCACAGTTAATCTGTTAGAAACTACCGCGGCGGAAATGCTCGGTAAGCAAGCAGGCCTGTTTGTTCCATCGGGCACTCAGTCCAACCTGCTAGCGCTGCTGACACATTGCGCGCGAGGTGACGAGTACATTGTCGACCAAACCGCACACACCTATCGGTTTGAAGGCGGCGGCGCGGCCGTGCTTGGTGGCATCCAGCCGCAACCCATCTCGCCGGCGGCAGATGGTAGCCTGCCTCTCGAAGAAGTACGCGCCAACATCAAACCGGACGACTTTCACTTCGCCAAAAGCAAGCTGTTGTGTCTTGAAAACACCATCGGCGGTCGAGCGCTCACCGATGAGTACATCCTTCAAGCCCGCCATTTGTGCGATGAAACCGGGCTGTGCTTACACCTTGATGGTGCACGGTTTTTTAATGCGGTGATAGCCACCAATACAAACGCTGAAGAATCGGCGGCGCCATTTGACAGCGTATCCATCTGTCTGAGCAAAGGCCTTGGCGCACCGGTGGGATCAGTATTGGTGGGTTCAGTTGATTTCATAAAAGCCGCCCGACGTTGGCGTAAGATGCTGGGCGGCGGTATGCGCCAAGCGGGCGTAATCGCGGCAGGTGGTCTGTTCGCCCTGCAACACAATGTTGAACGCCTAGCACTGGATCACACTCATGCTGGGCAGGTTGCCACCACTTTAGAACAGAAATTTGGCGCCGATCAGATCAAACACGCGACCAACATGGTGCATGTTGGGTTAGCAACCAGCTTATATACACAACTGCGAGAACATTTGCAGGTAAAAGGCATACGCGCGCCTCGCCCACGCTGGGTGTTTCACCTCGACATCGATGATGCCGACACAGCCAAAGTTATCGAAGCGATCGAGCAGTTCTGACGCTACCGGATCAGGATATGACAAACACAGTCATCACGTGTCCGGCGTGTTCTCGCCAATAGCCTCTGCCTGAATTCAGCACGCGATTTGGCACATGTTCGCCAATGTAATCGATGGTAAAACTGCGGCTGTCTGGCTCTAGCCTAATCTCCGCTTGCTGAAACCCAATGTAAGTCTGCGCTAATGGATATATCGATTTGTATCCCGCCTCTTTGGCGGAAAACACCACGGTTGCGGCATCAAAACCATGGCTTTTAAGCCGTGCCTGTTCCGCTTCGGTGAACAACATCCGGTGCAGCTTGTCCTCCACCCTCCCCGTTTGCTCAATATCTATCCCCACGCTGCGAAAGTGGGTAGAGGCAAGCGCCGCGGCGATGGTGGCACTGTGAGTAATGCTGCCCATGGAGTGATCCGGCCACACCGGCGCACGGTCAGCACGGCCGATCGCCTGGACTTTCAGACCCAACATGGCTTGCACAAGATGAGCGCAGTACCGGCCGCTGGAGAAGCCGAGTTGGCGGGCTTCCGCCATTTTTTCTGTTTCCCCACGCTCCTCTTCCAGCAGTTCATGCCGAAAATCCGCCACCGGCGCCATAGCCAAGGCGGTCTCCGGCAGCTCCGGAAAGTCCACCGCAAAGGCTTCAAGCTCTGAATCGAGAAATTTCCACAACATAAAAATTAGAAACCCGCGGCAATTGCCGCTACCATCGCTCCGCGGGAGGGAAGCTGCTCAAGCAGTATAAGAACAAATCGACCTAATCGGTTCACTTTTAAACAGTTTATGGGAAAGATCATCTTCTTAAACGGGTGCTCCAGCTCGG
Organism: Pseudomonadales bacterium; assembly: GCA_028281005.1. Taxonomy (GTDB): domain Bacteria; phylum Pseudomonadota; class Gammaproteobacteria; order Pseudomonadales; family Azotimanducaceae; genus UBA4421. The sequence goes on from JANQKS010000051.1 coordinate 15,179, forward strand.
GCAAAACCACGCTTGCGCTGAAGTTACAGCAGATGCTGCCGGAACCCTATCAACACATTGCCCTGGATCAGTTCCGGGACGGCCTACCCAGCTCGGTACGCGGCTTAAACGCGCCTGAGGATACACCGGGTGCCTCAGGCTTAAACGTAGTCCCGGTCCAGCAAGACGGTGAATGGGTCACGCAAATCCAGTTCGGGCAGCACGGGGAGAACATCCTCAAAGGTATGCGCCGCTCCATTGGCGTCTTCAGCGACTTAGGGGCCAATGTGATCGTCGACGATTTGCTGTTTAAGCGCGAATACCTGGAGGACTATGTCTCGATCCTTAACCCGGACAAGGTTTGGTTTATCGGCGTGAAATGTGCGTTGGACGTGGTGAACGCGCGGGAAGCCACACGCCCGGGGCGCTTCCCGGGTACCGCCACCTCACACTTTGATCAGGTGCATGCTCACGGTGAGATCTATGATCTTGAAGTAGACACCTCACAAGCCACTCCCCGGGAAATTGCCCAACAAATCATCGATCGTCTGCAAGACCCGCCACAGGCGTTTGCGCGGATGCGGGCGCAGATGCAGACGCCCTGTTAGCGGTCGGCACCTCAAACTCAATCAAAAACAAATCCGCTACACCTTCTCCCCCCCGGCGTTCTCGAGAAACATAAGCCCGGTCGCTTTTACCCGCCGCAAAGCTCAATGCCTCCCGCTGACCGATGCTAGGCATTTTCACGCGCAGCGGCGCGACGCTTAAATCTGCCATCTGGTACAGATACGCGTGTTTATACGTGGAAATCAGCAAACGTCCCTGTGCTAAGTCCATACCGCCCGGCATATGCCGATAAGGTTGACCATCGTCCTCCTCAATTTCCTCGGCAAGCGGCAGCGGAAATTCTGCGAGCGCGCGAACATATTCGGCGGTCACCACGTCATCCGCACGCAGCGGCAGCCGGAATAGCTCCGGCGGATGATGGCGTTTACTCAGCACATAGACATGTTCCTTGCCCGCATCGACGGTCAGGGCTTCGCTATCGCGGTACCCTTGCGGGTAGCGATAGGTGACCTGCCACGCCACAGGTAGGGTTGAGCCGGCGGAAGCAAGATCAATGGGCTCTTCAATCACCAGGAAGCGCACTTGGGGGCGCCAGCGGAAGTTGTCGCCGGTATCCCCCACAATCAGATAAGCCTTGCCTTGCCAGGTAAACGCATCCATGGATTCCCAATCCACGGCCTGATCGGTGGCTACCGGCCAGGCACCGAGATCTCTGCCGTCGGTACCCATGGCATAGAGCACCGGCTCACTGCCGCTGTCGTTTATCGACCACAACACGTCTGCATGTAACGTGCTGGCCGCCAGACCGCTGGACTCATTGAGCGCCTTGTTTTCAATATCCCCCAGCCAACTCACCCGCTGCCACGGGACATTCTGGAGCGCAGGCTGTTCAGTTGCAGGACCTAAATCGTCTTCGAACAGATGTTTAACGCCCGACACCACGTCGAATCCTTGCGACCATCCGTAGCCGACAAATGCCGCCATCAGCCCTGTAAACGAAAAGGCTGCAGCACCCAACACCCACACACACAGGCGCAGCAAACTGCTCACTGCTCTCTACCCTGCCCTTTAAACCCTATATCCTATACCCCAGCGCGACCCATGACTTTGGCGCGCACCAAGCCAATCCGGTCATTACCAAAGTACATATCGTCACCATCCACAAACAAAGTCGGTGAACCAAACCCACCCCGCTCGATGAGTTCATCGGTGTTTGCACGCAGCTTGTCTTTGTAGGCCTGGGAGGTGATGGCCTGCCAAAAAGCATCCATGTCGAGACCGGCATCAGCCGCAATCTTGGACACCTCCTCATCTTGGGAGATGTCTTGCAGCGCACCCCAATAACGTTGAAACGCCAGCCGCGCATACGGCACCAGACAACCTTCCTCAATGGCCATGAAAGCGCCGCGCATGACTTTGACACTGTTAACCGGAAACACCGGCGGATTGCCGATTTGAATACCGGCGTGGCGGGTCCAATCTTGCAGATCTTTGGCGTAGTAACGCTGTTTCACGGGAATGGGTTGCTCGCGGTTTTGATAAACGCTGGGGTTGACCGCATTAAACACACCACCAACCAGAAACGGCCGCCATTGAAAATCAATGTCAGGCTGATCAACAAGGTCTTGAACACTCTCAAAAGCCAAATACGTCCACGGGCTGGAACAATCAAAAAAGAACTCGATCTTGTGCATGCTTCGTCGCCGGGGCGGGAAAAGAAAAATGGTACCATGCCTGCTTCCGCACAGAGGCGATTAATCGAGCACCATGAGCACAAGCGAAGAATCTATACAGGTCTTGGGGGCGATGATTGATGCTGCCGAACGTATCGTATGTTTCACAGGCGCAGGCATCAGTACGGAATCCGGTATTCCGGATTTTCGCAGCCCGGGCACGGGGTTATGGAACAAAATCAAACCCATCCAATTTCAAGATTTTATCGCCTCCGAAGAGGCCCGTCAGGAATCCTGGCGCCGTAAATTCTCAGGCGACCGCAGCTTCGAAGATGCGGTGCCCAACAAAGGCCATCAAGCGTTAGCCCGCTTGGTGGAAATGGGGAAGTGCACCGCCATCATCACGCAAAACGTAGATAACTTACATCAGGATTCCGGGGTTCCTGACAGCCAGGTCATCGAGTTACACGGCAACACATCTTATGCGTCGTGCCTGAGCTGCGGCACCCGCTACGAACTGGCGGACCTGCAAACCCAGTTCGAACAGCAGGGACAAGTGGAGCCCTGCAGCCGCTGCGGCGGGATCATTAAAACCGCCACCATTTCTTTTGGCCAATCCATGCCGGAGCAGGAAATGGTCCGCGCCCAAACGGCCGTTGAAGATTGCGACCTATGTATTGTGCTGGGCTCTTCACTCACGGTATATCCCGCTGCCGGTTTTCCGGAATACGCTAAACGCCTTGGCGCTAAGCTCGCCATCGTCAACCGCGAAGAAACCCCGTTAGACACCTATGCAGACGTGGTGGTGCGAGAGCAGATTGGGCCAACTATGTCGTTGGTGGTAGGGCTGAACTAACGTTCACAAGTTTTAATTCAGTACGTTGACCAACCGCTCCGTGACCCGCTTAAGGTCATTTAACGTAGCCAGCCGGTCGACGTGCAGACAAAACGGCGCGAAGCTCAACATTTCCGAATCGCCCTCCCCCCAATATTCGCGCCCTTCGGGATTCAGCCACAAAACTCGACCGGCACGATTGGATAATTCGCGCAGCACGTTGAGGTGAGCCTCATAGTAGTTGCTGCGGGCATCCCCCAAGATAATCAGGGTCGCTCGGCTGTTGAGCTGCTGGCCTGCCAGAAAGCGGAAATCCAGCCACGCTTGACCGTAGTCGGTATTGCCGTTACCCCATTCAAACAACACTTCCTCCGCAGCCATCGTTGAATCGTGTTGTTTGAATTGGTCCGTCACCTCGCCTAAACGATTGGAGAAGGCAAAGCTGCGCACCTCCGGCAAGATATCCTGCAGCTTATGCAGAAGCACTAGCAAAAAGCGTGCGAGCCGCGCGACAGAGCCGCTGACATCACAGACAACATAAACCGTAGCGTCCTGTCGCTGTCGACCGCGCCAGGCAAGTTCCACAAAACTACCGTCGTACGCCACGTTACGCCGCAGCATACGTCGGATGTCCAACGCGCCGCGGCGCTTGCGTTTTTGCTGCTTGCGGTACCGCTGGCGCAGTTGCTCGGCAAACGCCTGAACCGCGTGATCAATTTGCGCTTCATACTCCCTGGGGATTTGCGCCAGGTTACCCTGCAAGGCCGCCTGCAGCACCGTGCGCCGTCCAGACGCATCCGCCACCAGTTCGTACTGCACCTCAACGTAATGCTTGATCTGTGTGGTGACATAACGCCGCACATATTCGGCACCCGTGGCCAGTTCGCCGCTCAAACCATCACGCACACTGGTAATTTGGGGTACACCTAATAACGTCCCGATCTGTTCTGCCACAAGTGTTTTGTCCCTCAAGCTACGCATATCGGCAAGTGCGGTGCGTTCACCAAGTTGTTGAACGAGATAGGACAGCTGTGTGCTCTGGTTAGTCAAAACCGCTTCTACAACGTCTGCTAATTCGGGATCGTCTTGAAACTGCGCCAGCAAAGCCTTGTGTTCAAAGGTGTCTAACAGCGTCTTCTTCGGCGCTTGCTCAAAGGCAAACTGGGCAAAAAACTGATCAAAACAGGCTTCGAACCGCTGTTTGTCACTTTTCGTTTTAGCCAGCGTCATAGCCAGCGCATCTTTGAGCAATTGGCGGTGTGCAAATCCAACCTGCTGTATCACCTGCATGGCATCTAAGGTTTCCGCGGGGCTCACCACCACATCAGCGTTGCGCAAGGCATGTACAAACTTGGCCAAGGTCTGCTCCATGCCGCTGAGTCTAATGGCTGCGCATGATCAAAACGAACTCAAAATGACGATGTTAAACTGCCTGCAATGATGGAAGCAGACTTTGCCGCAGCCCTGCCTCAACTAGTGCCCACTTGGAAGCTGGATGAGGTCAGTGAGGTGGTCTATCTGAGCGGCGGTTATAGCAATCGCAACTATGCGTTTACTCATGCCGGGGCCCGCTATGTCCTGCGCATTCCCCAACGCAGTCAGCCCTTTGTTGATCGCGCGCATGAACAGGCCTGGTACGCCCGTCTGCCGGCCGCGGTGGCGCCTTTGCCAATAGCGCTAGATGTCGACACCGGCGTCATGTTGACGCCATGGGTTGAGGGGGAGCTGTTGGTCGAAGCCTGGCCCAGGCTAACCGAACAGGAGTTGACGGATTACCTGACGCAGCTGCACAGCAGGATCCCGACAGACGCACGCCGCTACGACCTCGCGGATTTGATGACGGCGTATGGATGCACAGACGAGCCGTTCAACGCCCCGCCTTACCAGCCTCAACACCTGATCACTTGCCACAATGATCTTAATCCGTGGAACGTGTTGGTCACTGATACAGGCTGGGTCACCCTCGATTGGGAGTTTGTTGGCCTGAACGACCCGATGTTTGATTTGGTCAGCCTGCATCAGGGTTTAGCACTACCCTCGGAGGAGCTACCCGCGTTTGCTCAACTGTTTATGGGATCTTTGGTTAGCGAGGCGGAGCTGATGGAACGACTGTCCAATGCAGAACAGGCGTTCTGGTTGCGTGAATACGGCTGGGCACGCCATCAACTGGCAGCCGGCAACGTTAGAGAGGAAATAAAAGAACAAAAAGAGCTTGCACGCCTAACGCTCAGCGGCCTAAAACCTCGCTAACGATTGTTATGGCCTGCCCTAAGCGGGCATCCCCTTCTCCATAAACTTCATCATAGTTTAACTTTCGCGCCCGCAAATCGGCTTTATACAACGCGTATAACCGACCTCGATCATGCGGGTTTTCGCGCATGAGATCATGCGCCCATGCCAAATCCGGCCTACACAAAAGATAGTGTCGCTCACTCTGATCGGCATAGGCCTGACTCAGCCGCTCTGGCGCAGGTCCAAACTTTTCCTGCCACCAGATGTAGATCACCTGCAGGTCCGTGTCGGCAAACACCAAGTCACCTTGGGTGCGTTGCTCAGCTTGTTGCTGCAAGCGGGCAATTTCTAAGAGATCCGAGGGCACATAAGTTGTCTTGTCCTGCAAGTACAGGCGCGCCGCTTCCGCGACGCACGGTGCAGCGAAGTGCGCGCCGAGATCATGCGCCAATGTGGATTTGCCGGATGATTCAGGGCCAGTCAGGACAAACAACATGGCAACTTCAGACAGCTTCAGCGTGCACGAGGTGTTTACGCCAGCTGATCCACCCCGCCACAGCCATCCCCAGATAGATTAAATACAACAGCGCATACGCTTCGATCCCCTTGATGAGGTAAAGCGCCACCTGAACCACATCGATGACAAACCACAGCACCCAGCTCTCCAGATACTTGCGTGCGGACATCCACATCGCCACAAAACTCGCCACGGTTGTGAAGCTGTCTGGGTACGGCAGCGCCGCGCTGGTTTGGGTTGCAAAATACCATCCCATCAACCCGGTTCCAGCAATGGTCACCAAGGTGATCCACACCCATTGATGTCGCGGTACCAGGCCAACCAACAGCACGGTTTGCTCACGCCGTTGTTTGCCGCCGTACAGCCAGAAGTACCAGCCGTATGCATTCATCACGACGTAGTAGAGATTGAGAATGACATCCGCAAACAGATTGGCGCGTGCCACCACCACTACGGTGACCACGGCATACAACAATCCAATGGGGAAAGTGAGAACGTTTTCGCGGATGAGCAGCCAGACGCACAGCAGGCCCGATACCAGGCCTACTATCTCCAGCCAGTTAGCGGCGAGGTAATCCAAACATTAAGGTCCAACCCGAAAGATCAGGCAGCGTGCACTATTTCCCGGTGTGCTGGCAAGCTCTGCTCGGTAGGGCTGCCGGCCTTGGCCGCCGTCTTAGGCACATCAAAATCGAATTCAAAGGTGCCGTCGAGTAGGCGCACACAGCGGTACTCCACCTGATAAGGCACCAGTTCGCCTAAGGGACTACCAGATGCACTTTGCATGAGCTCACCAAACCGTTCTTCGCTGAACAGCTCTTCGTAGAAGGGTAAGAAAATTTTGTCATCCATGACGTTATTCCAACAGGTATTCCGCAAAAAACGCTTAAGCAATAAGTGAAAGCGCGCGATAAATGATGGAGAAAAAACGGAATTGGGGTGTGACGTGGCCCACAGTTTTAATACTGTGAGACACACCTTACCCACTATTGAACAGTAACCCGTGAAAACCGCTAAAATGGCAGACTGTAAAACACACGTTGCACCATGCGGAGGCCGTGTTGGCTAAAACCATTGCCATCGTTGAAGACGATCCCGATCAGCGCTCTAACTACAGAGATGCGATTACTAAAAAGGGTTATGAAGTGCGCGCTTACGGCAGCCGCGACGAGGCCCTGTCTGGCTTTGATGAGCAATTGCCGGATCTGGCGATCCTCGACATCATCCTCGGTGAGGAAGTAGACGGCGGCTTCCAGCTGTGCCGGGATCTGTTGTCCCGCGCACCCAACCTGCCGGTCATTTTCTTGACCGAACGCATCGACGAGATCGATAAAATTTCCGGCCTACGTTTGGGTGCTTGGGACTACCTCCCCAAACCTATCTCCTTAGACTACCTGGCCGAACGTATTTCCTCGCTACTGCGTATTCACGAAGCGCGCAGCCAGGACACGCCGGAGGAGAACACCAGCGCGCGCCAGATCGGTGAGCTCAGTCTCGATGAAGATGCCTTACTTGCCTCCTGGAAAAGTGAACGCATCGATTTATCCGGTACAGAGTTTCGTATGTTGGCAAAACTGGTGCGTATGCCCGGTCACGCCGTCAGCTATGAAACGTTGATGAACGCCACCATGCAGAGTTTGGTCACCAACAACACCATCAACACTCACATGCGCAATATCCGCAAGAAATTCGAAAAAGTGGATCCGGCATTTGCCTGCATTAAAAGTGAGTACGGCTACGGCTACCGCTGGTCACAGCCATGAAACTCTTCAGTCGCTTGCGCGGCCCCCGTCTACCCACCAAGCTGGCACTGCTCGGCTTGGCGCTGTTGATTGTGCCTTGGTTCAGTTATCAGCAATTGGTGGAGATGGAGCGTCTGCTCATCCAGGGCCAATCCCAAGCGCAGCTGCTCACCGCCGAAGGCATATCCACCCTATTCAACGGCCGCGAAGATTTATTCGACGACCTGCCGCTCGACGTTGAGGACTTTGAACCCCTGTATGCCCACCCGCTGTCCGCGCAGGTGCGCATGGATGGGCTGGTGGAAGACTGGGATCCAACCCTGCAAGACACCTACCTGAATTTTGGGTCCGCCAGTGGAACCGCGGATGGTGATTTTAAACTGCTGCTCGGTGAACGCGCCGGTCAGTTATACGCCCACCTTCGCATTCAAGACGACACCTTGGTGTATCGTGACCCGGACTACCTGCGTCTCGACAACGCCGATCATCTGCGCATCAATTTCATCCGTGCGGATGGTGAAGACGGCCGTTTAAGCCTCATCCTTGAAGAGTCAGCCGATATCACCGGCTTTACCATGGATGAAGAATGGCGTTACGCCGCCACTGGTACACCCGAGAAAGGTGTACAGGGGTTTGTGGTGCGTCCCGAAGGGGAAGGCTTGTCTAACGAAATCTGGGTAGAACTGCGTTTTCCCCTCGACCTGTTGGGTTCCAGACGGTTTTTTGGCGTCACCTGGGTGGATGTCGACGACTCCAGCAGCCGCGATATCGTCAACACCACACGCACCCTGCCGAGCGCCGGGCAGCAGAGCTTTAACCTGGTGGTGCTGCGCACTCCTGAGGTGCGCAATATCATCAAAGGGTTGGGGTATTCCGGCGCTCGTATCCTGGTGATAGACAGTGAACGCCGTGTGCGGGCTGAAGCCGGCGCCATCCAGAAAGACACCACCCAAGAGGCGGACCCCACCTGGCTGCAGCAGATCTCTCGCGTATTTGCCGCTGTCCGGCCCTACATCCACGCCGTGGTCATGGGTGAAAGCTACTTTCAGGGCCAGGGCGCACAGACCGAAGAGGTGGTGGCCGCCGATCGCGCGATAGGTTCCAGTCTGGCCGGTGAGCCCATTGCCCTGCGCAGTCGCGTGGATGACAACACGGAGATCATTCTGGCGGCCCACCCCATCATCTCTGCGGACGCCGTGCTGGGAACCGTGGTGGTGGAGCAAAACATCAATGACATCCTCTCCTTTCAGCGCACCGCGTTAGAGCAGGTCATCATGGTCTCGGTACTCAGCCTGTTCGCGGTGTTCATTGCTTTGTTGGCCTTTGCCGGCCGCCTGGCCTGGCGGATTCGCGGCTTGCGGCGCGAAGCCAGTGCCGCGATCGACTCTTACGGGCGTCTACGCACCGATGAACTCACCAATGAGATGGATGCCGGGGACGAAATTGGCGATTTGGCACGTAGTGTCTCCAACATGTTGGGTAAGTTACATCGGCACAATACATTCTTAGAAAGTATGCCGCGCACGCTGCGCCATGAAATCAACAATCCGTTGAACACCTTGAGCACCTCCCTGCAAAACCTGGCAGAAGAATACCCAGACGTTGCGGACTCCAAATACCTAGAGAGCGCCAAGCGCGGCGTCAACCGCATCGGCTCCATCGTTCAGAACCTGGCGGACGCCGCAAACTTGGAAGAGTCTTTGGAAGCTGAAGAGCTGGAGCTGATCGACTTGGATCAACTCCTGCAAAGTTATGTGGCAAACTGCAAACTCACCCACGCCAATTGTGATTTTGTTTATCGAGGTCCTGGCCGTCCGGGTTGGGCGCTGGTCTCGGATTTCCGCATAGAACAACTGTTAGACAAGATCATCGACAACGCCGTCGATTTTCATCGCGCGGACAGCCCCATACGCGTACAGCTTGATATTTTCGGCGATCAATTACAGCTTACTGTCGCCAACCGCGGGCCGATGTTGCCCACCGCGGTGGAGAAATCTGTATTTGATTCCATGGTCAGCCATCGCGGCCAGCACAATCGTCTGCACTTCGGATTAGGGCTGTATGTGGTACGGATCATTGCCGAATACCACGGAGGGTTTGTGCGCGCCATGAATTTAGCCGATGGGTCGGGTGTGGCAGTAATGGTGCAATTGCCCTTGGCGCAGGTCGCAGAGGAAGAAACCCAGCAGAACACGCCCATCTTCGCTGCCAGCGAAGACCGCGCGGCGTCTGCCGGTTAGCGGCTCAGGCGCGCTTGTAACGTGCGTCCAAATTAATCTTATCGTCGGTTTTTAACTCGCCGCGCTTTACCATATATTCCACCGCGGCCAAGACGCTGCGCGCCGCCGCGGGATACATAAACTCCGGGGTGCCTTTGTACATCAGCGGCACCATGTCGGCGATTAACTCCACACCCTCTGCGATACAGGCCAAAATTTGCTCCTGCCGCTCCTGGCGGTGCTCGACAAAGGCGCGCACCAGCTCTTTTGGCTGCGTGATGGCCGGCCCATG
>JANQKS010000084.1 GCA_028281005.1 Pseudomonadales bacterium
CAGGTCACCAATCCCGCCATCGACTCCATCCGCGAAGAAGTGATCATGGCGTTGGACTGCTACATCGGTCCGGAAAAGAACCTGCTGGAGTCCACTGCCGAACACGCCCATCGCCTGCGCGTTCCGCATCCGATTCTGAGCAACGCTGAGCTTGCGTCCCTGAAACACATGGACCATCGCGGCTGGCGCGCCAAAACCATCGACATTACCTACCCCGCCGGCTCCGGCGCAGACGGGTTAATCCAAGCACTGGACCGCATCAACGCTGAAGCCCGCACGGCCATCGACGACGGCTATAGCCTGGTGATTTTGTCCGACCGCGAGTTAGGTCCCCAGCGGGTACCGATCGCATCGATGCTGGCGGTTGGATCGGTGCACCATCATTTAGTAAAGGATCATGCCCGCACCCGCATAGGCATCGTGCTGGAAAGCGGTGAAGCCAGAGAGGTACACCACCATTGTTTGTTGGTGGGCTACGGCGCAGACGCCATCAACCCTTACCTGGCTTTTGAAGCGTTGTGGAATGCCCGCGCGGAAGGCGTTATGGGCAAGCTTGACCACGTTAAATCCGACGAAGATGTGGTTGCGGCGTATAAGAAAGCGGTGGCCAAAGGCATGATGAAAGTCATGGCCAAGATGGGTATTTCAACCCTGCACTCCTATAAAGGGGCGCAGATTTTCGAAGCGGTTGGCCTCGCCAGTGAAGTGGTGGACAAGGCTTTTTGCGGCACCGCCAGCCGCGTTGAAGGGGTCGGCTTTGAAGTGTTGGCTGAAGAAATGCAACGCCGCCATGGCTTTGGTTTTCCTCCGCGCAACGTTGTGCCGCTGACCGTACTACCCAACCCGGGTGATTTTCACTGGCGCCGCCACGGCGACACCCATATGTGGGACCCCCAGGCCATTTCCAGCCTGCAGGACGCCGCCCGGCAAAACAACGAAGACGCGTATTGGCAATTTGCCAACCACATAAACGAAGAAAACACCCGCAATGCCACCTTGCGTGGCCTGTTGAAATTTAGTGAAGCCGCCACACCCATCGACCTTGCCGAGGTCGAAGCGGAAAGCGAAATTGTCAAACGTTTCGCCACCGGGGCCATGAGTTTTGGCTCGATTAGTGCCGAGGCGCACGAGTCTCTGGCCATCGCCATGAACCGGTTGGGCGGCAAGTCCAACACCGGTGAAGGTGGCGAAGATCCGGCGCGTTGGATACCGATGGAGAACGGCGATTCGAAACGTTCTGCTATTAAACAAGTGGCCAGCGGCCGCTTCGGTGTGACCATCAACTACCTGACCAACGCCGACGAGTTGCAGATCAAAATCATCCAAGGCGCCAAGCCCGGCGAGGGCGGCGAGCTGCCTGGCGGCAAGGTGGATGACTACATTGCAAGCCTGCGCCACTCCACGCCGGGCGTGGGCCTGATCAGTCCGCCGCCGCACCATGACATCTATTCCATCGAAGACATGGCGCAGCTGATCCACGATTTGAAGAATGCCAATCCGAAAGCACGCATCAGCGTAAAACTGGGTGCGGAGATTGGCGTGGGTACGGTCGCCGCGGGGGTCACCAAGGCGCGCGCGGATCACCTGGTGATTGCCGGTGATACCGGAGGTACCGGTGCTTCACCGCTCACCTCCATTAAACATGCCGGTGTCCCCTGGGAGCTGGGCATAGCGGAGACTCACCAGACCCTGGTGCTCAACAATTTACGTTCACGCGTTGTACTGCAGACCGACGGCCAGGTAAAAACCGGCCGCGACGTGGCGATGGCCTTCCTGCTCGGCGCCGAAGAGATCGGCTTTGCAACCGCGCCGCTGATTGCGCTGGGTTGCATCATGATGCGCAAGTGCCATCTCAACACTTGTCCCGTGGGTATTGCCACCCAGGATCCTGAACTGCGCAAGAAATTCAACGGCTCTCCAGACCATGTGGTCAACTATCTGTTTATGGTGGCCAAAGAGCTGCGCCTGATCATGGCACAACTGGGTCTGCGCACCGTTAACGAAATGGTCGGGCGGGTGGACCTATTGTCCACCGACACGGCGGTTGATCATTGGAAAACTCGGGGCCTGGACCTCAGCGCAATCTTAGCGCCGGCAACCATTCCCGATGAATTCCTCGGCGCTTATGCGCAGCACGATCAAGATCATGAGTTGGAAAAAGCGCTCGACAATCAGCTGATGGAATTGGCAGAACCTGCCATCCAGCGCGGTGAAGCCGTGCACGCGGTGTTGCCGATCCTGAATACTAACCGGGTGGTTGGCGCCATGCTGTCAAACAAAATCATCCGTGAGGTGGGGCCGGACATGCTGCCGGACGACACCATCCACTTTAAATTCCACGGCAGCGCAGGCCAAAGCTTAGGCTGTTGGTTGGCGCGCGGTGTGACCTTGGAAGTAGAAGGCGACGCGAACGATTTTGTCGGCAAAGGTTTGTCCGGCGGACGCGTGGTGATCTACCCGCCCAAGGAAAGTCCGTTTAAGGCTGAAGAGAATATCCTGATCGGCAACGTGGCACTGTACGGCGCCACCTCGGGCGAAGCTTACTTCCGCGGGGTCGCCGCAGAACGTTTTTGCGTGCGCAACAGTGGCGCCGCCGCTGTCGTCGAAGGTGTTGGAGATCACGGCTGCGAATACATGACCGGTGGTCGCGCAGTCATTCTCGGACCCACCGGACGCAACTTTGCCGCTGGTATGAGTGGCGGTATCGCCTACATTTGGGATCCGAACCGCGCATTTGCGGGCCAGTGCAACATGGAGATGGTTGAACTGGAGTCTTTGGAAGCTGAAGAAGACATCGCCGAACTGAAACGCTTGGTCGGCAATCACGCGGAATACACCGGCTCAACGGTTGCACAGCGTCTGCTCGACAACTGGCAACAAACGCTCGGCGAGTTTGTGAAGGTGATGCCTACAGATTACAAGCGGGTTTTGCAGGAGCGCAAACAACAGGTCAGCGCCGGCTAAACGGCCGGCGCGTCAACACAATAACAATAGACGTATAGGCCACCGAACAAGTATTGAGACATGGGTAAAGTAACCGGATTTATGGAGTTTCCGCGCAATCAGGCCCCTTATCGGGACCCGGCTGTGCGCCTGTTAGATTTCAACGAGATCTATACCGATCACGATAACGAGCGCCTGGCGAACCAAGGCGCACGCTGTATGGATTGCGGCGTGCCGTTCTGTCAGTCTGAAGAAGGTTGCCCAATCCATAACCTCATTCCAGAATGGAACGACCTGGTGTATCGCGATCAGTGGCGTGAAGCGCTGGATCGCCTGCACAAAACCAACAACTTCCCTGAGTTTACCGGCCGTGTCTGCCCCGCGCCCTGTGAAGGCGCTTGTGTTCTAGGCATCACCGATCCGGCAGTCACCATCAAAAACATTGAAATGGCCATCATCGACCGCGGCTTCGCCGAAGGTTGGGTAGTACCCAACCCACCGGAAAAACGTACCGGCGAAAAGGTGGCCGTAGTGGGTTCAGGTCCGGCTGGCCTCGCCGCTGCGGACCAGCTTAACAAGGCCGGGCATCAGGTCACGGTCTATGAGCGTGCAGATCGCATCGGCGGACTGTTGATGTACGGCATCCCCAACATGAAGCTGGCAAAGCATGAAGTGGTTGACCGCCGCGTGCAGTTGTTGCGTGATGAGGGTGTCGAGTTTGTCACCAACGCCAACGTCGCAGATGGCAGCAATGGATCTCTCTCCATCCACGCCTTGCGTGACGACAACGACGCGGTACTGCTGACCACCGGCGCCACCGTGCCGCGAGACCTACCTATTCCTGGTCGCGAGTTTAACGGTGTCCATTTCGCCATGGACTTTTTAACCGCCAACACCAAAAGTTTGTTGGATTCCGAACACGCAGACGGCGCGTATATCTCCGCCAAGGACAAACACGTGATTGTGATTGGCGGCGGCGACACCGGCACCGACTGTATCGGCACATCACTGCGCCATGGCTGTAAAAGCCTGGTGAACTTCGAGCTGTTTCCGCAGCCACCGGCGGATCGTGCGCCGAACAACCCCTGGCCGACGTGGCCGCGGATCTTCCGTGTCGACTACGGCCACCAGGAAGCCAGCCACGTGCAAGGTGAAGACCCGCGCGTCTATTCCATTTCTTCCCTCAATTTCACCAGCGACGACAATGGCAATGTCAACGGCGTACGCACGGTGGAGGTAGAAATGAAAGACGGTCAGTTCGTCAATATCGAAGGCACGGAAAAAGACTGGCCGGCTGACTTGGTGTTGCTCGCCATGGGCTTTTTAGGGCCGGAACATGATGTCAGCGACCCCTTAAATATGGAGTACGACGAACGTTCCAACTACCGCGCGCAATACGGCAAATACGCAACCAGTGTAGACAACGTTTTCGCGGCGGGTGATTGCCGCAGAGGACAATCGTTGGTGGTGAGGGCCATCAATGAAGGCCGAGAAGCCGCGCGGGAAATCGACCGGCACCTCATGGGCAGTACGCAACTGCCTTAGCGACGCCCGCTACCTCTCAGGCAGCCTTTAAGCTCTGGGCGACAGTTACTCACCGCCCGGGTCTAACACATCTGCACTCGCCAAGGGCGCCTGCAGGATGCTGAAAGGGCTGTTGGCGCTGACTTGTTCACTGATGGTGCTGACCTGCCATTCAATCTTAGGCATTAACTGCGCAGTAGAGTGCACCAAATACTGGTAGACGCCATTGTCATCCAAAACCGCATAAGTGGTACCCAGAGGCGGCAACTCCTTGGAGGCGACAACTTGGCCTTGGTCGTTTTGGTATTGGTATTGCTCGGCAAGCACTTCGGGTGCAGCGCCGAACACACCACCGATGAGAACGGCGGGTGCTAAAAATCTGGAGAAGGGCATGGGTCGCCTCCTAATTTGGCTGGATTGGAATGAGATGGGAATAAGATTGTTACCATGAGTAACATTCTAGGGATGCGGGGGTCTGCAGACTGTGTGCAGCGCACAAAATGTCTGCTATTTTGCCAGTTTGTGAACCACGTCTCGTGATTCTCCCAACCAAGGTCGCAGGAGCGGCATTGAAGGCTAGTGCTCAAACCACTTTATAACTTAGGATCAGCGGGTTTGTGGGGTTCTTGGGCTAGACGGCGTACCGCCGGTGGGGTTGGGCCCCATCAAGGTGCG
>JANQKS010000094.1 GCA_028281005.1 Pseudomonadales bacterium
GGCGCTCTTGAAGAGGTGCCTACATTTCCTGCGAGCGCCGCCTTGCCAGCCCACGCGCCAGTGCCTCTGAGCTTTTGAGACTTATGCAGAGGCTCCCTAGCTAAAGACAATGACTGCCTCCCGGGACGGCGGCTGGGTACTGGCGTCGACAGCCAGGCGCACGTGCACCTGCGGCGGTGGCAACCACGTTTGTGCTTTCTCCGCCCACTCAAACAGTTTCAATCCAGGTCCATCCACAATCTCGTCGAATCCAACAAACTCCAACTCTTGCGGGTCATTCACCCGGTAGAGGTCGAAGTGGAATACTTCATGGCCCTCTATATTGTACGGTTCTAGCAGCGTATAGGTAGGGCTCTTCACCGTACCGCCATACCCCAACGCTTGTAACATACCGCGCACTAAAGTGGTTTTGCCCGCACCCAATTGACCCTGCAAAAAAATGCTGGCGCGGCCCGCATAACGCTGCATGGTTTGCTCCCCCAGATAGGCGCCCAACGCCAGGGTATCGGCTTCCGCCGCCAAGTGATGATGTTCCTCAGCATCGGTCACGACAAAGATTACCCGCGCAACAGTTTGGGTGCGGCATGGGTGACATCCGTTGCCAGCAAAGAGCGCTGACCCACCTCTGCTGCCGCCAGGTCAGCTGCAGCGCTGTGCAGCGCCACCGCGCTCGCGAACATTTGATCGCAGGCTTCAGGCTGCGCTGCAACGGCACCCAGTAAACCGCCAGCCATGCCGCTCAACACATCACCCATACCCGCAGTGGCCATACCCGGATTACCGTGCGCACAAATACTCAGCCTATCACCGGCAAACACCACAGATCCTGCGCCTTTAAGTACACCCCGGCAGGCATATTTCGCCTGTAAAGCTTGGCTTGCCGCGAGGCGGTCGGCCTGGATGTCCTGCACCGAGGTCTGTAGGAGTCGCGCGGCTTCCGCAACATGCGGCGTGATCGACAGGTCCCCACCGTGCCAGGCGCCGTTGGCGGCAAGCCAGTACAAGCCGTCCGCGTCTAACAACGTTGGTTTACCGCTGCGTTGCACCGCCGCATACAACGCCTCTCCCCAAGCGCCCCGGCCTAGGCCGGGACCTAAAACAATCAGATCCGCGCGCTCGATGACCGCTGAGGTCTCCGCATTCAGCTCGGCCGGATGATCAGCCGCGTGATCAAATCCGCGCACCATCACTTCAGGGGTGCGCGCGATGATCGCGGCGCTGTGCTGTGCTTGCGTGACTGCCGTTACCATCCCAGCACCGACGCGCATGGCCGCTTCTGTAGCCATGGCAACTGCCCCGGGCATGCTGCTGTCCCCCCCGGCTACCACCACGTGGCCTTGCCGGTGTTTGTAGGTGTCCGGCGACAACAACGGTAAGCTCGCCGCGGACCAATGGAGCCAGTCTACCCCAGCGGACCTATACATCTGCGCTGGTACTGCCAAGTCGGCAAACTCCCGCACGCCGGCGCAGGACACACCCGCGCCGGTGTAGAGACCAATTTTCCGCGTGATAAAAGACACGGTGACCGCCGCCTGCACGGCACCACCATATACCGCCCCGGTCGATGCATTGACGCCTGAAGGAACATCGAGACTTAGCACCGGTTTATGCATGTTATTGATGGCGGCGATACCCGCATCAAAGGGTGCACGCGGTGGGCCGCTCAACCCGGTGCCGAGCAAACCATCCACAACCACGTCCGCCTGGGGTGGTGTGGCAGGCATACCCAAGCTAATCGACACACCCGCATCCCGCGCAGCCGCGTAGGCCAGCGCAGCATCACCTTGCAAGTGCTGAGGATCAATTAGGGCTACCACTTGAGTTTGCATGCCCAGGCGATGTGCGCGTTCAGCCACCAAGTAGGCATCACCCGCATTGTTACCCTTGCCACACCAAACGGCGACGCTACCGGTTCCTGGGAAGGCCTGCAGCAAACGATCGAACGCTGCGTCGGCAGCGCGCTGCATGAGAGCGAAACCGCTCACGCCTAAGTTCGCGATGGCATAAGCGTCTATATCACGGCTTGCGGCAGCATCAAAAAGCTGCGTTTGTGCGGGGTGGGGGGTCGCCGGCGCCAAGGTCACTCAATGTCTCTAATGACTCACAACAAACACATTATACTCTTGTGCACCGCCACTTTTGATCCTGCTACTTTGTCCGATCCGCTGACCTCAGACCTGCCGCAACCAGACACCATTCGCCGCTGGGCCAAGGCGCTTGGCTTTCAACAGATCGGTATCACCGACGTCGACCTCAGCGAACATGCCCCATACGTGCGTGCTTGGCTGCAGGCTGGATTTGCCGGCGACATGGGCTATCTGCATCGCAATTTGGACAAACGCCTACAGCCGGAGCTGCTGGAGCCGCAAACTTGCCGGGTGATCAGCGCGCGTATGGACTATCTGGCGGCAGATACACAGCCGCTTGAGATTCTTGAGGATGCCAGCAAAGCTTACATCTCGCGTTATGCGCTGGGACGCGACTATCACAAGGTGTTGCGCCGCCGCCTGGCCAAACTCGCCCAACAGATCAATGCGCAGCTTCCACACAATCAGTTTCGCGCCTTTACCGACAGCGCGCCGGTGCTGGAGAAAGCGCTGGCTGAAAAGGCCGGCCTCGGCTGGATCGGTAAACACACCCTGCTGTTGAATCAACAAGCAGGGTCGTGGTTCTTTTTAGGTGAGATATATACCAACGCTCCGCTGCGCCTCGATACGCAACCTACCGAAGATGCCTGCGGTAAGTGTCATGCCTGTATCACCGTATGCCCCACCAACGCGATTATCGCCCCGCACACATTGGATGCCAGGCGTTGTATCTCTTATCTGACCATCGAACACAAAGGCGTCATCGAAGAAAGCTTGCGCCCGTTAATGGGGAATCGCGTTTATGGGTGCGACGATTGCCAGCTATTTTGTCCGTGGAATCGTGACGCGCCCACCGCCACAGAATCCGACTTTAAACCCCGACACGGTCTGGAACAGGCCGATTTAGAAGCGTTGTTTGCGTTAAGTGAAAGTGATTTTTTACGTATCACCGAAGGTTCCGCCCTACGGCGCATCAGTTATGAGCAATGGCAACGTAATCTCGCCATCGGCCTGGGTAATGGCCCCGCGACGGCGTCGGCTCAACGGCTGTTAGCAGAACGTCTACCGCAGGCATCAGCGATGGTGGCAGAACACATCCAGTGGGCGCTGAATCGGCTGCAACAGCGCACATCCACAGACTAGGGCACCTCCCTTTATCTACAAGGCCTATTCACAAGGCCGCTAACTCATGCGGAAAAAGTGTTCTCGGTAGTGTTTAAGCTCGCCGATCGATTCACGTATGTCGGCTAAAGCGGTGTGTTCGTTCTTCTTAACAAAACTGTTAGCTACTTCCGGGCGCCAGCGTTTGGCCAGCTCCTTGACACTGCTCACGTCGATCATGCGGTAGTGTAGATAGGCTTCCAAGGTGGGCATGTAGCGGGATAAGAAACGCCGGTCCTGCCAAATGGTATTGCCACACAAGGGCGCTTCACCCGCCGCAACATGCTGCTCCAAAAAGTGTAACGTCATGGCTTCGGCTTCGGTTTCGCTGACCCCTTCCGCGGCTATCCGGTCGAGTAAACCCGAAGCGCTGTGGTGTGTCTGATTCCATTCATCCATAGCATCAAACAGAGCTTTTGGCTGTTTGATCGCCAATACCGGTCCTTCCGCGATGGTGTTGAGCTCACTGTCCGTGACAATGGTAGCGATCTCTATAATGCGCTCTTCGTCAGGGTCGAGTCCGGTCATCTCCAAGTCTATCCAGACCATATTTGCGCTCAAGTTTGTCTCCTTAAAGCCTGCGCGTGGCAGGCACTTTCCGATAATATGCGCACCCTCTTATCTCAACTACTTCAACCAAGAGGCTTGCGTGAGTTTATCAACACACGTTGCAATGATCGAAGCCACGACGCTCAACGAGCGTCTGGAAGAAGACAATTTAGTGCTTATACAGGTCACTTCTGAAGAGACCTATATACAAGCACACATTCCAGGCGCTCAGCTGGTAGTCCCCGGCGAACTGGTTTGTGGCATCCCCCCGGCCACTGGTCGATTGCCCAAAAACGCGGCGTTAGACACGCTTTTTTCCCGGCTGGGTTACACGCGGGATCAGCAGTTTGTGGTGTATGACGACGAAGGCGGCGGCTGGGCCGGGCGTTTCGCTTGGACCCTTGATGTGATTGGCCACAATGGCTGGAGCTACCTAAACGGTGGTTTGCATGCCTGGCATGGCGCCGGTTTGCCCCTGGACCAGGGACACGAGCCGTTGCCCCCACCGACCGCTGTGGAGGTCAGCATCGATACCGCTCCCATCGCAGAGATTGCCGATGTGCTGGCCGCGATCGGGGACCCTGACCAAGTGATTTGGGATGCGCGTTCTGCGGAAGAATTCGCGGGTGTGCGCCAAGCGGCCCAAAGGGTTGGCCACATCCCCGGCGCGGTCAATCTAGACTGGCTGCACGTGCAAGACCGCAACAATCAACTGCGCGTGGTGGACAACCTCGAAGCGCTCCTGGCGGCGAAAGGTATCAGTGGCAAAAGCGGCATCATCACCCATTGCCAGACGCATCATCGTTCCGGCTTAACCTACATGTTAGGACGCTTAATGGGGCTGCCGATACGCGCGTACCATGGCTCGTGGTCGGAATGGGGCAATCGCGAAGACACCCCCATCGAATTACCATGAGCCAGCTGTTTGCCGCCCTACAGCGGGTATTACCGCAACACGGATTGTCACGGCTGATGGGACGTATCGCAGCCAGCGAAACGCCGTGGCTTAAAGACATGCTCATTACCCAGTTTGCGCGCGCGTACAAAGTTGATCTTTCCGAAGCCGAGCGCGGCCAGGCGCGCGACTACCTCTCGTTTAACGATTTTTTTACCCGTGGACTACAGCCAGGTAGGCGTCCCGTGGTTGCGGAAAGCGGCGCCATCGCTTGCCCGGCGGACGGTGTCGTCAGCCAACTCGGCGCTATCCAGGACGGCCAGCTGATGCAAGCCAAGGGGCACAGTTACAGCATTTCCAGTTTGGCCGGCCGCCTGGCAGATGGCTTTGATCAGGGGACATTCTGTACCATTTATCTGGCGCCACACGATTACCATCGGGTACACCTCCCCTACACTGGGACTCTCACCCGCACCTTAGCCGTGCCGGGGCAGCTGTTTTCGGTAAACGGCGTCACTGAAAACGCGATAGAAGGGCTGTTTGCGCGCAATGAGCGCCTGGTGTGCCGCTTCGATACCGAGTTTGGACCCATGCTGGTGGTGTTGGTGGGTGCCATGATCGTGGCTTCCATCGCAACCGATTGGGTCGGACCCACCTCGCCCTATCAGCTTGAGGAGCTCAGTGAACACCACTTGGTTTATCAACGGGGTGAGGAGATTGGCCGGTTTTTGCTGGGTTCCACGGTTATCTGTTGCTTCCCGCCGAATAGCATAGCGCTGCGGGATGACCTGCAGGCGGGTCAACTTGTGCGTATGGGTGAAGCGCTTGGACACCGTCTATGAGCGCCTGAGATTTGTTCAACGCGTAGCTAAAGACGAAACGTAAGCACTTGCTCGATATGCTCAACGTCTAGCGCCAGCATCACCAGACGGTCTACGCCAAGCGCCACGCCGGCACAGTCCGGAAGACCGTGTTCCAAGGCCGCGAGAAAGGCTTGATCGACATCGTGTTCCAGTAGTCCGCGTGCTTGGCGCACACGACAATCTTCCGCAAAACGGCGCCGATGTTCTTCGACGTCGGTGAGTTCCCAATAGCCGTTGGCAATTTCAACCCCGTCAATCACCAGCTCAAAACGCGCCGCCACTGCGGGACGTTCAGGCTGCAGGCGCGCGAGTGCTGCCTGGTCAGCGGGGTAGTCCACCACAAAGAAGCGGCCGTTTAAACCCGCGCAGCGCTGCGCAAACACCAGGTCTAGCTGCTCACGCGGCCGTTCCAAGTCGCCGACGAGATCGGCATAACTTAGATAGTTGTACGGGGCGGGGCCCATCACCGCGTCACATAACTCGGCAACCTCTTGCATCAGATCTTTGGCTGTGAAGCCGAGGCGATACCATTCAAGCAAGGTGAATTCGGGATTGTGTATGCGGCCTTGTTCGTCGTGGCGAAACACCGAAGCCATTTGATAACAGTCTCCGACTCCGGCCGCCAACAGACGTTTCATGAAATACTCAGGCGAGGTTTGCAGAAAGCCGTATTCCGCCACGGCGATGCCTTCTACGTCTGGATCGGTCACCGTGGAGCGGCCCAGCAGCGGGGTCTGTACCTCAAGCACCCCGCGCTGACTGAAAAAACCGCGTATTTGCGCCAGCAGCGCCGCTCTGGCCTGCAACGTGGCGACCGTCGCCGCGGGCTGCCAAGACACTAGCGAACTCGACTGACGTATTCCCCGGTGCGCGTGTCCACTTTCAACACATCGCCGATGTTTACAAACAACGGCACCCCTTTGATGGTCGCGCCGGTTGCAAGTGTGGCGGGTTTGGTGCCACCGGTGGCGGTGTCGCCTTTCAGCCCCGGGTCGGTCTCTGTGACTTCCAATTCAACAAAATTAGGCGGCGCAACGGCGATCGGATCATCGTTCCACAATGTCACCTGACAAACATCTTGCTCCTTGAGCCATTGCGCGGCATCACCAATCGCAGCCTCCGCGGCAGCCACTTGCTCAAAACTGCCGTCGGTGCGCATGAAATGCCAAAACTCGCCATCGTTGTAGAGATACTCCATGTCCAAGTCCATGACGTCGGCGGCTTCGATGGATTCTCCGGACTTAAAGGTACGCTCCCACACCCGTCCGGATTTTAGGTTGCGGAACTTTACCCGGTTAAACGCCTGGCCTTTTCCCGGTTTAACAAACTCATTTTCTAAGATGGTGCAGGGGTCCCCTTCCAGCAGAACCTTCATGCCGGATTTAAATTCGTTGGTAGAATAGGTCGCCATAACTATTGAGCATTCCAAACAGATAAGCGGCGCATGATAACTCCGATTGAAACGGCTTGGGAGCCCGACCTGTGGCACAAAGAACTGCGTACTGCGATCCGCAGCAGTGTGGAGTTGCTCAGATTTGTGGGCCTTGACCCATCAGCGACCGCAGCGCTACCACTGCTACGTCAAGCAGAGCAAGATTTTCCTACCTTGGTACCGCGCGGATTTGCCGCGCGCATAACACCGGGTAATGCCAATGACCCGCTGCTGCTACAAGTGCTGGCTGATGCAGAAGAAAACCGCACAGTAGCCGGATTTACGGCAGACCCGCTGCAAGAAAACGCCGCAGCCCCTGCGCCAGGGCTCATCCAGAAATATCAAGGCCGCGCACTGCTGATCACCACCACCGGCTGCGCGGTACACTGCCGCTACTGCTTTCGCCGACACTTTCCATACGCGGCACATCGCCCCAGCTTACATGCCGAGGCGCTGGCTGAACTGCAAGCAGATGCAAGCATAAGGGAGGTAATTCTTTCCGGCGGAGACCCGCTGCTGCTTGAGGATACTGCGCTACTAACCCTACTACAGCAGATTGGCGAGATTCCCCACATCAAGAGGATCCGAGTCCACACGCGTATTCCGATCGTGCTGCCGCAACGCATCACCGCCGGCCTGCTGGACGTTTTGCGACAGAGCCCGGTGCCAGTGGTGATGGTGGTACATGCCAATCACGCGCAAGAACTAGACGCCCATACCGGACGTGCACTCACGCAGCTTGCGGGTGTAGTGCGTTTTCTATTGAACCAAGCGGTGCTTCTAAAAGGCATTAACAACAGCGTTACAAGCCAAATCGCGTTGTGTGAAACGTTGTTTACTCAGGGCGCCCAACCCTATTACTTACATATGCCAGATCAAGTGGCGGGTACCCATCACTTTTATCTCGACGATGCAGACGCGCAGCCCATTTACCACGGTATGCAGGCTGCGTTACCCGGCTATCTGCTACCCAAGCTGGTGCGCGAAATCCCGGGGGATACGGCAAAAAACCTGCTGGCTTTTTAATCACAATTGCTACAGGTTTTCACAACAACTTAGAGCCGTTCACCTATACTTCCCTTTATGGCGGCTTCTCTTAATGTCAGGCTGGAACCCCCCGAGACGACTCTTGGCGAACTGAGTTTTGCTGAGACCCACACGGCTGCCATCAACCAATGGGCCGCCGCCTTACCTGTCGTCAACATCGAGGAAACCGGCGCTCAGCTGAAACTCGCCACCGCCGAACTGGGCCTGCTGGAAGCACCCGCCGCTGACAAATACGAGTACCTGGAGGCGGTGCGTCCGTTGCTGCACTACATCGGTACGCGCCTCGACCGCGCCACCTTCAGCGCAGCCAAATCCGCCAACGAATCTCAAGCCCAACGGCTGCTGTTAAACCTTTGTAACGGCTACAAGGGGGTGGTATTGGCCGCGGTGGACGACTTGGAGAACGACCGGTCAATAGACAAAGACCTGCTGCCGCTCGCCATTCACCGACTGATTTCCGACCTGTCTCGTGTGTTGTTACGCGCCATGCAGTTGTACCTGCAACCACCCCCAAATTTCTGGTGGGAGCTGAACGAACTGTACCGCCTCGCTGAGTCTTTGGGCGCCACTGATTTTCAGTGTAAAGACGACGAAAACCATAGCGGCGAGCCGCTTAGCATCGAACAAGCCTATCTACGTGCGCTGCTGTTGGCGTCATGCAAACCGAACCAACTGCAACAAGCGCAGTTGGCACAAGTGTTTAATGTGCTAGAAACCTGGACCGCACCGGTCACGCTGGCAAAGGACCGCAGCGACGCTCTGCTGGTCATCGATGTCGAAGGCAACGAAGGACCAGAGTTTAACAAAGGTGCGCACGCCCTCACCGCTCCCCGAGGGCTACACACCGAGGTCTTAGCCTATGAGATCGAAGCGTTCCTAAAAGGCGTGGACGGCAGCATCGAGGTACCGTCCACTTTCCCAAGGCGCCTACTCCGACATCTGATGGATGCCTGGAGCCTGATGCATCCGCGAGGTTTTAGCCGCTTCCCAACCAATGCTACGGTGCGAGTTGCGGTGGGGTTACGCGCCACCCACTACTTTTTGTCCGGCGGCTGCAACTTTAATGAACAAATCAGCAACACCGACGATCTCCTGCGCCGCGAAGTAAACCCATTTCTCGACGTGCACTATGAAGCCGCTCGAGGTGACGACCAGGATCCGTGGTCCCAAGCCCACGATCTGAAGGTAAAGATCCCTGAAAACCCCAACATTTCAGCGCCGGAACGAATCCTGTTGGAAAACGGCCAGCGCGACCCCACCGCCAAACCTGCGTACGATCACTTTGAAACCGTCGCGGTCGACTCCAGCGCCGGAGGCTACCGTATGCAATGGTTGGATTCGGTACCCCCAAATGCCACCGTGGGTGAGCTTATCGCCCTGCGCGAGGAAAAAACGCCACGCTGGTGTGTCGCAGTGATTCGTTGGCTGCGCCAGGAGCACAAGCACATCAGCATGGGGGTAGAACTCATCTCCCCGCGCGCCATACCGGTGGCCGTACGGGCCATTCAAAAACGCGGTGGTCCCACCGACTTCGCCCGGGGTTTGCTGCTGCCGGCCATTAAAGGTCTCAATCAACCTGCGACATTGATCACACCCCGAGTGCCTTTTGAAGAGCGCCAGAAGGTACACATTCAACGTCAGGGTATCCAAACCACCGGCCAACTGCTGGAATCCCAACTAAAAACCGAAAGTTTTAACCAGTTCACATTCCGTATGTTGGATGGTTACTTGGAAAACGCCCGTACCGACAGCAACATTGACAGCCTGTCAGCTATGACTAGAGAGGACACTAGCCAAGGGTCCTAACCACCTCGACATCGCCCTACATACCGCAGGATGCGAAAGGAAACAGGGGATATGGAAGGCACCTTGGGGCGAAAAAGGACATGTCGGCACAGCTTTCTCAGCACGTAACAACACGCCTGTTGATTGCGGAAAAGTCAGAGAACGCGGCATTCGAGCTCGACTCGGCGCTGCGTGATGCCGGTATCGCTACCAAACTGACCATCAGCGATGACCTAGCACACATTGGCCAATTGCTGGCCGCGGACGAGCTGGACGTTGTTCTGCTGACGGACAAACTCGACGGCCTCGACCAAGTTTTACCGCGCTATCGGGAACACGCGCCGCACACCCCTATTATTCTGTTGACCAGCGCTGAGGAACCGGCATGGAGTGTGGCCGATGCGTTGGCGCTTGGCGCCACCGACTTAGTGCCCGCCGCACAAACCACCCAACTCAGCTTGGTGGTGAAACGGGAACTCCACCATGTCTGCCAACGCGACGACTTCACTCGCGTGCGGCGCGCCTTGAAAGAAGCTGAATTGCGCTGCCAGCTGCTGCTGCAAGGCTCACGCGCCGCCATCGCGTATGTGCATGAGGGGATGCACATCCACGCCAACGAGGGCTATCTTGATCTGTTCGGCTACGCCGACGTCGATGACTTATGCGCGGTATCGCTGATCGACATTCTGCGCAAAGACAGCGCAGACGAATTAAAAGCCCAGCTCAAGGCGCTGCGTAATGGCACCGAAGAGGTGGTCTTCAGGTTCATTGGCGAAGGGCAAAATGGCGATGTCATTGAAGGCTCGATGACACTCACCAACTCTCAGTACGAAGGTGAAGATTGCCTGCAGGTGACTGTGCGCACCGCAGACGAAGAACCGCCGGCAGCACCTGAACCGGCGGCGACCGAGCCGCACGTTGAATCCAGCGCTGAGAACGGCAACACCCTGGAACTGGCCGGGTTTGTGAAAGCCGCGGATGCACTGATACAGGGTGATAGCGGCGAAGCTTATATGTTGGTCGGCGGCCTGGACGGATACGCCGATTTACAAGCCGCCTACGGTTTGGTGGGCAGCGAAACCATCTGCCGCCGGGTGTGGCAAGCCATCAACGAACTGATGCCGGATTTCCCCACCACGCGCATTGGTACACATCAATTTGCCGTCGCCATCCATGCGGACAATCGGGATCAAGCCTGCCACATCGCTGAACGTATTCGCGCCGGCATCGATGAACTGATGTTTGAAGTGCACGACAAAACCGTGCGCCCCACGATCTCGCTGAGCGGCGTTTTTGTGGAACCCGAAGAGGGGTTAGGCGCCAGTAAATCACTGGACGCGGCCCACACGGGCTTCATACAACTGACCAACCAGGGCAAATCGAATGAGGTGCACATTCCCTCGTTTGCCGAAGAGTCAGAAGGTTGCAGCAGCGACGATGCGCGCGTGGTGTTGCGACACATTAACGACGCCATCGACAAGAAAAGTTTTGTGTTGTTGTTCCAGCCCATTATTAGCCTGCGCGGGGATTCCGACGAACACTATGAAGTGTTCTTACGCATGAAGGATCACAACGACGAGTTGATCCAACCCGCGCGTTTCCTGCAAACCGCCATCGACAACAACGTGGCCGGTAAGATTGACCGCTGGGTCATCCTGCAGGCGATCAAGATGCTGAGCGTACATCGTGCCAAAGGCCACACCACGCGCTTAACCATCAACCTCACCTCCAACAGCGTCATGGACCCGGAATTCCTGCAGTGGCTGGGGGTAGCGATCAAAGCCGCGCGGCTACCCAGCGACGCGGTGATATTCCAAATCACGGAAAAAGACGCCACCACTTATCTGCGCCAGACCGGCGAGTTTGTGGACGGCTTGCGCAACATGCACTGTCGCGCATCCCTATCACGCTTCGGGCTCATCGAGGAGCCGTTCGAAACCTTAAAACATCTGCCGGTGGATATGGTGAAGCTGGACGGTGCCAACCTCGATGAGATTGAGGAAGATAACGCCAAGAGCAATGCCTTGATTGAAACCATCAAGAAGCTGCAGGCGGCGGGCAAACTCACCGTGGTACCCATGGTGGAAAACGCCAATGTGCTGTCGACGTTGTGGCAGGCGGGGGCGAACTATATACAGGGGCACTATTTGCAGGAGCCTAGTACTGAGATGGACTACGACTTCAGTACTGAAGAGTAGACTCGCTTGATTAGCCGGCCTGGATGGGTGATTGCCTGTTCGGGACCGCTGTGAACCCATCCTTGGGCGCTGGCGCTGCGCCGTCCTTGGCGCAGAGCCTCCCGAACAGGCAATCACCCACCCACGCCTACACCTTCCAAGATTCTGCAGCGTCTTCGCTAACTCTCTAAACCGGCGAGGGCTTGGCTGATGTCGCGGTCGGAGAAGCCGATCAGGTAGAGGACGGTGTCGAGGCCGAAGTTGGAGATGGCGTGTTGGGCGCTTTCGCGGACGACGGGTTTGGCGTGGAAAGCGACGCCTAAGCCGGCGCTGGAGAGCATCGGCAGATCATTGGCGCCGTCGCCGATGGCGATGGTCTGTTGTAAAGCGATGCCTTCGGCTTCGGCGATTTCGCGCAGCAACAACGCTTTGCGCTCGGCGTCGATGATGTCGCCGTGAACTTCGCCGGTCATCACGCCGTTTTTGATTTCCAGGGCGTTGGCGTGAACGTAGTCGATGCCAAGGGCTTGCTGCAGGTGGCTGCCGACATATTGGAAGCCGCCGGAAATGACGGCGGTTTTGTAGCCGAAGTGCTGCAAAGCGCGAATCAGGCGGTGGGCGCCGGCATTTAATTGTACGCTGCGGGCTACTTCGTCTAATACTGCTTCCGGCATACCCTGCAAGAGTTTGGCGCGGCGCCGAAAGCTCTCCTTAAAGTCTATTTTTCCGGCCATGGCGTCGGCGGTAATGGCAGCCACTTGCGTGCCGACACCGTGACGCGAGGCCAACTCATCAATCACTTCTTCGGTAATCAGTGTGGAATCCATGTCAAACGCCACCAAGCGTCGTGTGCGCCGAAACACGGTGTCTTGTTGCAAGCTGAAATCAAAGTCCAACTCTTCCGCCGCGCTCATCAACTCACCGCGCAACTGATTCAGGTCGGCCTCATCGCCGCGTAAACGCATCTCTACACACAGCCGCGAGGCGTTGTCGCTGCGCCGTTCGGCGGCGCGGTCGGTTAAACGCCGCACGGTATCGATATTTAGCCCAAACTCATGCGTTAACGAACTCACCGCATGCAGCGGACGGCTGCCATCCCCCGCGGTGAGCAGGGTGAGGATGTAACGGGTTTTACCCGAAGCTTCCACCCACAGCTGATGATTCGCTGCGCTGACGTTGGAGATGCGCACCGTGGATCCAGCGGCATTGGCGTCAAACATGATGTCTTTAATCATGCCGCCGGCCAATGCGCTGTCCACGGACACCAAGATACCCAAGGCCAAGTCGTCGTGTATCACTGCCTGACCGATATCGAGGATGTGGGCTTGCGCGCGCGACAGAGTCGCCATGAGCAGCGACATGAGGCCTGGTTTGTCCTGCCCGGACACATTGATCAATATGAGTTCGTCAGCCAAGGTTGCGTCAATCCGCGTTTTGCTTCACAGCGCTCTATTCTACTGTGTTCAAAGGCCTGTGGCGGGGATTTAAAACACGTTGGGCTCGGCCCGTGCCCCCGGATCTATGCTAGATTAGGCAGTCTTCTGTTGATTTATTCAGGTGCCACCTTGTCCTGGTGGAAGCGGTTCAAACCTAATCAAGCCACCTTACCCACCGCCTTGCTGGCCACGGCCATATGCGGGCTGGGTCTGCTGCTGTTGTGGACACGCAGCGACGCGACCGATACTAATATGCAGCGTTATGGAGACGCGCTTGCACAATCTCTGGCACACGCCAATGCCGGGCGTTTGTTACACCAGGACCGCATCGAGCTGGCCCTCATCGCCAGCCAAATCAATCGCTTCGACGCAGTGGCGGGGGTGGTGTTTTACAATGCGGCGAACGAAATTGTGGCGTTGAGCGGTAATACCGAACGTGGCAGTCATTTCACCGCATCCGCTGCCTTGGACGACACCATCACCGGCTATGTGAGCGTAGTGGTGGAGGATCAGGTTTTTGCACCCCCTGCGCGTATCGGGACTTGGTTGTTAAGCCTGCTCATCCTCGGCGCCACACCCTTTGTCACGCTGGGTATCCTGCAGCTGTCGGCGCGGGGCAATCGATCTTTACCCATTGTGTCGGTTCCCGACCCGGTGGCGAACACACCGCAACCTAGCTTTGCCCTGGCGGTCAACCTCCACAACCAATTGGCCTTGGACCGACCGCAACGCCAAGAAGCGGTGGCGGATGCCATGAGCATGGCGCAGGAAGTGTGCGCCATTCACCCGGGGATAGCGGTGGCGGTGCCGGAACGGGGCGTGATTTTGCTGTTTGACCAAGCCGGTGTAGACGCCGGCAATGCGGTGTGCGCCGCGTTTCTTGCCGCGCGTTTACTGCAAGAGTTTGAGACCGATGGTGAGTTTCGTTTTTACCTGGACATCACCGACAGCCCAGGGCCGCCTGGCGAGTTGCAGCAGTTGGCTTATGAGGTTCTCGAAACCGACACCGACATCGACAATCTAATGACCCTGGCCGCACTGGCCAAGGCCCAGACTGTGCTGATCGCCAGCGCTGTGCATGCCGCACTGGCGGAGTATGAGCGAGCTTGGGCAGCCCGATTTGTGCACCCCCTGCTCGAAGACATGGCCGACAGCGATATTTTTTGCATCAGCGAATTACCCGACCAGCAGTCCGAGTTGATCGATAATCAAGCCAAACTGATATTGGGTTTTACTCCACGCTAAGGCGATCAACCTTCTGAAAACCACGCGGCAGTTTGCGCCCCCGCCTGGCCCGCTCGCCCACATAGTTCTCCAAGTCTTTGTGTTTCATGCGCAAGTGTCGCTGCCCGGCGTGCACCAGCAATTCTTGCTGTTCACCCAACACAACCGCTGAAATCATCTTCTCCTCTCCTGCCTTGAAGGCCGCCGTGGGTACGTTGATCAGCTTGTTGCCTTTACCCCGGGAGAGCTCCGGCACATCTTTTAAGGGGAACACCAGCATGCGTCCTTGGTCTGTGACCGCCGCCACCAAGGCGCTGTCCGGGTCAACGTCCGTCAGCGCACAGGGGGCTAACGCAGAGCCGCCAGCCGGCACGCTCAAGACGGCCTTGCCCGCTTTGTTTTTGGTCACCATGTCCGCCAAGGGACCAACAAAACCGAAACCGGCATTGGATGCCAGCAACACCTTGGTCTGACCGCCACCCATGGCCACCCCAACAAAACGCGTACCCGCCGGGGGTTTAAAGCGACCGGTTAACGGTTCACCTTGGCCGCGGGCGGAAGGCAGCGTGTGGGGTGCGACGTTGTAGGCACGACCGGCGGAATCCATAAACACCAGAATTTCATTGGTGCGACCACGCGCAGACTGCAAAAACGCATCCCCGCTGCGATAGTTCAACTCTTGCGGGTCCATTTCATGACCTTTAGCGGCACGCGCCCAACCCTTTTCTGACAGTACCACCGTGATCGGGTCGTTGGTTAACAGGTCTTCTTCACTGTAGGCGCTGGCTTCTTCCACCCCTTCGCCGAGACCTGAACGTCGCTCATCGCCATACTCTTCGGCGATCGCCAGCAACTCTTTTTTAATCAGTGTCTTTAACCGCGCCTTGGAGCCGAGAATTTTCTCCAGTTCAGCTTTTTCCGCGCTCAGTTCATCCTGCTCGGTCTTTAGCTTGATCTCTTCAAGCTTGGCCAACTGCCGCAAACGCAAATCCAAAATGGCATTGGCCTGCACGTCGGACAATTTGTACTTCTTCATCAGCTCGGCTTTGGGATCATCCTCCTCGCGGATGATGCGTATCACTTCATCCAGGTTGAGGTAGGCAATCAGCAACCCTTCGAGGATATGCAGACGCTCGTTGATCTTCTCCAAGCGGTAACTTAAGCGGCGGGTCACCACATCCATGCGGTAGCTGAGCCACTCCTTGACGATCTGCACCAGGTTTTTCACCCCTGGACGCTGATCCAACCCGATCATGTTGAGGTTCACGCGATAGTTGCGTTCTAAATCGGTGGTGGCAAACAGGTGACTCATCAGACGCTCAACATCCACCCGATTCGAACGGGGCACCAACACCAGGCGGGTCGGGTTTTCGTGGTCCGACTCATCACGCAAATCAACCAACATGGGCAATTTCTTGGCGTGCATCTGTTGTGCAATCTGCTCCAGCACCTTGGCCGGCGAGGTTTGGTGCGGCAGAGCGGTGACCACGATTTCACCACCCTCCTTTTGATACACGGCCCGCGCCTTTATCGAGCCACGTCCGGTTTCATAGACCTCGCGAATTTCGGCCGGAGGGGTGATGATGGTGGCTTCGGTGGGAAAGTCCGGCGCCTTGATGTGAGTCATGATGTCAGCCACGCTGGCCTTCGGCGCATCCAACAAGTGCACACACGCGCTAATGACTTCATTGATGTTGTGCGGCGGAATGTCGGTGGCCATCCCCACAGCGATACCGGTGCTGCCGTTCAACAACACAAACGGCAGCTGGGCCGGCAGCAGCTGCGGCTCATTGGCGGTGCCGTCGAAATTGGGCATGTAGTCGACGGTTCCCTGACGAATTTCACCCAGCAGCAGATCGGCATACCGCGACAGGCGCGCTTCCGTGTAACGCATGGCGGCAAACGACTTCGGGTCGTCGGGAGCACCCCAGTTACCCTGCCCATCCACCAACGGATAACGGAATGAAAACGGCTGCGCCATATGCACCATGGCTTCATAACACGCAGAGTCGCCGTGGGGGTGAAACTTACCCAGCACATCACCGACCGTGCGAGCCGATTTGGCGAACTTGGCCTGGCTGTTCAGATTAAGCTCGCTCATGGCAAAGATGATGCGGCGCTGTACGGGTTTGAGGCCGTCCGCCAGATGGGGAAGCGCGCGGTCGTTGATGACGTACATGGAGTAGTCTAGGTAGGCGCGTTCGGTGTAGACGGCCAGGGGAATGCGTTCGATATCGGATTCTTGGGTTTCTTCTGTCATTTGGGTCTTTAAAAGTCAGTTTGTATGCGGCCCGGCGACGGGGGTGGTTTGGTCAGGACCGCTGTAAACCCATCCATGGGCGCTGGCGCCTCGCCGTCCTGGCTCGGAGCCTCCTGACCAAACCACCCCCGCCACCGGTCCTGCGCATTCAGTCATTCCAGTGTTCCTCGACCCGCTCATTGTCAGCGAATCAGCGGCAGTATCCATCAGCACCCGCCAGCTTACGATCGATCGAGCCTAAGCAAGCTCAGCCTGATCACCTTTTTTCTCGAGCCAGGTGCGGCGGTCGGAGGCGCGTTTCTTGGCCAGCAGCATGTCAAGGGTTTCATCGGTTTTGCCGCCACCGCCGATGGAAAGTTGCACCAGGCGTCGGGTGTCTGGGTCCATGGTGGTTTCGCGGAGCTGCAGCGGGTTCATCTCACCGAGTCCTTTGAAGCGTTGCACCACCGGGGTGCCGCGTTTCTTTTCGGCGGCGATGCGGTCGAGTACCCCTTCTTTCTCGGCTTCGTCGAGGGCATAGAAGACTTCTTTGCCAATGTCGATGCGATAGAGTGGCGGCATGGCGACGTAGACATGGCCGGCGTCCACTAAGGGGCGGAAGTGTCGGACAAACAAAGCGCACAGCAAGGTAGCGATGTGCAGGCCATCGGAGTCGGCGTCGGCCAGGATGCAGACTTTGTCGTAACGTAAACCGTCCATCTTGACGGAGCCCGGGTCGACGCCGAGCGCAATGGCGATGTCGTGGACTTCCTGGGATGCCAACACTTGGCTGGAGTCTACTTCCCAGGTGTTGAGAATCTTGCCGCGCAGCGGCAACACCGCCTGGTATTCGCGATCGCGCGCTTGTTTGGCTGAACCGCCGGCGGAATCACCTTCGACCAGAAACAACTCGGCGCGGTCTGCGTCTTGCCCGGAGCAGTCCGCCAACTTGCCGGGTAAGGCGGGTCCTGCGGTAATCTTCTTGCGGGCCACTTTTTTTGAGGCTTGTACGCGTTTTTGCGCGTTGCTGATGGCCAGCTCGGCAATGCGCTCGCCGGCTTCGGGGTGTTCGTTCAGCCACAGGCTAAAGGCGTCCTTGGCGACACCGGAAATAAACGCTGCGGATTGGCGCGAGGACAACTTTTCCTTGGTTTGACCGGCAAATTGGGGGTCTGCCAATTTGGCGGACAAAACGTAACTGCACTGCTCCCAGAGGTCTTCGCCAGTCAGCTTCACCCCGCGCGGCAACAGATCGCGAAACTCGCAAAACTCCTTCAACGCATCGTTTAAGCCCGAACGTAGACCGTTGACGTGAGTACCGCCCTGGGCGGTTGGAATGAGGTTCACATATGATTCAGTCACCAACTCACCACCGTCGACCACCCAGCGCAGGGCGTAGTCCACCGCTTCGGCATTACCTTGTGCGGAATGCAGCACGGTTTCCGCCGGTAATGTCTCTGCCCCGGCCAGTGCATTGTCCAGATAACCTTTAAGACCGTCTTCGTAGTACCAAGACTCGCTGTCGTCGGGTTTACCTTCGACGTTAAGACTAACGCGTAAACCTGGACACAAGACCGCTTTGGCGCGCAACAGATGACGCAGCTTGGGAACGGAAATGTTCGCCGAATCGAAGTAACTTGCTTCAGGAAGGAAACGAATGGTAGTGCCGGTATTGCGCTTGCCGACGGTATCTACCGCCTTTAGCTTACCCTTGGGTTTGCCTTTGGCGTAATTCTGCTGATGCAGCTTACCGTCGCGCTTAACTTCTACTTCCAGCCACTCCGAAAGCGCATTCACCACCGATACACCCACGCCGTGCAAGCCGCCCGAAAAACTGTAGTTTTCGTTGTCGAATTTCCCGCCGGCGTGTAAGCGTGTAAGAATCAACTCCACCCCAGATACTTTGTGTTGGGGGTGGACGTCCACCGGCATACCGCGACCGTCATCAATTACTTCTACGCCACCGTTTTTAAACAGGGTGACTTCAATTTCCCGGCAGTAACCGGCAATGGCTTCGTCGACGCTGTTGTCCACCACCTCCTGCACCATGTGATTTGGTCGGGTGGTGTCGGTATACATGCCCGGCCGACGCCGTACGGGTTCTAACCCGGATAAAACCTGCAGCGATGCTGCAGAATATGCTTTCTCTGCCATAAACCTCTTAGGGAGACCTCTTAGGACTAGACCTCTT
This sequence comes from Pseudomonadales bacterium, assembly GCA_028281005.1. Lineage (GTDB taxonomy): Bacteria > Pseudomonadota > Gammaproteobacteria > Pseudomonadales > Azotimanducaceae > UBA4421. The sequence continues at coordinate 19,087 of JANQKS010000094.1, forward strand.
CGGATAGACCTCTTAGAAAAGTCGTTACTACTTGAGTTGCACTTGTATCGGAAACGAATCTACTCTACGCACCCGGCTCACTACACCGCCATCTTCACTCAATTCTAGCCAGCGGTAACCCGGCGACTGATCATCTATCGTGAAGCTTGTGCTGTTCGGGGCAAACTGGAAACAGGTCGACGGCGATCCAAATACCGGTACGTCGCCGCAGAAATCGTCTACCGCCTGGTGAGTATGTCCGAACACAACTCCTCGCAATCGAGCCGTACCCCCTTGGGCACTGCGTTCGGAGAGCCATTCTAGCAGTTCTTCCGGCTTTTGAATCCTGTCTTTGTCGAGCCACGGGCAGTTCACCGCGACCGGCGGATGGTGGGTGGCAACCAGGCAATGTTCTGTGCTGGCTGCAGCCAAGTGCGCAGCTATCGCGGCTTTATCATCCGCCGTAATCAGCGCCCGCGGCGCGTCATCTTCGTGAGAATCCAGCGGCACCAGATGCCACGCACCCACCGTCAACGGTGCCAGCGGCATCTGTGCGTTTTGCATGGCACCCAACACATCGTGGTTGCCGGGTAGACAGAGCAGCGGTGCTGCAGTGAAGCGCCGTATTGTTTCCACAAAACGGCGATACACCTGCGGCAGGGGGTCGTGGGCAAGATCCCCGGAAGCAATGACCGCATCAGGGTTTTGCTCCGTCAGCGCCTGCTCAAGCACAGCTTCCAGCGACGCTTGAGTATCAACACCGATGAGATCGGTGCCTGCCGCCACCAGGTGGCAATCGGATATATGCAGAACGTGGGACACCACGCCCACGGTTAGAAAGCTACCGGGTTGTGACTGGCGCCGTGCTCCAGACACAAGGTGAGGAACTCGCTTAAGAACCGGTTCAGTTGCACTTTTTCGTCGCGCTGGCGCATACGTGTGTTGGGGTATTCATAGGAACTATGGAAGCGATTCTGTGCCTGATAAGACACCACTTCCGCACTGCGGGCATCGTGATAGATCCGCACCGTCATGGTTGGTGCGCCCACTTGGTTTATCCACGCTGGTGGGCTGTCAGAGTCTTGGCTGCCGTCGCGTCCATCCTGCACGTCAATTTGGACCAACGTGGTGTACGGACCCTTTTCCAAAACAGTAAACACCACCTGGGCATTTAAGGCTTGCAACGGCAAGTTGATCGTCTGATCGGATTTATCCCGTAGATCCGGAAAAAGACGCAGCAGCCGCACGTAGTTTGCATCACATTCAGCCATGTGGGCCGGCAGGTCAACGCTGTAACGACGGTCGTTGGCTTGACGCTGAGCGCGCTCCTGTGCACGCCGCAAAGCAGAGCCGCTTAGCGCTTTGGAGCGGGAGAGGATGTCTCCATCGGTTTCTGGTCGTTTTTCCGTCAATTTGACCTCAGTTATGTGTGGCTCGTCACCGTCAGATACTTACTGCTAGGCCGGCGACGCTCCAATATACCTAGAGGAAATTGCCGGGTCACCCGCAAAATTTGATGAAATACACATCCTTGATGTGTTTGCCAAACCGTTTGCGCTGGTTCTACGACTTTATGCTTGCGCAAGTGTAGAATGGCGCGCTTAGAAAGACGTTCGACAACAAAGATATCCGCAAATATCCGCAGTGATTGAGGCTTAAGACGGTCTATGAAGTATGTATTGGGATGGCTACTTGGCCTCGGCATCGCTTTAACAGCACACCAAGCATGGGCAGAGAATCTGCTTGAGGTTTATGAAGCGGCGCTGGCCAATGATGCATCCTTGCGCGCCGCCCGGGCCGGGTACGCTGCCAGCGAGCAGGCTATCCCACAAGCTCGCTCGGCGCTGCTGCCGAGTCTGAGCGCCAGCGGACAGACCAGCTGGAACAAGCGCGATTTTCCCGGCTCCAGGGACATTAACCCCAACAGCCCGACCTTCGGCTTACCCATCCCTGATCAAGAATTTAACGACCACGGCTACAGCGCGCAGCTGCGCCAACCCATTCTGAATATGGAAAGCTGGTTTACGCTGTCCAGCGCCAAAGCTTCGGTGGACGCAGCGGAGTTTGACCTGCGTGCCGCCGAACAAAACCTGATCTTCCGTGTTGTGCAGGCCTACATGAACGTGCTGCGTGCACAGGACTTTCTGGATTCCACCACCGCGGAAGAAGCCGCCGTGAAACGTCAGTTGGAGCAGGTGCAGCAACGTTTTGATGTAGGCTTGGTAGCGATCACTGATGTTTTAGAATCCCAAGCGGCATACGACAGCGCGGTGGTACGTCGCATCCAGGCGGACGGCGACCATGACATTTTCTTCGAAAGCCTCGGCACGCTGTCTGGTATTTACTACGAACGTTTGGACCGCTTGTCGGAAAAACTGCCCATCGTGAACCCCAGCCCGCGGGACGAATCTGCCTGGGTAGAAGAAGCCATGCGGTCCAACCTTGGTATATTAGCCGCTCAACAACAGCTCACCGCAGCCAGCCGCAGCGTGCGGGCGCGAGCCTCGGGGCACCTCCCCACCATAGATGCCACCGTAACCCAAGCAAGATCGGTCACCGGCGCGCCCAACTTTTTTGGTGCCGATACCACGGACGTCACCATTTACGGTCTGCAGTTTAATATGCCAATTTACACTGGCGGCTTGCTGCGCGCGCGCACCAAAGAAGCCACGGCGTTGAAACGCCAGGCGCAAGAATTGTTGTTAAACCAACAACGCACCGTGACGCGGGATGTGCGTAACCTCTATCAGGCCGTGGCCACAGATGTTGTGCGGGTAAAGGCGCGGCTAAAAGCCATTGAATCTTCGCGCTCGGCGCTGGACGCCACCGAAACCGGTTACGAGGTGGGGACGCGTAACATTGTCGACGTGCTGCAAGCGCAACAGCTGCTGTTCCGCTCCCAATTTGACTACGCTGACTCCCGCTACAATTACGTGCTCAACTTGCTTGCGCTAAAAGACGTAGCCGGCAGCTTAGTGGACGCTGACTTAGAAGAGCTCAACTCTTTCACCGATCCCAACGATCAGGTGATCCGTTTAACTTCCTTACAGCAATACAGCACGGATCCGGGTTCGCAATAGTTCAGCCACCCGCGCGGTAGCTCCGCGATTCTCCCATAGCGCGTTAGCCGCGGCAGCGCCCGCCTGCTGACGTAGATCGGCATCGCTCAAATACAGGCAGACCACCTCGGCCAATTCATGCGCGTCCTGCACCGTACGCAACGCGCCGCGTTGCTGCAAATCCGCCATCACGTCGGTGAAGTTAAATTGCTCGGGACCGCTCACGATGGGTATGCCACACAAGGCAGGTTCCAACGGGTTATGGCCGCCAACGGGCACCAAGCTACCGCCGACAAAGGCAACATCAGCCAACCCATATAGCTGCAGCAGACTGCCCATGACGTCACCCACCACAATGTCCATGGTTTGGCTCGACGCCTGCTGCAGGCACTCACTGTGCCGACTGACTGTAAAACCCGCCTCCAACACTAATTTGCAGACATCGTCGGCGCGCACCGGGTGGCGTGGCACCAACAACAGACACGCGCTTGCGTGCTGCCGCCGAACCAGGCGGAAGGCCTCCAGCACTTGTTCGTCTTCTCCCGGATGGGTGGATGCGGCTATCCACACCGGCTGTTGTTGCAGGGCAAAAACTACCCGCAACTTAACAATATCGTCTTCAAAGCCTGGAGGTTCGGCAACATCGTACTTCACGCTGCCCATGGCCGTGGTGGTGTCAGGCGCGGCGCCCAGAGCAACAAATCGCTGCACATGATCGTCGCTCTGACAGGCAATGGCGTCTACACGTTGCAACATAGGGCGTGTGAGCCCCGCCACGCGAGCATACCCCTTGGCTGACCTTTCCGACAAGCGGGCATTCACCAGAAGCACCGGCACGCCGCGCCGCGCCGCCTGCTCGATGAGATTGGGCCACAACTCAGTTTCCATGAGGACTAATATTTTCGGCTGCACCCGCTCAAAAAAGCGTTTCACCGCAAAACCAAAATCATAAGGTGCATAACAATGTGCCACACAATCCGCGAGACGCGCGGACACCTGTTCCGAACCCGTAGGCGTCATGGTGGTGACAAGAAAGGGAGTTTCAGCAAACTCATCTGCCAGCTGTTGGATCAACGGCGCCGCGGCAATCGTTTCGCCGGCGGAGACGGTGTGAAACCAAACACAGCCTCGCGGGATCTCTCCTGGTACGCAACCGAAACGTTCCGCGATACGCTGGCCATAAGCCGGTTCCCGACGCGCGCGCCAACGCAAGCGCAGCCAGACCACCGGCAGCGCCAGCCAAAGCACAAGTTGATAGAGCCCGGCAGCCATATTTGCAGACTGCTAGGTCACCGTTAAACTGTCAACGAATGCATGCAACAACCCCCCCTACGGTAGCAGTGGACGCGGCGATTATCGGCGGCGGCATCGCTGGTGCCTGGGCACTCAAGCTACTGTTGGCTAAAGGTTACAACGCCATCTTGTTGGAAGCCGACCGTCTTGGCAGTGCCCAAACCCTGGCTTCTCAGGGCATGATCCACGGCGGTCTCAAATACGCCCTGGCGGGTAATGTGACCGGCGCTTCAGAAGCCATCGCGCAAATGCCGCAGCGGTGGCGTGCGTGTTTAGCCAACCAAGATGACGTTCCCCTGGCCGGTACCCGGCTGTTGTCCGAGCACTATTACATGTTTGCCGAACGCACCGCTTTAGGCCGCCTGACCACGTTTTTTGCGAGCAAAACGTTACGCGGCCGCATCGACAAACTTGCGCGGGAGCAATGGCCGGAAAGTTTTGCAGGTTTTAATGGCGTGGTTTATACGCTGAACGACTTTGTGCTGGATACTGCGGATTTAATAACCCAACTCACCCTGGGTCACGAACAGCGCATTTTCAAATTGCAAGCGGACGCGGCTACGCTCAGCCAGATCAACGGCGGCTACCAGGTGAAACTACTAGACACTACGGTCCACGTACGGCAACTGATCAGTTGTGCCGGTAACGGCAGCGAGGCATTGCTGCGGCAACTTCAGATTCACGACATCGAAGTGCAACAGCGGCCTTTAAAGCAGGTCATTGTAAAACCTCAGCATGCGGTGCCGATGTTCGCACACTGTTTGACGGGCATCACCAGCAACGAACCGCGACTTACCATTACATCGCACTCGACCCGCGACGGGATGATTTGGTACCTGGGTGGACAACTGGCCACCAAGGGTGTGGCGCGCAGCGATACGGAACAGATCCAGGCTGCTAAAACGGAACTACAAACCTGTGTGCCTTGGCTGGATTGGCAGCGTGCCGAGTACAGCCTGTTGAGCATCAGCCGTGCCGAACCCAAACAAGCCAGCGCACTTAAACCCGACCAAGCCTTTGTTAAGCGCGTGGGCAACTTTGTGCAGTGTTTTCCGACGAAGTTGACCTTGGCGCCCGACATGGGTGACCGCCTGCTGGCAGTATTGGATCCACCCTCTGCCTGCGATGTGCTGCATACCCAGCACCCCATCGCCACGTTGGGTAGCGCACCTTGGTGACACCGTTGAGCCAGCGCGCCCTCGGCGACAGTGGGGTTTTTGTCGCGCCTTTAAGTCTCGGTACAGTGAAGCTGGGGCGCGACCAAGGTGTGAAATACCCCACACCGGTAGCAATACCCGATGAGCGTGCCGCGCGCGAGTTGCTAGCCCGTGCCCAGGCATTAGGCATCAACACGCTGGACACAGCACCCGCCTATGGCGTCAGCGAAAGCCGACTTGGTCCGTTGATCGCCGCTGAACGGGAACGTTGGGTACTGTGCACCAAGGTAGGAGAAGAGTTTGAAGATGGCGTATCTACCTTTAACTTCTCCCCGGAACACTGTCGCCACAGCGTGGAGCGTTCTCTGCGCCGCTTGCAAACCGACGTATTGGACATTGTTCTCATCCATTCCGACGGTAACGACCAGAATATCCTGCAACGTTACGGCACCTTACAGGCGCTGCAAACGCTGAAGCAGGAGGGCAAAATCCGCGCGGTGGGCATGTCACACAAATCTGCCACCGGTGGTGAACTGGCCGTGGCGCTTGGTGCCGATGTGATCATGGCAACCCTGAATAGAGACCACGCCGAAGAGCAAACTTTAATCGCCAACGCGGCCGCCCAGGGCTGCGGTGTACTGATTAAAAAAGCCTTGGCCAGCGGTCACGGCGAAGCACAAGACTTAGCCTACGTGGCAAAACACTTCGGCGTCCACAGCATTGTGGTGGGCACCACCAATCCGCACCACTTGCAACAAAACGTTCAGGTGCTCATCGAGGCGGGTTTGAGTTAACCCGTCTGCTGACCAGGGAACAAGCGCGAGCCAGCTCACTCAGCTTACGCTACATGTGCTCCTTGATACGCTCCACTATGGCAGTGGTGGAGACATCGGCGACTAAGCTCAATACCTGTACCTCACCGCCGTAGGCACGCACCAAGTCAGCCCCAACCACCTCGTCAGGACCATAGTCGCCACCTTTAACCAGCACGTCTGGCTTGAGAAGCTGTAACAGCGGTTCCGGTGTGTCTTCGTCAAAGTTCACCACCCAATCGACACACGCCAAACCCTCAAGCACACGACTGCGGCCTTCCACGGGTACCACGGGGCGACCTTCGCCTTTCAGGCGGGTGACCGAAGCGTCGTCATTAATGGCCACCACCAAACGGTCGCCCAACGCCGCCGCTTCTTCCAAGTAGGTCACGTGACCGGCATGTAAGATGTCAAAGCAGCCATTGGTAAATACCACCCGTTCGCCATTGGCCTGGGCGTCAGCCACCGCTGCCGCCAATTCCTCGCGGGTGGTCATGCCGCGGTCCGCCACTTCGCGGGACAACACAGTACGCAACTCCGGTCCAGTAACCGGGGCGGTACCGGACTTCGACACCACTATGCTGGCGGCAACGTTGGCGACGCGCGCACAATCGATGAGCGGCCAGCCTAAACCCAAACCCAGAGCCAAGGTGGCAGCGGTGGTATCCCCAGCGCCGGTGACGTCAAATACCTCTACCGGCCGGGCCGGCACATGCCGGACCGAGGTGCCGTCACAGACCTCCATACCGTCCCCGCCGCGGGTCACTACCATGCCTGCGAGCTGCAAATCACGGCACATGGCAACGGTCGCCTCGCCAATGTCTTTGGGGGGTCGTTGGCTACCCCCGCTCAACGCATGGGCAAACTCTTTTTCATTCGGCTTGATCACGGTGGCTTTGCTGTAGACGGACAGCGCCTTCATTTTAGGATCCACCAACACGGGGACATTGGCCGCGTTGGCCGCATGGATGAGGGCTTGAGGGTCTTCGACCGCACCTTTGTCATAATCTTCGATGACAAACACATCAGCCTCACGCAGGTGTTTCTCGATCTTATTCTGCACCGTGCCGATGCGTTCACTGGCCCCATAGTCCGGCGGCAGCGCTTCAAAATCCGCCCGCATGAGCTGTTGTTTCTGCGCCAATAGCCGCAGCTTCACAATGGTCTGCCACTCGGGGACGGTGACAAAGTCGCACTCAACGCCCGCGGCGGTCAGGGTTTTGCGCAGCTCTTCTCCCGCTTCGTCGTCACCCACCAGACCCACCAACGTACACTGCGCGCCAAGACTGACCAGGTTAAGCGCCACGTTGGCGGCCCCACCCGGCCGATGTTCGGTTTGTTGGACGTTGATCACCGGCACCGGCGCTTCCGGTGAGACCCGATCCGCTGGGCCATGCCAATAACGGTCCAGCATGATGTCGCCGATGACCAGGATACGAAGGTGGGAAACAGAAGGCAGGTCAGGGATAGCGGTGTGGACGCTCAAGCTTTCATTCCGCAGCTTATATTGGAGCGAATGTTAGCACACCTGAACTTGTGGCCCGTTGGAAGAACTGGCAGTGCGGATGTGTACCGAGGCGGTGGGGTGAAGGGTTGCGTAACGATCAAGCCCAAGCCGAGGGAGCAAAAAAGACTCGGCGAAGACGAGGCTTGTTTTGCGATAGAGGGTACCGCGGAGCGGCGCCGGGCTGTTACGCAACCCTTTACCGCATCGCCGTATGCACGAGTGACCGGAACAATTTGATCCACCGTTAGCCACACCCAGCTTGACTCGCTATGATCCGCGCCCAATGGCTAAACGTAAGCGCATACGCACACCACCGCCACCCTTGTGGTCACCCAAGCTGTGGCCAACGTGGCTGCTGCTGGGTGTGTGTTGGCTGATCGCGCGGCTGCCGCTGTCCTGGGTCTTCTGGCTGGGGCGTCGTCTCGGTGATGTGACTTATCGCTTGGGCCGTTCCCGCCGCTTGGTGGCGCAGACCAACATCGCGCGCTGTTTTCCGGAGCTGAGTGAGGCAGAACAGCAACAACTGGTCCGAGATAGTTTCCAAGCGTTAGGTATCGGTGCCGTGGAATTGATGATTCCTTGGCTCAACCCCAAGCGGGATTTGTCCGACCGTTTTGACGTGATTGGCAAAGAACACTTAGATCAGGCCATCGCCGAGGGCCGCGGCGTGGTGCTGATTGGCGGCCATTTTGCAGTAATGGACATGATCAGTCAGCCGTTGGGTGATATGGGCTGCATCGACGTGATGTACCGTTACAACAAAAACCCCGTGTGGGAGCGCCTCCAAGTGAATGGGCGCAAACGTTATTTCGAAGGCGTCATTGAACGCGACGACACGCGGCAGACCCTGCGGCGATTAAAACAGGGCCGCGCGATTTGGTATGCAGCCGATCAGGACTACGGACCGAAACACTCGATATTTGCGCCCTTTTTTGGCGTACCCGCTGCCACCATTGTGGCCGCGTCACGTTTCGCCCGCCTCAATAACTCTCCAGCCCTGTTCATGCGGCAAACCCGGAATGAAGCCAAGCAGCGTTGGGAGATCTGTTTTTCGCCGATACTCGAAGGCTTCCCCAGCGGCGACGACGAGCAAGATGCACAGCGCCTGAATGCGCTGCTTGAAGATCAGGTGCGGCTACACCCTGAGCAATACCTGTGGTTACACAAGCGCTTCAAAACCCGTCCACCCGGCGAGCCAGCGTTTTACCCCGAAGAGGCTTAACCCTTTAGGCGGCTTGAGTTTGCAGCAGGGGCCCAAGGGCTTCGGCCAACGCCGTTACCGAGAAGTATTGACGCACACGCGTCTCGGCTTGGGCTGCAAACGCTTCGCGATCCAATTGCGACGCCTGCAACAGTGCCCGCGAGAATCCGGCGGGGCTGTCTGCATCTGCATAACAACCCAGTGGACCCATAACATAACCCGGACCCACCAGCGGCGCGCACGCCACCGGCACACCGGCCAGCAAGGCCTCCAACACAACCAACCCAAACGACTCGACACGCGCGGTGTGTAACAAAACGTCAAATGCCCTCATGTATTGCGCGGCTTGGGGGAGGAAGCCGGTGATGTGTACATCTTGATGCGCTGCTAATTCGGCGCTAGCCCCCTCCCCAACAAACACCAACCGTGCATGAGGTACTTCGGCCTTAAATTCAGCAAACGCGTCGGCGGCCAACTGCGGTCGCTTTTTGTAATGCAGGCGGCCTACCACACCCACCACAAAGTCCTGCTCAGAGAGCCCCAGATGGGTACGCGCTTGCGCCCGCGATAACAACGCGGCTTGCGACCTTTCTATATTCACCACATTCGGCAGCACCAAGGCGTGCCCTACGTGTGCAGCCAGTTCGTCAGCCACAGGTTGTGAAACACCGGCAAATTGAAATCCTGGCGCAAACAAGCGTCGCTTGAGACGTCGTTGCCAGCGTTCGAAAAAACCAAACTCATGTGCCAACACCACACATGGATTACGCGCCAGCCGAGTCCTCGCGACCGACCAGTAGGCGCGGTAGCGGTGGCAAATCACCAGATCCCACCGCTGCTGGGCATAGGCATCAAGCTGTCCGCGCAGCCGGGTTGTGTTGCTTAGATCTGCCGCGTGCAGATAGTCGGCGAAGTTGTGGGGTTCAGCAGCAGCAGCGCCGAGATACACCGTGGTCACCGTTGCGTCCAGCAAATCCGCGGCCTCAATAAAACGCGCGCAAACATTGTCGAACGGCGGCGTGTCGTGGGGGCAGATTTGCAGAATGCGCGGGTTCACGCGCCTTTAGTCATCCTTGGTGACTAACCAGTCTTCCAACACCAGGTATTCCAGATCAGAGCCAAAAAACATGTTCAGCGCATCTGTAGGCGAGCAGACCATGGGCTCACCGCGACGATTCAACGATGTGTTCAGTAACACACCATTCCCTGTTCGCTGCTCCATGGCTTCCAGCAGGGCGTAGTAACGTGGGTTGCTTGACTCGTCCACCACCTGGGCGCGCGCGGTGCCATCTTCATGCACCACTTCCGGGATGCGCGTTTTCCACGCCTCGGCCACGTCGAAGGTAATGGTCATATACGGCGCTGGATGGTCAGTCTGCAGAATCTCCGGTGCAATTCGATCCAACATGCTTGGACAGAACGGTCGCCAGCGCTCGCGAAACTTGATCTGTTCGTTGATACGATCCGCAATCCCCGGTGAATTGGGGCACCCTAAAATGCTGCGCCCACCCAAGGCGCGCGGACCAAATTCCATGCGCCCGTGAAACCACGCCACCGGATGCCCCGCAGCTAATACATCCGCGGTCTCCGCAACGGGATCTGTCATCTGCCGCCAACGGCATTGGCCTGTGTGCGCCTGCAAGGCAGCCAGGCATGCGTCGTTGTCGTAGCGCGGCCCAAGGTAGGCGTGCTGCATGGCCTGCACGTTGTCACCCTTTGTCACGGCAACGTAAGACGCAGCACCCAGGGCTGTGCCAGAATCCCCTGAAGCCGGCTGCACAAACAACTCGTCCAAATCATCACGCGCCAACAAACGCTGATTGAGCTTAACGTTGAGCGCGCCACCCCCGGCAAAAGCCAACTTGCCGGTTTCCGCCAGCACATCCGCCAAATACTCGTCGATGAGTTTTTGTACCCAGTGTTCAAATAGGTCTTGCATCGAGGCTGCGTAGTGAATGTAGGGGTCGTCTGCGGCGTCACCTACACGCCGCGGCCCTAGCCACTCAATTAATTTATCGGTGAAGTAAAACGCTTGACCATCGTCTTTATGCCTACGCAACCCAACCACATTCGCATACTGGGTATTCACCGCAAAACCTTTGCCACGCGGCTCTATCAGACGACTTAAGTCATACCTGCTGGGATCACCATAAGGCGCCATACCCATCACTTTGTATTCGCCGTCCAACATTTCAAAACCGAGGTACTCGGTCATCGCACCGTACAAACCACCCAGGGAATGAGGGTCGTAGAACTCTTTGATCTTATGAATCCGCCCCTCTTCGCCGTAGCCAAAAAAGGTGGTGGCATATTCTCCTTTACCATCGACGCCAAGGATCGCGCATTTGTCTGTAAAGCCAGACAAGTGATAGGCGCTCGAAGCATGTGACAGATGATGCTCAACCGGTACAAACTCTGCCCGATCCCAGTCTATACCGAGGGATTCACCCAGACCGATCACGTTGCGCCGATGTGCGCGGAAGCGGCGGTTGCCGTTTAACAAGGCATCCAACACACGGTCTGGCGCATACCAATAACCTCGGGAATACGCCCAGCGTGCAGGGCTGAAGATGCTGATGGGCGCATAAGGAAACGCCACATAGTCCACGTCCGACGCTTTCACACCGGCGTACTCCAGGCAGAATCTGGCAGACTTTAACGGCAGACGGTCCTTGGCATGTTTGTCGCGTATAAAACGCTCTTCTTCGGCCGCCGCGACAATTTCGCCGTCAATCATCAAGGCGGCGGAGGGGTCGTGTTTCAGCGCGCCGGACAAACCCAAGACGATCATATAATTCCTTTATTCTGCATACTCTGGATTCTCCGCCCTTCTAACCTGCATGCACAGCCGCGCATATAAGCAGCACCACCAACCCACACCCTTAGTTCGGCCTTAGCCGCTGTGATACAAGCCGCGTTGCTCTAGGGCCTGTACCCATTGCTCATGCAGCTCCGGGTAATCGGTCCAATTGGCTAAAAACCGCGCGATATCTTTGTCTGCTGCCCCCGGTCGCAACGCATCGTAGTCGATTAACACCACCCGGTCTTGCGCCAACACAAAATTGGTGGCTTTGAGATCACCATGCTGCAGTCCCGCTGCGGCGAGAGATTGCAACACCGTCACGGTGTCGTCCACATATTTGTGACAATCTTGCGGATGGGTCGCCAGCTCTTGGGCTAGATTACGCTCGCCGCAATCGGGCATCACCAGATAACACACGCCACGTAACCAGCCCCACTTCTGTTCTAACAGAGCTACCGGCTTGGCCGTGCTTATCCCCAAAAAGGCTAAATGGTGACCATTACACCAGGCGTCCCGCGGGCGCCGTTTGAACCAACGCCGCAGGCGATGAGAAAACGATTTCAAATTGTAGCGTTTGACGATATAGCTTTGGTCGTCTTCTACATAAACGCGCACCACCGTTGAGCTATTGCCAAGCTTCAAAGGTGTACCCTCACCGACCATGACTTCAGCGAACAGCATAAAACGCTGTAATAAATGCCAATGCTGCCGGTCGCACAGGAAATTGTGATTAAACGACTTGTGCTGCACAAACTCAGTGCAGTCACGCTGAGTCTTTTTTAAGTAGCGGCGTACCCGCTGTTTACGCTGCTGCAAGGTGAGCTTGCGCAGCATTTGGGCCGAGCCCATGCGGTTAACATAGGCCCCGCGCGACGCGCTATAGACAGCCCACACTTCATCAATTTCGCCGTCCATTAAGGGCGGGCGTTGTGCCAGTAACATGGCTAAATTCAGAAACTGCTGCCGTAAGAGATAAGCAGGCCGAATACCGTCCGCGTCGATGGCGTAGTAGTTACCGCTGCAGCGCAGGAAGTTAAATATATGCACGTCGGACTGCATCAGGTTGGCATCATGTAAACGCGCCAGTATCTGCACCGCGGCCAGCATGTCTTCGCTGTTGTCGTCGCGCAGGTTTTGCGGCTCTGACAAGGCTTCGAAAAACACAACAAACCCCGTACCGTCCGCGGTGGCGCCCTGATCGAGGAGCTGCGGCGTTTTGATACCCGCGTCGGCAATGCGCGCAGCACCGGCCAACTCTCTTTGCCAATAACGGCGCGCGCGTTTGCCATAAAACAGTTTGGCAAACACCTGCTGACCCTGATGTTGAGCAAATCCACTCACCCTGCGGCCGGGTAACACCCGTGCCACCGAAGTGAAGGTCAACTCCGTTACAAGTTGCGCGCCAACATCTTCTTTCGGGTCCAGGCACAACTCCACCACAAAGGGCGGCACGAGGTCGTGGCCAACAGCGGCCAAACCCGCGGGGGAAAACTTCATGAGCGGTAAACACCTTTCACGACACGTTTGCGCAAACCTTCGTCGTAGAGTTTTTCCGCACGTTGCAACACGCTGCGCCAGAACGCTCCACGCTCAGCGAACTCTTGACGTAGAGAGCGGCCGCTGTAGAGACGCACAAAACGCAGCCAATCCCGGCGGCTGAAGCCGAGATCAAGACTTGAGAACAGCAAGGCGGCCAGATCTCGCCGTAACCAACGTTCCGGTACTTGATCAAAGTGGCGGGCACGGTGTAGATCCAAGACCGCCAGCTTAATTTCATCGTCGGCAAAACATGTATCGTTGGCCAGCAAGTGACAGATGTAAAAATCCCGATGCACAAACCCACGTTTGTGGAACTGCCGCGCAAAATTTGCCACCGCGTAGAGCATCCGCTGTTTTACAAGTGGTTCGGGAGGAGACTGTGGCCAGTTGTCGGTAAGGTCCTCCAGACTGGTATAACCCTCCAACTCGTCACACAGCACAAAAGACTGCCGCGACGCCAAACTACCCTGAGAGGCCGCAAAAGCCGCCGCCACCGGCGCCGCTATGCCCGCCGCCAAGAGACCGCGACAGGCTTCAAACTCATTGGCAGCGCCGACCACCGGCTGCTTCAACTGTAACCAGTTCTTAAACACTTCACCCCAACCGACCCCGTAGTGCAGTTTGACAAAGTACGAGCGGTCACCCAGTTTCACCCGCATGGTGCGACGACCGGGGACATCGCGGAACACTTCACCTTGTAACTCAAATGCTTGCTGCAACACGTTCGCCGGCGTCCACAACGCGGCGATGTCTTCGCGTAGATAAAGACTCTCAGCGTCCAGCGGCCGCAGCTCAGTCACGGCGGGCTCTCCGCCAAGGGCGCACGCCGTTGTTCAATGTTGGCCTCAATGATCTGCAGGGCCTTCTGCGGCATGTTGTAGAGGTCTTCGTGTTGTTGCCCAAATGCGACACCATTGGCCTGCCAACGCTGACGCAAACCAACATCCCGCAACACCTCTTCCACGGCTGCGTCCAACTGAGTTTGAACAAACGGTTCCGGCAGCACCATGCCAGCGTCCGCATCAGATATGTAGTGAGCAAAGCCGCAGGCACCGGAAGCGATCACCGGCAAGCCGGCAATCACCGCCTCAATGAGCACCATGCCACCGCTTTCCATATAGGCAGGATGCACCATAAGATCCGCGGCCTGTAAAACCGCGGGAATGTCATCGCGACCTTTTTGGATGATCAGTTTGTCAGCAACCCCCAAGGTTTTGGCTTGACGTTGAAACTGGCGCGGATTGTCTTGCCCGATGACCAGCAAGCGTACGTTTGCTGCTAAATCCTGCGGCAATCTGGCGAGTGTGTGCAGCACGCGGTCCAAACCTTTAGTGATGAACCCGCTGCCAATTAACACTAAGAGTTGGTCGGCATCTCCCAGCTCAAACTCAGCGCGCACCGCAGCGCGCAAATCCTGCCAGTTGTCCGGCCGCGCCCGGTCGCGGTTGACGCCGGGGGGCAGCAGCGAAAGACGTGTATCGTCGGTGTGGTAATACTGTTGATATTGACCACGTTGGCTGTCGGCAATAAGCATAATGTGGGTGTGTGACGCCGGGCCAAATACGTCGCGCTCAAAGCCAGACATCACTTTGTATCTGTCCGTGCGCCGGTACAACGCCGTGCGCATGCTGTGTGCTTTGTGTTCGAAGCAAGAATCGGCGGCGTAATACAGATCTAGTCCAGGTAAACGGTTAAAGCCAATGACCGCGGCGGCTTGTCGCCACTTTGCATCTTCTTGCACAGCGCGCGCAAAACTTTCGTACCGGGTGTGATTGGACACCCCTGCCGACTCGACTTCGATGACACGAAACCCGTCGGGTATATCTGCCTGCCATTCCATGCAGTACACCAATATGTCATAACCCTGAGCCTGGGCAGTCAGCGCAATACGCATGAAATCGCGCTGTAAGCCGCCGTAAGGGAAGTATTTAAACAATATGAAGATCAACAGTGGGCGGCTACCGTGGGCAAAGCGCTCCAGATAGTCGACCGTATTCGGCACCAGTTGAAACAGTGTGGCTTGATGTTTCGCCGCTTTGCCATTGCGCTGCCATTCATCCCGCCGGGTTGAGGTAAGCACTTCCACCAGGGCCTGGTCGAGGGCTAGCTGGGAAAACGGTGTGGCTAACACAATGCCAGCGTCGTGCTCGGCGAGGTATTTGGCATACCCACAGTTGCGCGTCACCACCGCGGGTAATCCCGCCAGCATGGCTTCTATAATGACCATACCTGCAGTTTCATCATAAGCCGGGTGCAACAAGGCATCCGCCGCAAACAGAAAGCGCGGCACATCATCGCGGCCTTCGGTGAAAAACGTCACCTGCCCCGCTAATCCTAGGCGCATCGCCATGCGCTCAAACGCTTCACCTTTGTCTTTGCCAAGCACAAATAGGTGCGTACGGAGGCGCAACTCATCCGGCAGAGCCGCCACCGCACTCAAGGCCCTGTCCAAACCCTTTTTGATAAAACCCGAGCCTATAAACAACACCACCAGGGCATCGTCGGCCAACTCAAACTCCGCACGGAAGCTGGCACGCACCTCTTCAGCATTGTCAGGCGCAATACGATCCGGCTCAATGCCCGGCGGTAGCGGGTGAAAGCGTCCTGCCTGCGTCTGGTAGTGCAGGCGATAAAGCGGTTGCTCAACATCGGACAACATCAGGATTTCGGTCGTGGAGTGTTTACCAAACACCGCCGCTTCAGCTTTATGGAAACTCTTAAACCTCGGTAACAGGCGATACCATGGGCTGCGTTGCGACAGCGCCTTGGCGATATAACAGGAGTCTCCTGCGTAATAAACATCCAGGCCGGGCATCTTGTTAAACCCCACCACCAGATCAAAGTCCGCATTGGCCACAGCAGTTTGCACGTGTTCGGCAAAATGTTCATATTGCGAATGGCGGTTTAAACCCGTAATCGGCGCCACCTCAACTTCCAAGTCCGCCAACTGCGGGTCATCCAAGGAGGGCGCGTTCCATCGCAAGGTGAACACTTTGACCTGGTGACCGCGGTTCAAACACTCACGCGCAACTTTCAGCATGTCACGCTGAATACCGCCGTATGGGAAGTACTTAAAAATGCAAAAAGCGAAGCGCACTAGTCCACCTGAGCCATGGCCGGTAGCGCTTGCATCAGTTGTTGCGTTCGTTGCCACACTTGCTGCGGTGCCAACGTCGCAAAACAAGGCGGCTCAACGATATCGTCCTGCCAAAGCAATGGGTCACCTTGATAGTCACGGCAGCGCTTGGAGAGGCAGGGCGAGCAGTGGGTGGTGGTCTGGAGATAGTCAGCTTGCAGCCCACGGCAACCGGTTAGAGTTCCGCTGGTGGGCCCATACAGGCCCAGAGTTGGTGTACCTAACGCTGCGCTATAGTGGCACAACCCGGAATCCACACCAATCACCGCCGCCGCTTGGCGCAAAGCACTGCCCAGCTCGGACAGAGACATACGTTCGCGCACAATGGCGTTACCCGTGGCGGCAATCTGTTGTGCGCGCAGGCGTTCAGCTTCATCCCCCCAGGTCACCACAGGTTCATAACCGGCTGCATGGATAAGACCGGCCAGAGCCTGCCACATGGGGGTCGGCCAGTGTTTCGTCTGCCAAGTGGTGCCGTGTAACAGCCAAACTTCTGAGGAGCGCGGACCGTCATACTCCAAGCTGGTGACCGCCGGCTGGTCGAGCGTATAACCCAAGGCCGACGCCAGTAACTGCCGCTGGCGGTCGATGGCATGCTGTGCCGCGTCCACCTTATGCCCGCGCCCATAAGCAAAGGCCGACCAAGGCTCCCTGGCGCTGGTAAATGAAAAGCCGGTGCGATGCCCCTGCGCCAGGAGCGAGACCGCCGCACTTTTCAGCAAGCCTTGGGAATCGACGACCAGGTCGTAGCGAGTGTCGCGCAGCGCTTTACGAAAAGCGATCATCTCCCGGGTGGCGCTGGGCAAAGTTTTGCGCCAACGCCGCCAGGCGATAGGCAATACCCGCCGTACACCCGGATGAGCCGCCGGGATGTCGGCAAAAGCTTCTTCTACTACCCAGTCGATTTGCGCGCCATGTTGGGCTGCATCGGTCACTGCCGGTAAGGCATGAATCACATCCCCTAGGGAGGACATTTTGATCAGCAGCACTTTGTCGACTTGAGGGCCGCTCATCCCTGCAGTTGATCCAACACCAATTCCGGCTTAAGGGTACGCAGACAATCTAAGTGCCCCAATGGGCATGTCCGCTGGAAACAAGGCCTACACGCCAGTTCCAAGGCCACCACTTTAGCAGCATCCCCCAGCGGTGGGGTAAAGCCCGGTGAGGTCGAGCCGAACACGCCAACCGTGGGTCGACCCAGGGCGCAGGCGATGTGCATCAGACCAGAGTCGTTGCACACCACTTGATCACACAGGGACAATAGATCAACCGCCTCCAGGAGCTGGGTACGGCCGGCCAAATTGACGCAGCCCGGCGCTAACCCAGCTATTTGCTCAGCATCGTCGGCGTCGTTCGGTGAACCCATGAGCCACACTTGCCCCCCCCGCTTAAGCAACTCGCGCGCCACCGCCGCATAATGTTGGGCTGGCCATTTTTTTGCCGCGCCAAACTCAGCGCCGGGACACAAGGCGGTGACTTGGCCGGTGTGCAGGCCAAATTTTTCGAGGCAGCGCGCTTGATTCGCTGCGTCCACTTGCAATGTTGGCAGTGGATAGGGTGTCGCGGGAAGGCGGCCGGCCTCGTCCGCCAACGCCATAAAACGCTCGATCATGAGAGGATAAGCGGATTTGTCCAGCTTGCGGCGGTCATTTAGCAACACAAAACGCGCCTCTCCTTGCCACCCCACACGGCGCGGTACACCGGCAAACCAAGGCACCAGCGCGGATTTCCAACTGTTTGGCAGTACGTATGCCACGTCAAATTGGTGGCCGGCCAACTGCGCCCCTAACTGACGTCGTTTGCTCCAACCAAATTCACCGTGGGGAAAGTTGGCCGTATAGACCGCTTGGACCTCACTCATGCGTGAGGCCAGAGGTGCGGTAGCAGGCGGCGCCACGACATGCAGTTCCAGCTGATCGTGGCGCGCTGCCAGACACTGCACCAGAGTGTGGGCCATCACCATGTCCCCGACCCAGGCTGGCGCGATGATAAGCGCTTTCACGCCACCAGAGTGTGCCACTGAGGATAGCTATCGCGTTGACCACGCACCTGCTCGAAGTAGGCACTCTGCAGCTGTTGCGTTATCGGTCCGCGCTGTCCGTTGCCAATGGTGCGGCCGTCTAACGACTGTATCGGCAGCACTTCTGCCGCGGTGCCGGTAAAGAAGGCCTCATCGGCGATATACACCTCGTCCCGGGTGATGCGGCGCTCTTTGATGGTGAGCCCAACATCCGCCGCCAGGGTAAACACCGTATCGCGGGTAATACCGGCAAGGCACGACGTCAGTTCCGGAGTGTGCAGCTCGCCGTTTTTGACGAGAAAGATATTTTCACCGCTGCCTTCCGCCACATAACCTTCATTGTCCAGCAACAGCGCTTCATCACAGCCGCTGTCCAGAGCCTCATGCAACGCCAGGATCGAATTGGTGTAGTTGCCGTTGGACTTGGCTTTACACATGGTGATGTTGACATGGTGCCGGGTATAGGAGGACGTGCGCACCTTGATGCCTTTTTCCCGGGCGTCCGCGTCCATGTAGTCCGGCCACGGCCAACACGCAATACTCAGGTGTACACTTAAACCCTGCGCACGCAGACCCATCGCTTCGCTGCCGAGAAACGCCATGGGCCGCAAATACCCCTCGTCTAATTGGTTGGCTTTGAACACCTCAATGTGCGCGGCGTTAACTTGCTCAGGCGTATACGGCATTTGCATGCTAAGAATGTGTGCCGAGTTAAACAACCGCTCGGTGTGCTCATTGAGGCGAAAAATACACGACCCGTTAGGGGTGTTGTAGGCACGCACGCCTTCAAAAACGCCCAGCCCGTAGTGCAGCGTGTGCGTTAGGACGTGAACGTTGGCGTCACGCCAAGGGACCAGTTCACCATCCATCCAGATCCAACCGTCACGGTCGGCAAAATTCGGATCAGTCATTAATTCTCATTCGGCGCTTGTCAAAACACGATATTGTAGCGCGGCACACTGCGCGCAGCACAAGTCTGATGCAGGCGCGTCGGTCGGCGTTGGGTTTTATGAATCTTGAGACACCGGAGCGACGCGTAACACTTCGGCAATGGTGGTGAGCCCGGCACCCACTTTCTGCGCACCGGACAGTCGCAACGATCGCATGCCTTCGGCAAAGCCGGCTTTGCGAATCTCATCCAAATTGCTGGCTTCCGTCACCATGTTTTGGATTTTGCCGCTCATCGGCAGGATTTCGTAGATGCCCATCCGGCCCAGATAACCGGTATCGCGGCACTCCAAACAGCCCACCGGGGCATATACCTTCGCCGGCGGTTTCACCTTGAACGGTCGCGTCAGCA
Organism: Pseudomonadales bacterium; assembly: GCA_028281005.1. GTDB lineage: Bacteria > Pseudomonadota > Gammaproteobacteria > Pseudomonadales > Azotimanducaceae > UBA4421. The sequence continues at coordinate 38,893 of JANQKS010000094.1, forward strand.
GCTGCCAGGCTTCTTGGTCGAGTTCTTCCTCAGCCTTGCAGTGCGGGCACAGCGTACGCACCAGCCGCTGTGCCATGATGCCAAGCACCGTCGCCTTGATCATGTAAGGGGGCACCCCCAAATCCAACATACGGGTGATGGCGGTCGGCGCATCGTTGGTATGCAACGTTGAGATCACTAAATGACCGGTCAGTGCGGCTTGTATGGCCATCTCGGCTGTTTGCAAATCGCGAATCTCACCAATCATGATGATGTCCGGATCTTGACGTAACAGCGCGCGCACCCCGGAGGCAAAGGTGACATCAATGTTTTGCTGCACCTGCATTTGATTAAAACTCGGCTCCACCATTTCAATGGGATCTTCAATGGTGCAGACGTTCACTTCGTCGGTGGCCAGCTGCTTTAAGGTGCTGTAAAGGGTGGTGGTTTTCCCGGAGCCAGTTGGGCCGGTCACCAGCACAATGCCGTGCGCCGCATGGGTCATGCCATGCCAGCGTTTGTAATCGTCACCGGACAAACCCAGCTCCTGGAAACTGCGGAGCAACACGTCAGGGTCGAAAACACGCATCACCATCTTTTCGCCGAACGCGGTAGGCAACGTCGATAGGCGCAATTCAATTTCATCACCGTCCTGGCTGACGGTTTTAACGCGTCCATCCTGCGGACGGCGTTTCTCCGCCACATCCATGCGGCCCAAAATCTTCAGCCGGCTGGTGACGGCGGCATTGACCAAGCTGGGTAACTCATAAACATGGTGCAAAATGCCGTCAATGCGAAAACGAATGAGGCCTTTGTCCCGGCGTGGTTCTATATGAATATCGCTGGCGCGCTGGTCAAAGGCGTATTGCAGCAGCCAATCAACAATGTTCACCACATGAGCATCGTTTGCCTCGGGTGACTTCATCGAACCCAATTCGAGCATCTGCTCAAAGTTGGTGATGGTAGACACTTCCATGCCGGATTCTTCTGCCTTAGCGGCAGAGCGGGCAATGGTGTAGAACTCTAGCTGATAACGAGAGAGATCAGCGGGATTACAAATGACCCGGCGAATCCGCCGCCCACGCAAAGTCTGCGTCAGCATGGACTCCCACTGATACATGTACGGTTGACCACTGGCGATGACGACATAGTCATCCGCCACCTCTATGGCGAGGATGTTGTGTCTCTGCGCAAACGCGTAGGACATCACTTCCGTGGCTGCATTAACGTTGATGCTGAGCGGATCAATGCGCACGTAAGGTTGATTGGTGCGCTGGCTCAGCCACAGTGTCATGGTTTCCAGGTCTAATGGTTTGCCGGCGTCGCGCCTGTTTTCCAGTTCCTTGGAGGCAATGATCTCAAGCGGATGCATGGACACTTCTTTACCGGTACGCGGCGCAATTAAGATGTCTTCCGCCTGGCGTTGGCTGATAAATTCATCTTCTACCAGGCCTTCCAACAACACCGGCAGGTCTAACAGCAGCTCCATGCCGTTGTCGAACACATTGCCGCCAAAACCGCGGCGCATGGTCAGCACCGGGCCCTGATCCGAGTCTTTTTTGACCGCAGGCGCAGCGGTCGGCACAGCCGCAGGTGTCGTCGCGCCCGCGTCGAGTTCAGCGGCGGTCGCGGCGGCAGGGGATTCGGTGGGTTTGTCTACTTGCGGCGAACTGGCCACGCATTTATCCGTTAATGCTTAAAAGTCGAATCTCAAAGTATGTGCTTAAGTCGCGGATTTGCAAGCGAAAACCCTTTCCCATTTGACCCAGGTCACACTGTAAAAAACCTTTTCAATTAAACGACTTAGGTACATTTATCGGAGCCGTGCCGCTACAATACGCGCCCTTTTTGCCACCACCAAACCGCCGGGTGTGATGCAACCACCGCACCACAACGACATAAGCTAACCATGGAAACGAACGCCTACGCCCGCTGGTTCCGCGGCTCGACCCCCTACATCAGCGCCCACCGCTACAGAACCTTCGTGGTGTTGTTAAGTGGGGAAGCGCTGCAACACGTCAATCTGACAAATATAGTGCATGACTTAGCACTGCTGCATGTTCTGGGTGTCCGTCTGGTATTGGTACACGGCGCGCGCCCACAGATAGAACAAGCCCTACCCGAGTCCTTTTATCACGAACATCGGCGCGTCACCGACGAGCCTGCCATGGGCGCCATCACCGCCGTGCACGGCCAACTGCGCGCACGACTGGAGGCATTATTTTCCACCGGCTTGCCCAATTCTCCCCTGCACAACGTTAACATCGCCGTAGTGGGTGGAAATTTTGTCGTCGCCAAACCCATCGGGGTAGTGGACGGCGTCGATCACCTGTTCAGTGGTGAAGTCCGCCGCGTGGAAACCGGTCGCATTCGCACCGCGTTGGACAACAACGCCTTGGTCTTGATCTCCCCGCTGGGATATTCGCCGTCCGGACAAGCCTTTAACCTCAATTCCGAAGATCTGGCCACGGCACTGGCGATAACGTTACAAGCCGACAAACTGATTGTGTTTGATGACATGCGCTTTGTCGCAGACGACCAGGGCCGACGTATCAGCACCCTGACACCGGGCGGCTTAGACAGCCACTTCAGCGACTTGGATACACCGAAACAAAATCGTTTGCGGCAGTTACAGCAGGCGGTTCGGGGCGGTGTGACCAAATCCCACCTGGTGTCATTCGAAGACGACGGCGCGTTGTTGGCGGAACTGTTCACCGCCGAAGGCATTGGCACGCAAATTGTTGAGCAACAAGGCCGTGGTATACGACCTGCACAACCGGAAGATGTGGCCGGCATCGTCGAGGTCATTCGCCCACTGGAAGAGTCCGGCGCCCTGGTACGCCGTGAGCGCGATCGATTGGAACAGGAAATCGGCAATTTCCTGGTGGCTGAATTAGACGGCATCGTGGTGGGTTGTTGCGCGGTTTATCCGTTCGGCGAGCAGGCAGAGCTCGCCTGTGTAGGGGTACACGCCAACTACCAGCTGGGTAACGGCATTGGCCCAAGCCTGCTAGAAGCAGCCGAGCAACGCGCAGCCGAGGGCGGCGCAACCCAGTTGTTTGCGCTCACCACCCAAGCGCGGGATTGGTTTGTGGAGCAGGGTTTCAGCGTCACTACTCCGGAGCATTTGCCGCAACAGAAACAGCGTCTGTACAACTGGCAGCGCAACTCCGTGGTGATGGTTAAACCCCTAAACTAACTTGCGCGTGGCACTGGCTCTGACCGGCGTATTTCGCTAACCTAATTTCCCGCCAAGTGAGCAGGTAGGCCAGCGATGGACCGAGATCAACGCTTTTCCAAAGATGAAGTGAGTGACATCGTTCGCGAAGCGCTGCAAATGGAGCGCTCGGAAGCCGCATATTCTCTGAGCTACGCAGACCTAGAAGACGTCGCCAAGCAGTGCGGCGTACACCCAGATACTCTGCAGAAGACCCTAGAGCGGCGGGAAATAGAAGCAAAGAAACAGACCATTCGGCGCAGATGGCGACAGCGGGCGTTGTCCCAGCTGGCCTGGCCCGTTGGCGTCTGCACAGCACTGGTCGCGCTGAACATCAACGGCGGCGGTTTTCCATGGGCGATCTTTCCAATTCTGTTCTGGCTGCTACCCGAACTGTCTAGTTGCCGCACCAAACTGTTTCCAACCGACGCTTCGCTGACCAAGACCGCGCTACGCCTCGAGGCAAGACAATCCCCCGCGCACTAAAGCTGCGGACTACGCTGCGGTGATCACCTTCAAACGCATCGTGGCGATGGCCAAAGATCTCCCGGACATAGAGGTCAGTACCAGTTACGGCACCCCTGCCCTCAAGGTTCGTAAGAAGCTGCTGCTGCGCATGCACGACAAACAAGACGCCATTGTGTTGATGTTGGACTCAGTGGCTCAACAGCAAGAACTGATCGCACAGGATCCGATGGGGTTCTATATCACCGATCACTATACGGGGTACGCCGCGGTCCTGGTGCGCCCAACTGTGGAAGAGGCGTTGTTTAAAGAATTATTGCAGCGGTCCTGGCGGCGGGTGGCGAAAAAGTCCGACATCGCAGCTTTTGACGCCGCCCGCGCAAACGCCAGCCGTTCAGATTGAGGCAAAGATATGCAAACTACCAACGTGTTAGAACTGCTCGCACAACACCCATCTGGTTCTTTTCTCGAATTTGGTGAGTTTAACGGCCGAAGTTTTGGCACCTGCGAGGTCACCGGCGTCTCACCGGTATGGGAGATGCACCCCGACACTGATGAATTTTTTTACGTCATCGAAGGTTGTGTGGAAATTACTCTGCTTGAGGCTGACACAGCCTCCCACTATGTGGCACCCGCAGGCACCTCCTTTGTGGTCCCGCAGGGTGTCTGGCACAAGCCGGGTGCGCCTGCAGGCGCCAAGTTCATTTACTTCACCCCCGGCCAAACGCTGCACTCTGGCGAAGCCGATCCGCGCACAATAGAGCCTGCATAAACGCGCCAAATTTTGGAGACCGTGGTGAGCAGATATTCACTGTATGCCATTCGGGTGTTCACCCTCCACTGGCCTGAGGCGCTGGCTTTTTACCGCGATGTTGTAGAGTTTCCAGTGGTATTTGCGGACGCGGACATGGGCTGGGCACAGTTTCAGCTGGGTGGCGCATATATCGGTTTGGAACACCTTGACCCTGGCGACCCCGAAGCTGCCGATTTGGTCGGCCGTTTTGTGGGGGTCTCCATCGAAGTTGAGGACATACAGACGCAATACACCGCCTTGTGTAACAAGGGTGTGGACTTTGTCCAAGCGCCGCAAAAGCAACCCTGGGGAGGCACCCTGGCACACTTCAAAGACGTTGACGGCAACATCCTGACATTGCTCGGGAACGCGCGTTGATCGCCGGGTTGACTGCCGTCTTGACCACGCAGACCGACTACCGATGAAGCCTATCCACTCAGCGCAGGTCATTGCCGTTGCGCGCAGCGCCAAACATGCGTTCAGCAAGACCCCCACCCCCTCGATTGAACTGGCAGAGGGGATGGGCGTGGTAGGAGATGCCCACCAGGGCGCAACGGTGCAGCACCGGTCACGCGTGGCCAAGGACCCTACGCAACCAAATTTACGCCAAGTTCACCTCATTCACGGCGAATTGTTAGATGCGCTGAATCGCCAGGGTTTTGCGTTATCACCCGGCGATTTGGGGGAAAACGTCACCACCCGCGGGGTTGATTTGCTGAGTCTCTGCCGGGGCTCGCAGCTGCGTTTTGCGGATGGCGCGGTGGTCGAAATCACCGGCCTGAGAAATCCCTGTGCGCAGATCGAAAAGTTCCGCTCAGGCTTGTTGGCCGCCGTGTTAGACCGGGACGACAACGGAGAACTGATCCGCAAAGCCGGTGTGATGGGCGTGGTGACCCGCGCTGGATCCATCACCGTCGGTGATGCCATTGCGATCAGTGCGCCGCAAGGTGAACAGTTGCGCCTTACGCCGGTGTAGTGGCTGTCGCCAAACAGGGTTTGCCAAGGCACTTCAGGGTGTTTTAGGCTGGGTGCCGGGAGGTGCCTGATATGGCTTCAAGCAAAACACCTAGGCCGGCAAAAAACAAACCAGCCACAGAGGTTGCTGCGATATTCGACAGCTATCCGCCCACGGTGCGCGCAAAGTTACTGCAGCTGCGCGATATCATCCTCACCACCGCTGCGGCCACAGACGGCGTAGGGCCCATCACTGAGACTTTGAAGTGGAGCGAACCGGCCTACCTGACCGAAAAGACCAAAGCCGGCAGTACCATTCGCCTGGGTTGGAAAGCTAAATTTCCGGAACAGTACGCGATGTATTTCAACTGTCAGACGACGCTGGTCGACACCTTTCGCACGCTGTTTCCGGAAATGACATTTGAAGGTAATCGAGCCTTGGTCTTCCAACAAGAACAACCTGTGCCCACCGCAGCAGTGAAGCACTGTGTCGAACTGGCGTTGACCTACCACCTCAACAAGAAAAACCACGCCAAGCAGGCGAAGGCGGTCACGCGTGGGTGACCGCAGACCCATTGTTGATCGCAATACCTGGTTGGCTGAACGTATGGCGCTGTTACGCCGTGAAAAAGCTGTTACCCGAGAGTTAGATTTATTGGCGCTGGAGCGACAAAAACTACCCTGGGTTGCCGTCGACAAATCCTACGAGCTGGAAACGGCCGACGGGGCCGTCTCTTTAGAGGATTTATTTGGTCCCTACCGGCAGTTGATTATCTACCACTTCATGTTCGGACCGGACTGGCAAGTCCCCTGTGATGGCTGCAGCGCCTGGGCGAGCGCGTTTAACGGCACGCTCGATCAAATTCAGCAACACGATGCGCAGCTGATTGCGGTGTCCCGCGCACCGGTTGAGAAGTTGGAGCAGGTTAAAAGGGAGCGTGGCTGGACATTCACGTGGGCGTCGTCATTCAACTCGGATTTCAACACTGACTTTCATATGTCCGCGCCAGCGGATTGCCAAGCCGTAACGCTTGGCGATGAACTTATCGCCTATGATCGCGGCGAGAGCGGCGGAATAAATGTGTTTGCGAAGCAAGATGGCGCGATTTTCCACACCTACACTGCATTTAATCGCGGCATACAGCAGATGAACGGGGCATTCGGCTACGTGGATCTATTGCCGTTTGGGGGGAACTAGTGCTCAAACCACTTGAAAACTTAGGATCAGAGTTCGCCAGCTTTGGGCTGGCAAGGAAGCGTGAGGAGTAATATCTGGATATTGCGACGAGCAATGACGCAGTTAGCGTA
>JANQKS010000111.1 GCA_028281005.1 Pseudomonadales bacterium
CGCCAAATGGTGTTCCGCCACTTTGAAAATGCAAGCGAACGTTCGTTGCATGTCCCTTGGTGTTCTTGAGTTCGGTGCCGTTTGAGGCAGCATTCCAGCCTGGAGGCTTTATACCAGGTCCGAAGTCTATGCCAATGAATTCACCATACGGCCGAGCCAATGATTCAGCCAATACCAAGTCGGAAGGAAAGTACCCGCCTATCAATAAGGCAACGAATAAGATCCGTTTGGTCATTTCAGCGTGCATGCATACTCCCCATCAATGATTCCGTTCAGAGCTATCCGGAAAAAAAACAATTTTCCACGGCCCACTCTTGAGAACCGAGCCGCAGAAGTTTTCACTTTTATCCACTCAACATATTGTACGCAATGTAGATCACACCGCCAAAAAATAGGACCAGCAAAGCAATTAAACCTGTGCTGACAATAGCTGTAAGAACTAGAGGCAAGAACTTTTGGATGGGCTTTCGTAATAAAAATGTGACAACTAGAGGTATGCACAATGCAGCTAGTGCAAATCCTCCATAACCTGATTTGCTAAGCTCATCCTCGGTAAACCCTATTTGGCCGCCGATGGTGAATACGGCGATGACGCTAGCCAGCCAAAAACAAAATAGGGCCACGTACTTGTTCCCTGCAAGCCACAATAGGCCCGTTACCGTACCCTCACCCACTTCCTCTCCGGCTACATACGCATGTGAGCGGTGGAGGTTTCTAACGTCCTTCCTCAGGTTATTTATGTCTTCTGACGAAACCGGGGATGTTGCAGGGATTGGCGCACCACAGTGCGGACAACTTGCCGCTTGGTCTGAAACGTTGTTCCCGCATTCCCCGCAGTTTGTTAGCGCCATTGCTTCCCCCCAATAATCCTACCTACAAGTATTACGCGTGATTTTTCCATCGTATAGGAACAGTACAAACGCAGTGTCAATTGTTCAACTTTGCAATTTGCGAACTGAACGAACTCTGAATGTCGTCGTCCGTAAAGGTTACCGTCAAGTGTAAGCTCTACGGTAGATCGCTAATTTCTGCGGACCTTTTGCTACTAGATGAATGTCTGATATGGGTCGTTCTCGCCCGGATCATTGTGCAACACAACAAAATCTCATCTCCTGTGCTCCTGATCGGCTACTTGTCTGAAGAATCTGAGAACAACACCTAATGGGGCCTGTTCTGAGCCTTCAGTGTGATCTATTCTGCTTATCGAAGAAGCATTAGAGAATGGTTTAAATGGCATTTTGGAAAAGACGCAAAAGGATCGAAACCAGATCAGATCTGTCGTCAACAGTTATCGCGTATCTCACGGCTCCGATTGGCATCGCAAAGAAAGATTTTGGGAACCCAGCCGTGTGCTTGAGTGTTTAGATATTTCTATTGGGTATTGTCGATCAGCTGGCTCAACGGCAACAACTAACAAGCAAACAATTCACTGACCGCTATACAGAGGTTCTCATTGCTATAGATCTACTTCCGAATGAACCTGTGGAAGAGTTCGTGCGAAAGATAGAGCGTGCTGTCTCTGACAATCAAGAGGAAGTTAGCAAGCTTATGCGGGTCGGCGCACAATCCATCCGAATGTACCTAGATGAGAGAGACGCACAAGCACCCACAGATTTACTCCAGGCGGTCGCGTTTGGAAAAATGCATGGAGCGGATCTACGCATCTAAGCATTACCTGCACCTGTTGCGAATGACCGCAAAGGGTCTCTAACACTGCTCAATCAGAATTCAGGGTATCGGATATTTTTCTGGAGGATGGAAGGACCAAGGTGGATTTAATTGAATTTCTTCCAATCCTTGATAGCGTGTTTACCCGTTCGCGTCAAACCGGGCGAAGACACGATCTTGTTGTTGAACCGCAAGGATCGTGAGCCGCTCGGGAGAACCTTTCAACTATTTATTCGGTTCGCACAGGAACCCAAAGCGTCAGAATACGCTTACACTAAAGGCGATGGAGGATTCTACGCGAGTCAAGCTTATCTTCCTTCTTCATATTCCAAACTCGAACAAACCTAACAGTCTAAGCTCCACCTATAATTGTGGTTTAGTAACTTCCGACTCAACCATCTTCGCTAATCAATTCAAGCGCAATAGAGTTGGTGCTGTGCGTAATCCCGAATATTTCGTGGATACGAACGCTTTCTGGATTGACCCTCAAGCACGGCTGTTTCGAAAAATGTTCAGATGGGTTTAACCTAAATTGTGATCTTTGCAGTAGTCCTGGTTCAGGTCCTGCTGGATGCTTCTTGATTATTATGCGCTCTTGTCGGAGTTCGTCGAAGAAATTTGGGTAGAACCCATGGTCGACATCGATCTTCTCCACAAAATCGCTTGGTTTTTCGAGCCTACATCCGATCGGGAACAGAACAATGTTTTTTGCACCAGTTCCATTTTGAGCGGAACTGAATATCAGACCACTCAGAGTAACGTCGCCGATGTCTTTTAAATTGAATGAGCGATTAGCCAAATACGCTACTAGTGCTACTGTGTTATAAAATAATGAGTTACGATGTGCTCTTCAAGTGCAGAGTAAGGATGATGGATGAGCAAGCATCTGGAGAGTCGTTTCGAAGCCTACACAGAAAGCCTGATTGCCACGCTGAATCACGCAGATCGTGCGCAACCAGCACGTTGGTACATGAAAGGCCTGATGCTGCCGGGATCGCGCAAGAGCGTTGAACCGATGGCGGCGAGAGTTCATCCACAAAACGTCCGCTCTGCGCATCAGTCGATGCACCACTTGGTAGCGCAGGCCAATTGGAGTGACGCAGCATTGCTGGCGGCTGTGGCGGAGTCAGTGCTGCCGAAACTGGTTGCGGCACAAGAGCCGGTCTACTGGATCATTGACGACACTGGTTTTCCAAAGAAAGGCAAACACTCCGTGGGGGTTGCCCACCAGTACTGCGGTCAAAGTGGCAAGTCAGAGAACTGCCGCGTCGCGGTGTCGCTGTCGATCGCGACAGCTCGAGGCAGCCTGCCGGTGGGGTATCGTCTGTATCTGCCGCACGAGTGGACCGATGACCCGGCCCGTTGCGAGAAAACGGGTGTCCCGGACGAGGTGACGTTCGCCACCAAGCCGACCTTGGCGATGGGTCAGATCGATGCGGCACTGGCTGCGGGTCACCCTGTTGGTACGGTGCTGGCCGATGCGGCTTACGGTGGAGAAACACAGTGGCGCAATCGGTTGGTTGAAAAGGGGCTGCAATACGCGGTGGGTGGGCGTCGCCGACACCGCGTGCAACGGGACAAAGACCACCCGCCGATCTCGGTCGGCGATGTAGCCCGTGAGTTGCCTGGGCAGGCTTGGCGCACGCTCACCTGGCGTGAAGGCACATCTGGCCCGTTCAGCTCACGGTTTGCTCGCATTCGGGTACGGGCCGCTCACCGTGATCGCGCCTCGGCTGAAGAGTGGTTGATCATCGAGTGGCCGGCGGGGGCCGACGAACCGAACCATTACTGGTTCAGCAACCTGCCGCCATCGACGCCCTGGCAGTCGATGATCGATACCGTCATGAGTCGCTGGCGCATCGAGCGCGACTATCAGGAACTCAAACAAGAGCTCGGTCTTGGCCATTATGAAGGACGCAATTGGCGCGGCTTCCATCACCACGCGAGTCTATGCATCGCGGCTTACGGGTTTTTGACACTGGAGCGCTTATCCGGCAGTAAAAAAAACCGCGTACGATTCAAAACGGCTCCCTTACCCAAAGGCTTCCACCCGCGCGGGGCTGGCACCCATGCAGCGTCATGAGCCAAACTCGATTGCCACATGGCGCAAGAGGATGGCCACGGTCATCGCCAGATCCCTACCTCTGTGTCCATGTTGCAGGTCTATGCGCAGACGTTTTGTAACACAGTAGTACTAGAGCCTCTTAAGACCAACTCATTCGCTGCGAATGCGGATTTAGCTTTTGCTGAACGCCGCCAGCCGTTCTTCCATGTCCGGGCCGCGGCCGGGGCTGTTTTCTCGCTCATACATCAGGCCGTCGTCCAATGTGCGGTCCAGCCCGGCGTTGATCAGCATTTTGTCGGCGCGCAGGGTGAACCAGGAGTTTTGTAGGAAGCTCTGCGCCATCTCGACAGCGGTGGCATCCAGGTCTGCGTCGGGGACACATTTGTTGGCCAAACCCAGCGCCACCGCTTCGGCGCCGCTGACCACGCGCCCGGAAAACATCATTTCTTTGGCGGCCAGCAAACCGATGCGGCGCGGCAAACGCTGGCTCATGCCCCAGGTGGGTGACATGGCCCATTTACCATGGGTATCACATAACTTGGCGGACTCACTGGTAATCATCAGGTCGCAGGCGATGGCCAATTCCAACGAACCGGTATAACAGTGCCCCTGCACTGCGGCGATGACGGGCTGCGGCAGACGTTCGATGGCGTCCAGGGTTTCGGCTTGGAAATGCCGGCTGGGGGCCACTTCACCGGATTGGATGGCTTTGAGGTCGTTGCCCGCGGAGAAAGAGCGCCCTTCACCCCGCAAGATCACACAGCCAACGGTTTCCGTTTGTTCGGCAATGGCGTCGATGTGCTCACGCAGCTCCACAAACAATGAGGGGCTCAGCGCATTCAGCGCGTCCGGCCGATTGAGGCTAAGGATGGCAATGCCGTCTTGGTCTTTGCGTTCTACTTGCGCCATGAATTCTCTCCCGTGAAAAACGTTTTCGAGTTATATACCACGACTGGCCGTACGCCATGCGCCAAGCCAGATGGATGCCGCGGTGACAATGCCATATAAAGCCATACCTAAGGCCAGGCTGGCAAATATCCAACCCGCGCTTAGGTTAAATACCAAGGCAGCCAAGGCGGCGCCGCCGGCGCCTACGCCAAAGCGGATGAAGTTGGCCGCCACCGGCCACACCACCGTACCCGCCCCCTGGGAAGCAAAGTACAGTGACAGGCCCATGCCTTGAAAGGCAAAAGCCCAGCCGGAGTATTGTAAGTACATGGCCCCGGCCGCCAGAGTGGCTGCGTCGTCGGTAAACAAACCCATCCAGGCCTGGGGAAAGATGGCCAGGGTCAGACCGACAATGCCGGTAATCGCAGCGGCTGTGCCGCCACCCACAAAGGCGATGTGTTCCGCGCGTTTGATGTCGCCCGCTCCCACTGCCATACCCACCATGGTGTTCATCGCGGAACCAAAACCAAACACCATGGGGATGAGCAAAAATTCTAAGCGCGAACCGATGCCGTAACCCGCCACCATGGCGTCGCCATAACGGCTGACCAAACCGTTGACAATCATGATTGAAGCGATGGTGAGGAACGGGGAGACCGATGCCAGCGCGCCGACGCGGAAAATGTCGATGAACAGTTCCAGCCGCAGCTTGGCGGATGACCATTGCAGCCGCACAGGCACTTCACTGGAGGACAATTTGCGCAGTGCCAGGCAGGTGTTCACTGTGGCCACACCGATCACCGAGATAGCCGCACCGAGAATGCCGAGCTGCGGGGCTCCAAACCAACCCAGCACCAGCGTTCCAGACAACAATACTTGCACGAGGCCGCCAAACGCCATGAGCTGTGCTGGAAATCCCATTTCACCCATCCCGCGGAAAGCCCCGGACAGCAGCGCGGTGATCCAAATGCTGACACAGCCGGTAAAGACGATGGTGCTGTAGGTGAGTGCTTCGGTCAGCACCGCACCCTCCGCGCCGATCAGTTGCAGCAGAGCAGCACCGGCCAACCAATACACCGCTGCAAAAAACAAACCGGCCACCGCGCCGATACACAGCGCGTGCCACAACAAAGCGCGGGCGCGTTCGTGGTCACCGGCACCCAGTGCCCTGGCGACCGCGCTGGCAACGGCGCCGCCCACCGCGCCGCCGGATAACATTTGCATGAGCATCAAGCCGGGAAACACAAATGCCATGGCAGCGAGAGAGGTCCGACCAAGCTGACCGATGTACCACACTTCGGCCATGCTTACGCTGGCTTGCACCAGAAAGGCCATCGCCTGGGGTGCCGCCATACGCGCCAGTAGCGGAAAGGGATGGCCGGTTAGGATCTGTTGGGTGCGGGCATCCGCCGCGACGCTCACAATCCGAGCACAAGCTTCGCCATGATATTACGTTGCACTTCGTTGCTGCCGCCGGCGATGGACGATGCGCGTAAGTTGAAATAACGTGGGAAGGCAGTCACACCCGCATCAGGACCCATGGCAGGTACATTTTGCCCCACGCTTCTGGCGTCCGGTTGGTGCGGCGAGGCGTAAAATGCCAGCGCCTCAACCATCAGCTCGGAAAGGTACTGCCCCATGTCAGCCCCCATGGTTTTCATGATTGAAGACTCGGGGCCGGGACTACCGCCTTTGGATATGGCCGCCATGATGCGGAATTCGGTGAATTGAATGGCTTCGATCTGTACCGCTGCGGCGTCAAGTTTAGTGCGGAAGGCGGCATCATCCAGCAGAGTCTGGCCAGCGTCATCGGTGGCTTGGGCTAACCCGCGCAACCGCTGCAGGGCACTGTGAAAACGCGCCGCGCCACCGCCGCCGCGTTCAAACTCCAGCAGATACTTGGCCACCGTCCAGCCTTGGTTTTCTTGGCCGACAATGTTGGCCTTCGGTACCCGAACGTTGTCGAAAAACACTTGATTCACCTCGTGGGTGCCCGAAGCAAAAATGATCGGTTTAACGGTGATACCCGGCGAGTCCATGTCCAACAGCAGGAACGTAATACCCTGTTGCGGTTTACCGCTGTCGTCGGTGCGCACGAGGATAAACATGCGGTTGGCGTAGTGCGCGTGGGTGGTCCAGATTTTGGAGCCGTTCAACACCAGTTCATCACCGTCGCTGTCCGCTTTGAGTTTGAGAGAAGCCAGGTCCGAACCGGAGGTGGGCTCAGAGTAACCCTGGCACCAGTAGTCCTCCCCGGAAAGGATACGCGGCAAGTAGTAGTTTTTTTGTGCTTCGCTGCCGTGGCCGATCAGCATGGGGCCACACATCCCCAAACCCATGGGTGCGGTGGTGGGCGCGCCCGCCAGGGTGGTTTCGGTGGTCCAGATGTAACGTTGCATGAGATCCCATCCGGTGCCGCCGTATTCTTTGGGCCAGGCTGGTGCTACCCATCCTTGTTTGTACAGCACCTGATGCCATGCCATGTTGTATTCGTAATCCAGAAACGAACCGGGGCAGAATGCAGCCGCTTGTTTGAGCTCGTCGGTGAGTTCGCGCGCCAGAAAGTCTTTGACTTCGGCGCGGAAGGCTTCGTGTTCAGGACTGAACGATATGTCCATACAAGTCACTCACTTCATCATGGCCAAAGCCATCGATTCTAACTCGAACACGTGTTCATCGTCGGCATCCAAATTGCGTAAAGCGCGAGCGAGCTCTAAAAGATAGTCGATGTTGCGCCCGCTCGGGCCGCTGCTGCGCAGTATCTGTGTGGCGATGTCGTGTAACGCCGCTTCGCCCAGGTAGGCAAAATTGTCCACCGGTGCGATGTACACCAAGCCGGAGACGGCGCGGCCGTCGTATAAGTGCAGATCTGATGTGAAGCGTTCGTAACCGTTTTTTTTCCGGTAATCGAGTTGTTCAAAGGTCTCTACAACGGTGTGTGCTTCGATCAGGTAAGCCCTGCCGTCGCAGTGATGGTTGTTATCGGCTATCAGGGTGACCACACGCCCAGGACGCTCCGGCACACCGCGATGGTCGTGGGAGCCTTGCCAGAAACGGCGCTTGTAGCCATACAATCTGGCCGGTGCGGATTCGATGAACTCAAAATCCGGGCGCCAGATCAGCGAACCGTAGCCAAATACCCAGTGTGCGTCGTGCATGGTGGTCTGTTGGGGGGAGAGTTATTCCGCTGCAGCCTGAGTTTCCCGCTCCAGCAAACGCGCACCGCGCATGATGTTACCCAGGGCGTAATTACCCTCATGGCAAGCATACTCGTAGACCTTGCCGTCGGCGGCGGGCCAGGCGTATTCGCCACGCCACGCGCTTTCCCAGATGCCTGGATTGTTGATGGTGAACTGATACAGCAACCCGCCGTCGGCCATGCGTGTGAAACGTTCGGTCACCTGCAGATTTTCGTCCGCGCCGGACAGCGCCGGCAGTTCGGTGAAGTTCTTCGTTTCCACCACCAGGGTCTCGCCCTCCCAGCGGCCGATGCTGTCACCCAGCCAGGTGCGGATATGGCTGGGTCGGTGGGTGCCGTTCATGCGTATCACGCGAACATCGTGATTCATCTCAGTAAGAATCATGACGTGATCTTGCGTCTGAATGATGCGCTTATGGTTGTTGTACAGGTTCGGCAGCATGGGCGGCCCTGCCGTGGAGCGCGAACCGATGATGCAGCGCTCCGCCAGGGGCCGCTGCTCCATGTGGTCGTAGGGGCCGACGCCGTCGGCATGCGCCAGCCACCAGGCGGTGCCGTCGTTTTTGCCGACGCTGGGGTCTGGCGTGCGCCAGTGAATGCGCCAGGCATTGAGAAATCCCTGCAGGCGCTCAGCGCCGTAGTCGGTCATCGGCGGTAGGCGCCCGTTTATCGGATGGGTGATGATGGAGGTGCGGAACTTACCGTCGACCACGTTGGCATCGCTGCCGAAATCCAGCCAGAACAGGTTGTAGCCGCCGACGTTGCCACCTTTTTCGGGTGCGCTGCGGTTGGGATCCGCGGATGCCAGGTCGTTGGCCCTCATCTTGGCGATGTTGGCGGCAATGTCGGCCGCACCTTTTTCGCTCATGAACAGGTTGTCACCAAATGCCTCAGGTCGCTCCAGCGGCGTTAACGTGCCGACGTCGTAGGTCCCGGAGATGTCCGGTGTTGCCCAGCCGGTCGGGCTAAGCAGCAGTGCTGCCAGCATAAAGATAGTTGTGCAGCCGGGGAGTGTGCGGGACATGTTCGGTCTTCCCTTAAGTTAAACCCTGAGAGACATCGTAGGCGCGCTTGGCTTCGTTTTGCAGCCCGGAGGACAGCAGGAAGTCCGCGGCGGTTAACGCCAGGGCCTTGGCGCCATCGAGCGCAGCCAAATCACCTTTTTCGGAACCCGCCCACTTTTCGAATTCCGGGTTGTGTATGACCACGTTGGGGGGTGCTACCGCCAGCATCGGATGAATGGAGGGGACGCGGTAACTGACATTGCCCATGTCGGTACTGCCGGCGCCAAATTTTACCGCCTCTTCGAACGGCACAAACTCCCGTCCCAATGCTTCTGCATGGTCGCGAAACTGGTCCGCCAGCGGCCAGTTTGTGTTGAGGTCGAGGTAGTCGACGTTGGCCCAGTTAACTTCCACCTCGCAGCCGCTGCCTTTGGCGCCGGCTTCAAAACAGGCTTGCACGCGGGGCTTCAGCTTCGCCAGATCGGCTTCGTTAGCGGCCCGCACATAAAACTCTCCAGACGTATGGTCCGGCACTATGTTGGGTGCGAGGCCTCCGTCGGTAATGATGCCGTGGATACGTTCAGAATCGCGGATGTGTTGGCGCAAATTGGAAATCGCCTGATAGGCGAGTAACAAACCATCCAATGCATTGACCCCTTTGTGCGGCATGGCAGACGCGTGTGCGGAACGCCCGTGGTAGATGACCTCTACTTCCGCCACACAGATGCAAGGCATGGATGCCAGGTTGACCCCGGCCGGGTGGATCATCATGGCGGCATCAACGCCTGCAAATGCTCCAGCGCGTGCCATGAGTTCTTTGCCGCCGCCTTTTTCTTCTGCCGGTGTGCCGATCAGCCGCACGGTACCGGGCAGGTGTTCCGCTACTGCCTGTAGGCCTAATGTGGCGCCCAACGCGGAAGTGGCGATGATGTTATGGCCACACGCGTGGCCAATGCCGGGTAGGGCGTCGTATTCGGCCAAGATAGCCACTGTTGGACCCTCGGCGTTACCTTGAATCTGCGCTTCGAAAGCGGTCTCCAAGGTAAACACGCCTGTTTCCGGCGCCATGCCGTGTTTGTCCAGGGTGGTGGTCAACGTTTCGCAGGCGAAAAACTCTTTAAATGCAAGCTCCGGGTTGGCGTGGATGGCGTGCGAGACTTCTATTAACTCATCCGCCAGTTCGTCGATACGTTGTTTGATGCTCGCGTAAGTGGCTGCTGACATGGTTACCTCCTGTTGTAGTCGCTTAGGCCTCGCGGCTGAGCAGATTACCCGCCCACCATTGGTGCACTGCGCCCCAGACCATGACCAACAGCATGGCCAAAAGCCCGTTGCGGATGCTGTCGATACCGTCGACAGCCGCGGTGGCGTCGCTGATGGCGCCCACCGTTAAAGGCCCCAAACCTAAGCCGATAATGTTCAGTATAAACAGATTAATGGCGGCGCCCACCGAGCGCATTTCCACCGGTAGCTGAGATTGTAGCGAGGCGAAGTTGGTGCCCAAATAGACCCCGCCAAAAATGGCCGGACCAAAAAACCAAGCAGCGGCCCAGAACGGATCCGTGGCGGTGAGGCTTAAATACCCAAATGGCAGGTAGACGATACAGGCGGCAGCGACAATCCAGGCGCGCCAGCCTTCGTTACGTTTGGCCAGCCGGTCGGCAAAATAGCCGCCAAAAAATGTGCCTAAACCGCCAAAGATACCTATGGCGATGGCGAGGATCGTGCCGGATTCGCCGGTGGTGTAGCCGTGAACCCGCTGCAGGTACACCGGCACCCAGGCGATGGCGGCATAACCGGCAAAAGAAATCAGCGTGGTGCCTGCCACAATTTGGCGAATGATGGCGTTGTTGACCATGTGCCGCACCACTGACCAGAAGGGAGGCGCGGGTGGTTTCTCAACGATGCCGTCGGAATAACCCCGTGGTGGCTCCACCATGGAGAAACGCACCACTAGAGCGATGAGCAGACCGGGCACGCCGGCCACCACAAAGGCCCAACGCCAATCAAGAAACTCATTGACCCAGCCGCCGATCAGGTAACCCAACATGACACCAAGATTGACCCCCAGGCTGAATATCGCCATGGCGGTAGCGCGCTCTTCAGGTTTGTATAAGTCTGAGATGATGCTGTGCGAGGGTGGGTTGGAACCGGCTTCACCCACACCCACGCCAATCCGTGCGAGCAGCAGCTGCCAGAATTGCATGGCGGCGCCGCACAACACGGTCATGGCACTCCACAGTGTGATGGAAAAGGTGATCAAGTTACGGCGGTTGCGACGGTCTGCCCACATGGCCATGGGCATACCCAAGGTGGCATAAAACACCGCAAACATGACGCCGGTCAGTAACCCTAATTGTGTATCACTGATTTGAAAGTACTGTTTGATCGGCTCTTGCAGAATCGCCACGATCTGCCGGTCGACGTGACTGGAGGTGAACACCACCACCAATAAAAACAGGGTATAGCTACGTTGGCGCTTGCTTATGGTTATTTCTGACATAAGCGCTCAAGTATGACCGGGCACTAGTGCTCAAACCACTTGAAAACTTAGGATCAGCGGGTTTGTGGGGTTTTTGGGCTAGACGGCGTACCGCCGGTGGGGTTGGGCCCCATCAAGGT
>JANQKS010000119.1 GCA_028281005.1 Pseudomonadales bacterium
CCCCACAGACCCGCCCTGTGGGAGATCGCCAGCTTTACGCTAACTGCGTCATTGCTCGTCGCAATATCCGGATATTACTCCTCACGCTTCCTTGCCAGCCCAAAGCTGGCGAACTCTGATCCTAAGTTATAAAGTGGTTTGAGCACTAGTTTGGGTGAGCTTATGATGAGTGAGCGCGGCTAACCTGCTCCACAGGTGTCATGCGTATCAGTTGTCCACCCTCGGTATGCTCTAACAATAAATATACGTTGCCATCAAAACCCACCTCGATGTCTCTGATGCGCGCAAAGTCTTTTAGCAGGGTTTCGATATGTACGATGTCATCATCTTTGCGCACCATGCGATACAGCTCGGTAGCTTTGAGGCTACCTACGAGCAGATTGTCCTGCCACTGAGGAAATGCTTCGCCTTGGTAGAAGCTAAAACTGGAGACCGCAGGTGATGGTGTGAGATCAACCACCGGCTGGGTGATGTCAGCCAGATCGAACTCAATGCCGAGGTGTTTACCATAATCTACAGGGGTGCCATCGTAGTTAACCCCTTTGGAGTAAAGTGGCCAACCGTAGTTTTTGCCCGGTTGCAGGAGGTTAACTTCATCACCCCCGCGCGGCCCCATTTCGGTGCCCCATAGTTTGCCTGTGACCGGGTCCACTTCCAGGCCCTGTGGACTGCGGTGACCGTAGGTCCACGTAGTCGGCCAGGCGCCTTGGGTGTCCTTAAAGGGATTGTCTGTTGGCAAACTGCCGTCATCTCGAACCCGGTGAGTCTTGCCATAAGGCAGGCTTAAGTCCTGTATGCCTTGGTAGTTGGAAGGGCCCATCATGCCAACGCTAAGATACAAAAAACCGTCGCTGTCAAAGGCCAGCCGGCCACCGGCGGCCATGTCAGTAAATCCCACATATAAAGGCTTGGGGACTTCCCAGACCACTTCTTCATCCACCCATTGGCCATCTTCAATGCGACCGCGTACCACGCGGTTCATGCTGGGAGAGCGGAATGAATCGCAGTCTTCGCAAAGGTCCCCGTAGTGGAGATAAATCCAGCCGTTCTCCGCATAGTTGGGGTGGATAGCAACGTCCATCATCCAACCGCTGCCGTATTCGAGCTCACCCACCGCGATGCCGCTGTCGTGGGCTTTAGGGGTGCCGGCAATCAGCTCAGAGATCTGCCCGTCCGCGGATACATGGCGCAGGCCAAACTGTTTTTCGGTAATCAGAAACGAGCCGTCGGGCAAAGGTTGAACCGAGTAAGGTAAGGCGTGGATACCGGTAGCCACAACTTCGAGCACAAAGCTGTGCTCCTCACTTGCTTGGACGGTGGTGGGGATGGCCAGCGGTTTGTTGGTTTTAAAGTCGCTGAACGGCCGGTTGGCACGTTGCTCCGCCACGTAAATGGCCAGGCTTTCGATGGTGCCGTCATCCATGCTTGCCATCCACCGCGGCATGCCGCGCTCGGGGAAACCTTTGGTGATGCTGGCGACGAGCGCCTCCACCGAATCGCCATGCTGCAGCTCTACGCCCACCAAAGCGGGACCAATGCCGGTTCCTTCTAGATGTTCACCGTGGCAGGACGCGCAGTTTTCTTGGTACTTACCTGCAAATGCATCGGGGGTTGTGTTGATGAAATACCACACCAAGCTCACCGCCAGCACCACTGCCGAAAGGAATATGCCTACGCTCCACAGAGCGATGCGTTTTGCCGACATTTGCTCTCTCCCAGGTCAGACGACGGCTATAGCGTATCAAACTTTAGTCGTTTTTCTGCTGGCGCCGGCTTCGAAACATAAACCAGACCGCACCGATGAACATCGGCGGGTAGATGATGATCGATTTTGACATCCAACTGGCGGACGCCTGGTTGTCGTAGAGATGGTCAATTAAGGTGAAGCCGAGGATCAGATCGATGGCAAACATCACCGGAATGATCTGCAGCAACCGCAATGTGGTGCGGAAGCGGTTGGCGGTGGTCCGATTGACGTACAACACAATCACACACCAAGCCACCAACAGATAGCCGATGTGGATTAAGTTGGACTCGTGCAGAAGCATGCTGCAAGCGCCCTTATGGGGTGTTAGTTGTTGTTAGATGATTTGAATACGCAGCTTTTGGCGTACTCAGCCGCTTCGTTGACCGACCAGTCCCCTTTGGGTTTCTCCGCCATATCTTCGCACCAGGCTTCACTGCCTACTTCCGGGGCGCAGGCGGCAAGCAAGGTGACCAATGCCACAGCGAAGCCGGTGTTTGCTAGTTTGTTCATGCCAATTCCTCAGTCCGTTGCGGTTGCATCTTTGCATGGCGTTTGGGAAATGCCAGCTGGCGCTTAGCGCCCTGGACGAGGGGAAGCATAGCTTCGTCAGGGCTGCGGTGCCATGCAAATTCGAGGAGTGACGCGATTGGGGTTATTGCCCAGGGTTTGCCGCAGCCCGTTGCGGACCCAAGAAAACGGTTTGCATGTCGCAACCCGGCGTACGTGTGATGACCAATAGATAAACCGTGAGGAAAGGGATACCGCCAAAAAAGGCGGGCACTGCAAGGAGCCAACCGAGCGGACTAAAGTGGTGACGCCACGCGACCCACGTCGCTGAGAGAAATAGAAAACCCATAAAGTCCATGTTGAATTGGCCCGGCCAACCCATGGCGGCAATGTCACCGAAAAACGCAGGAAATAAATTAATGCCGTGTTCGGCTACGACAAACAGGGTATAGACGGTGATGATGATGAGCCAAGCGGCCAGTATTAAACGTAAGACGGTCAAGTGGTTTGAGCACTAGGAGGTTATAAACGTACTTTTAAATACACCCATCGCAACCACCCTGCCACGGTCGTGGCCAATCCGCACATAAACAATGCGGTCTTTAACGGCGTCACCACCGCCTTTAACCCCACCCAATCCGCCACGCCGGTGAGGGCGAAGATTTGCACCAGCCCTTCAAACAAATCTACTGGGATACAGAGCAGCGGAAGCAGTGCCAGGTAGCCGCCCACCACGGGGAAAAAACAAACGGTCACGCCAGCAAACAACAGACCGTACGCGAGTGGATAAGCAACGTCCAAGGTGCCGGTAATCCACGCGTGGGCGCTGCGTTGTTCTGGCGAGAAGCCCTCGATGACGCTGCGCGTCTCTTGGGGGGAAGAAATCCCGTCCACCAGCGTGATATCGAAATAACCCGAGGCCACCGGAAATGACAAAGTGATGAGGACCGTAGCGAAGAATAGACCCCATAGGGTGGGCGTTTTAGTGAGCGTAGCTGGCAGTTGCATCATGAGGCGGCCCTGATGTCGGTACTCGACCGTATCTAGTGCTCAAACCACTTGAAAACTTCGGGTCAGCGGGTTTGTGGGGTTTTTGGCTAGACGGCGTACCGCCGGTGGGGTTGGGCCCATCAAGGTGCGCCAACAACGCCCAAGGGCCCCACAGACCCGCCCTGTGGGAGATCGCCAGCTTTACGCTAACTGCGTCATTGCTCGTCGCAATATC
>JANQKS010000121.1 GCA_028281005.1 Pseudomonadales bacterium
GGGGTCCTTGGGCGTTGTTGGCGCACCTTGATGGGGCCCAACCCCACCGGCGGTACGCCGTCTAGCCCAAGAACCCCACAAACCCGCTGATCCTAAGTTTTCAAGTGGTTTGAGCACTAGTGTGCCAGGCTTGGGCATCACGGACTGAAAGCAACACCTTAGCCTGGGGATTGAGAGCCAACAGCTCTCGCCAAAAGGTGCACGCCGGCCAGTCGACTGTCGACCTGAAAGAACCGAAGATACTTTCCCAATCCACTGGCTCGCCGCGTGTGGCCGCGCGCCACAACGGTATGTGCTGAGGATGTAGGCCTACTTCCGCCATGTGGTAATAAGGGCCGAAGCC
Organism: Pseudomonadales bacterium; assembly: GCA_028281005.1. Classification (GTDB taxonomy): domain Bacteria; phylum Pseudomonadota; class Gammaproteobacteria; order Pseudomonadales; family Azotimanducaceae; genus UBA4421. The sequence goes on from JANQKS010000121.1 coordinate 344, forward strand.
TAGTTGTTCGAGCGCGTGTTTAAGGCTCAGCGTACCGGTGCGGCCAAAGCCGGCCCCTATGATTTCAAGTTGCATGTCGTATGCCTGTTTTTGGTGCCCATGTTGAATTGTTTATCACGCGCCCTCTCTGGCCGAGCTCGCCAAACCCTGCGTTTCAAGCTGCGCAGCGATCCCGCTTACTAACATCGCCAAACGCATTTCATAGGTGGCGTCAAAATCCGGCGGCAACACCGCCTCCAACGTGGCGGCCAGCGCTGGAAAATTCTCTAGATGTGCGGCGCGGTCGCGCAGCAGCTGATAGCCGCCTGCACCAAACTCCGCTTCAAACTCAGCCATGCGTTCGCGCTTTGCTGCGCTTGTGAACGCATGATCAACTACCAATGCGTAGGCGTTAAAGGCCATGGCGGGAGGAAAGCCAGCGCGCAGCAATACACCAAGGGCGTGCTCTAATATCCCGTAAGCCACCGGTGTGGTTGGCCCTATTTGGGTACCGTAGGCGTGAGCGCCTGGGGTCGCCGTCAAGGCATCGTTAAAACTGCGACCCAATGCCGCTAGATAGGCTTGCCAGGACAGGCTCGCATCGGGCAGCACAATGCGGGAACAAAACTCGTCCATGCAAGCTTGTTGCAAGGCTTCTTTGGAATCCACATAGCGATAGAGAGTGGTTGCCGATACGCCGAGATAACGCGCGACCTTATGCATCGACAGTTGTTGCGGGCCAATGGCAATGGCAGCTTCCAGTATCTGGGCTCGATCCACCATGGGCGGCCGTCCGAGTTTGGCCTGCCCGTCAGCCGTCGGCTTAACCATTCGTGGCCGCCAGCGGTAATTGTTGTTGTAGCTCGATTGAGCGCTGCGTGGCAAACGGCATCTGCGGCATGCGCCACCAGGGTATGCCTATGATGTGCACCAGATCCCAGTCGGGCAGGTCTGCTTCAGTCATTACGCATGCAACCCATCGCTTCGCCTTTAATAACGGCCATTAACTTAATAGTCCTTATTAAAACCATGTGGGTGTGTAGCTGTCAACCGCGCGCAGAATCTTTGAAGGGTCGAGCGATCAGGTTTGAGATTGGATGTAGTTGGCAAGACCCATTTTTTCGATCAATCCCAGCTGCTGCTCCAGCCAGTAGGTGTGGTCCATTTCGGTATCTTCTAGTAGCTGTTGCAGCATGGCCCGACTTTGATAGTCCTGCTTCTCTTCGCACAGCTTAATCACCGCCTTGATTTCTTTGTTTACAGCAAGCTCCACGTTTAAGTCGTTCTGCAACATCTGCCGGACATCTTGCCCCACATTGATTTCGACCCGTGTCACCACATCAGGGGTGCCTTCCAGAAACAAGATACGTTCGATTAAGGCTGACGCGTGGCCTTTCTCGTCATCAATTTCGTGATCGGTGCGCTGGTAAAGCTTGCTTAGACCCCAATCTTGGTACATTCGGGAGTGGATGAAGTATTGATCTACAGCCGCCAGTTCCCAACTCAGCAAACCATTCAATCCCTCGATGACTTTTTTGTTTCCTCGCATGTCAACAATGCCTCCTTTCGCGACTATCGTGTGTTTCGTTTGCATGCTTCGCCCCGGCCACGTGTTGTGGATGCGGCAAAGATGTTCATTTTGAGCCTGCTACAACTCCTGAGCAATGTACCTCCACCGCTCGAAATTTTCAATTTTTCCATTTAAATCAATAACTTATTGAAAATAGTTCGCATTCCAATGCCTGCGACGTAGCGGCTTCAGCGCGGCACTGAACTGCCACTTGATGTCCCCTAGTGCTCAAACCACTTGAAAACTTAGGATCAGAGTTCGCCAGCTTTGGGCTGGCAAGGAAGAGTGAGGAGGAATATCCGGATATTGCGACGAGCAATGACGCAGTTAGCGTAAAGCTG
>JANQKS010000061.1 GCA_028281005.1 Pseudomonadales bacterium
CGCATTTTCAAAAACGTCCGGATCACGATTGCCCGATACGTACCACATCAACACCTGATCGTTTTTCTTTATCTGCTTGCCACCCACTTCTACGTCTTGTGTGGCCGTACGCCGCATGTAGTTCAGCGGTGTTTGCCAACGGATCACTTCAGCCACCATCTGAGGGATCAACTGTGGCTGTGCGATCAACTTGTCGTATTGCTCTGGCCACTTGTTCAAGGCATACACACTGCCTGACATGGTATTGCGCGTGGTGTCATTCCCGCCGACAATCAGCAGCAGCAGATTACCCAGGTGCGCAGCGGGTGGCATGTCCTGGGTGGCTTCGCCGTGCACCAACATCGAAACGAGATCATCACCGGGGTTTGCACGGCGCTCTTCCCAAAGATGGGTGAACGTCTCCAGACACTCCAGCAGCTCATGCCGCTTCTGCTCCTGCGACTCCACCACCCCACCCGGTTCCGGGATGGCAAATACAATGTCGGACCAGCGCGTCAGTTTGCGCCGATCATCGAATGGGAAATCAAACAAGGTGGCCAACATCATGGTGGTGAGCTCGATGGAAACCTTGTCGACCCAGTCAAACGCTTCACCCTCAGGCAACGACTCGAGGACACGTACCGTACGCTCCCGGATCAGCGGTTCGAGCTTGGCCAGATTGCCCGGCGCGACCACCCCCGTGACTGTTTTACGCTGTTCGTCATGGCTGGGTGGGTCTTGCGAGATGAAGGCACTGGCGCCGGCGAACATACTCCCGGGTACTTCCATGCCAACCTTAAATCCGAGGGTAATGCCCGACGCAGAAGAGAAGTTTTTCCAATCCGTATCGACTTGTTTAATGTCACGGTACTTGGTGAGTGACCAGTAGCGTCCCGCAGTATTGATCTCGTTGAAGTGCACGGGATCTTCACTGCGCAAACGCTCAAAATAGGCCGGCCAGGTGTTGTTCTTAAAAATGTGGGCGTTGACCGGGTTGATGTCTTGGATCGGCATCTCGTAAGCGCCTGGTACGCCAGCACCCGCCGCGGCCTGTTCCTGCTCGGGCGTCCGAAACTCGGCGCGAGATACTTCTTCACTCTGGGAATCCGCTTCACTCATTACAATCTACTCAGTGCAGCAAATCCGTAACATACCAGATCTTCGAGCTATCGGTATTTGCTTAAGGAGCGCCTGCGTGACGCTGCACGCGCTGATAGCCACGGCGCAGTTCTTCTTGTAAGGCCAGGTTATACAACGCGGGATTAAACGCCATGCGGTTGAGTACCGGTTGGGTCTGACGGTCAATGGCTTTCTGCGTGGGTAACACATACTTGCCACTTAACAGTTCGGCAATAAACATCGCTTGCACCTCGGCGATTGGCCAGAACCCGCCGGTGGGTCTGCTCACGCCGACGACAAAAAGGTGATGCTGACGCGGATGCATCAGCCCACAGAAAAGCTGCATGTCGTCGTGACTCGTATCCAACACTTCCTGATCTAAGTAAGGGTAGGTGAGTCGGTAGCCGGTGGCGCAAACGACTACGTCCGCTTCTATGGATTCACCACTGTGAAATGACAGGGTTTTGCCTGTACAGGCTTCGATCGCCCCCACCGCGATAATTCGGCCGCAGCGCAGTACATCCAATAAGCCTTGTGCCACCGCCGGCCGCTTGGCGAGCGGATGTTGCGGCGCTGCGGGTAAGCCGGCTTTGTGCAACTCGGCCTGCAAGTCGCCAAATCGCTTACGCATCATATAACCGCCCAGGTGAGTGAAAATTGCCTCTCTGGCTGCCTGCGGCAGCACTTTGAGGACGCCCGGGACCGGGTCCAGCGGGTGACTCATGGGGGCATTGGCAGCGATAGAGACCGGGCCCCTGGAACCGTCCACATACTTCGGCATGATCCAATTGCCTGAGCGCGCGGAGAGATACACCTGATGGGCACCTGCCCGGCTAATTTCCAGGGCCAACTCACATCCGGTATTGCCGGAGCCAACCACCACCACTACTTTGTTGTTCACGTCTACGGGGCTGTTGGGTGAGCGGTATTGTTGGGCGTGGAACATCTCGCCGCTGAAGCGCCCCCGAAACTCGGGCAGGCGCGCATCCCAGTAGTTTCCCGACGCCGCAACCAACGCGTCAAAATCACGCACAGTGGTGCTGTTTGGCGCCACCGCACGGATCTTCCAACCCGTAGCGCTGGGCTCTGCGTGGGTCACCCGGGTGTTGAGTTCAATATGCGGCTCTAGCTCAAATGCGCTAACGTAATCGTCCAGCCAGTCGCGTACCTGATAGTGGGCTGGAAACTCCGGCCAGTCTGACGGCATCTCAAAGTCGCTGAATCGACTCATCGACTTGGTTGTATTGGTGGTGAGCGATTCATAGGCCGCAGAGCAACCATTGGTATTGTTAATCACCCAATGGCCACCCCAAACATCGGAGGATTCGAAACAAGTCACTGCAAACCCCGCTTGCAGCAGTGTCTTAGTGGCGGCCAGGCCACACGGTCCGGCTCCAATGACAGCCACGGAAAGTTGTACCATAGTTCTTCTACACAATACCTATTTCGGGCAATACCTGTTTTGGGCAGTACTTCTAAACAACACCTTTTTAAACAGCACTTTTTATACAACACTTTTTGAACATAAATTTGAGAATGATACTCATTTACAATTTCATATGCATTAATGTAATGTTTCTCCAAGATCTAGTGCTCAAACCACTTGAAGACTTACGATAATTAACGGCGGACTACACATGAGCTACGGCCTTTTTCTAAACATGGGCGCGGACTTAGGCACCACCCACCACGACGTTGTACAGGTCACCCTACAAGAAGCAGCGCGGGCAGAGTCGCTGGGCTTCGATGAGCTGTGGGTCACCGAGCACCACTTCATTCCATTTGGCATCAACCCAAGCGCGCTAACCGCCGCCGCTTTTTTGCTCGGGCGCACGCATCAAATCCGCGTAGGTACTGCGGTCACCCTAGCACCCTTGGAACACGCCGTTTCCATCGCGGAGAAAGCCGCCCTACTCGACCAGCTTAGTGGCGGCCGCTTTCAGCTTGGGCTAGGGCGTGGCGGTTACTTGAAAGACTTCGAAATGTTGGACATCGACCCCAGCTGTTGGGATGAGGAACCTATGGCCAGCGCCCAAACAATCGAGCAATGCTGGAGCGGCAATGATCTGGCCGCACCTGGGCACAATACCGGCTTGAGCGTGCTGCACCCCACGCCGTTTTCGCCAACGCCTCCGCTTTATTTGGCTACCTCTTCAGCCAAGGGCATCAGCTGGGCTGCGCAACAGGGCTATCCACTGCAGCACTATTTTGCAACACCCGCAGCGGCAAGAAAAAAGGTTGAACAAGCCTATTGCGAGGCCGGTGGTGGTCAAGTAGAGCACGTTCACACCGTGATGGTGGCCTTCGGCGACACTGAGGAGAACACGCGGAATGAACTGCGCAAGTCGTTGACGCGCTCTTTCGACAATGGCAACTGGCCACATGTACCCCAGGCAGGGCGTCGCCACACGGATGAAAAAGGTAACCCTATCGAGCGCAATCAGTTAGCAGAATACGCCGCTCAGACCGCTTTCGCCGGGCCGCCGCAAAGTGTGCGCGACCAGTTGGCAGCGTTTGTCGAAGCGACAGAAGCAACCCGCCTGGTGTTTAACCTGGAGGTCATCGGCGATGGCAATAGAACCGTGGCGGCGGTGGATACACTCTGCGAGCAAGTGCTCGACGATCTGGGTCAGCTACAATGCAGCGCTTAAACACTTGGCCAGCGGTGACATGCCCTTGATGACACACATCGTTGCGACTACGTTGTTGCCTTCAGCCCTGGCGGCAACTCAACTATGGCAAATACGCAAATCTACCTGATATTGTGCGCCATCCTGTGCAGCGTGGCGGCAGGCTGCACCCAGGAAAACAAACCAATCCCTGAAAGTTCGTCAACTTCGGTTGCTGCTGATACAGTCGTAGAAAAACAAACAGCACGCGGGCCCCGCCATCAACCCGAGGCCACTATGACGCTGTACGCACCACAGCAACACGAGCTCTACGACGGACGCTTCAATATCGTCGGTCGACGCATTTACCAGGCCGGCACGCTGGATGACCTCTCCCCCTGGGACCATATGGACGACGATGCTTCTCATCTGCGGGAAGTCGACGGACATATCCTCATCGATGTCAACGAAATCGACAACAGTGGCGTGTTTCGCGCTGCGTTGGAGCTGCCCGAGGGGCACTATGTGGTTGAATTAGAGCGGTTTCATGAGTTTGCACCTTGTCAGGACGGTGGCGTGGTCGCTTATATTTTTGAACACGGTAACTCCGGCTGCGGCGACGCGAACTGGCCTAAAAGCTTGCTGTTTGTCGCCGGTTAGGGCTACGGCCGTGCCACTCTGAATGATCAGGTTCTGTATGAGGACTTTGAAATTCATTTTATGGTCACCCAAGGCATGCGCGACCGGGATACCTTAAAGGTGATGCTGGAACCCAGCAGCGGCGAAGCCGGAGCAATCAATCCTGCGGCCCAACAATTGGATTTTTACATTCGCAGCCCGCAAAAAAACCCCCTGAACCATCCGGATAGGGAAGTGTTCGATCACTTCTTTGCCATGGAGGTGACTTGGCGCTAGGGGCGGCGGGTCGGCAAGCCAAGGCTACAACCAGAACCAACCGTGACTGCCGGCAACGCTGCCCGCGATGGTCACCATGCTCAGTATTAGCAGGACCCAATGCATGCGCTGCATAAACGCAAATGTGCGTTCGGGTTGCTCCACGGCTTTGCGTAAAAACAGCTTACGCAGGACCAAAGGCTCCAGCACAAATAGAATCAGTGTGAAGATGACCCATACCAGGACCATGGCGGTCATCCACCAGAACGCCGGTTGTCCAAATCTATGCCATGCATCCAACTCATATGTCATGTAAAAACCGCTGGCACCGGTGATCAGCGTCACCACTCGAGCTTGCCAGGAGAAGCGGTGCTCGATGCGTTCAAATGTCGCAATGCGGTCTTCCGCCCTGGCCAGACGCCGTACAGCCGGTAAGATCACCGTGGTAACCATGGACACACCGCCAATCCACATGACTACACCTATGATGTGGAAAACTCTAGCCAGGGAATACTCAGTCATGTAACGCTCTTCGCGGCATCCCGTTCGTTGGCGGGTTTGGTGGCATGGAAGAAATAACCGCGACTCTGTTCATCTCCTTCGTGTGGCTGAAAAAGGCTTTCAATACCATTAGAACTCCCACCGCAATGTCAACTCCAGAAAATCGTTGGCATCAAAGTCGCCCAACGGGGACCCGGTACTGCCGTCAAAAACAAGGTATTTTGTGCTTAGCTTGAGGTTGTCACCGAAGCTGTAATCCATAAACACTTCTACTGCGTGCTGCTGCGCATTGGCCACCTGGCCGCGGATACCGATATCGGCGGCATCGTCCCAGACTTTGTTGGTGAGCGCAAACGTCACGCCGTAAGACTCTTCGCTGCTGCGCGCTTCATCCCAGAACAACTGTAAATTAGCGTATAGATTTGCAAAGAAGGTTCGATCCCAGCCAACCACCATTTGCAGCAGGTCGCTTTGTCGGCCTGCTACCCAGGTGTCGGGGGCGAAAGCAATCTCACCCCGCAAAGTGCTGCTGCTTAAACCTACCGCACCTGCTGCGTTGTATGTGCGTATTCTGACGGGCGACAATCGCAGCTGGTCCAACCTTTGGCTAAATTGTACGGGCGCATCCGTATAGCCATTAAAGTAGCCTAGACTCCAGTCAAAACCTTCCCCATAAACAAGGTAACGTACGCCGCCTTCATGCGCCTTTATATCCTCAATATCCAGCCGTATCAGACCGTCTGCCCGCTGCTGCCGCAAACTATGTAAATCCGTCGGCTCCCAGGGGCTGCCAAATTCCGGCAGCTTTACATCGCGACCCCGCGGCAACCACACTGCTTCCAAGGTACCCAGGGGCAGCTTACGTTCCACACGCACCAGCCACGATGGGCGTCGCGAGGAGGTGCGTGCGTTGCCAATCGGATCTCTGAAATCAACCGCGTTTACGCGGTCGATGGTGCTCACCCCGTCAGCAGTGCCCCAGGCGATGCGTTGCTTGCCGACGGTGACGTCCATTGCAACACCATCGCGCACCAAAAAGGCCTCACGAACTTCGCTGCGTACAACATCCCGATAATCACGCGTACGCGCGTCGTGTTCCACATCCACGCTGGCAAATCCGCGCCATTGTACTTCGCCACTCATGACGGTCTGGACCCACTTGAGTTCAAATCGCGCTTGTGCGCGAGTTGACTCCCAACCCTGGGTTTCAGTGAAGTACTGATTGCGTGATTCAAAGTAGCCCGCCCATTGCCAGGTTGGATCGACCGCAGCGGCGGCCGTTAAATCAAAGTCGAACGGATCATTCGCAGCGTGACTACAGCATGCCAAAACCCAGCTGAAGATAGCGGCGACGCTAACGTTTAAGCGACGATTGCTCAAACACACTGTCCTGTAACCCGAGGTTATAGCGCACATTGGCATACTGCATGAGCGTGCGGGACTTCTTGCGCGGCGTCTCCATGATGATTTTTGTGGCTGTCCAAATACCGTCAATTTGCTCTATGCCGCCCTGAGTCATCTGCTTGAGCAGCCGGCCGCGCCGGTCATAGTACTCAACCTTCAACGCGAGCCAGGTCTCCTTATCAACCCATGTTTTACGCTTGGCATAATTGGAGTCTTTGGCCTTTGCAGGTATCGGCACGGATTCGATCACAAAAACTGCAACGTTTCCCCACTCACTTTCTTCCAACAACATGTGCACATCGTCGTCCACCGCACGCTGCTCTATGTCTTCGTTGGCAAAATCGCTGCGCATGAATGAACCTTTTTTACCGCCGCCGCTGATGCGCCGAATGAGGTTCTCCGACGGGAAAAACACCCACATATCGTCATCTTTCTCTGTCGCCTCATAAGTCCATGATAGAAATTGTGTATCCCGCACGTCGGCGGGTTCGATGAAGCGGATGATCGAACGCTCGTCGTCTCCAAACTTTTTATTCATCATATTGAGCTTGCGCTGCAGCTTCTGCCCACCTCGCTCAATCAGCATCGTGGCGTCACGCGTGCCGTCCTGGGCTGAATTAACATCGTCCATACGTTGGGCGATGTCCCTGCCCGTTGGCATTTGGGCATGACTGTGCAACGCCGCAATTAAACTAACAGTTGCCATTACGTACTTGGTCTTGAACACAATTAGCTCCTTTTTTCAGATTACACCGGCTCAATTGCACCAGCGGCTGGCGCTGTTTGCTTTCGGCCTAAGGGTTTCAACCACGCAAGCAAAACAGGCACCAGTAAAAACTCTGCCAGCAAAGCGCTAGAGAAAGCTGTCATGGAAGCCCACGAGAAATTACGCGGACCGGCAAAATCGGAGATGGAAAAACCGCCAAAACCCACCACTAACACCAATGTGGTGAACAACAACGGCCGCCCGACAGTGCGCATGGTCTGCTTGTAGGCTAAGTCATAATCCTGCAATTCACCGTAGTAGCGGCGGTACCTGACAAAAAAGTGCACCGTGTCGTCCACTGCAACGCCGATAATCATGGGCGCAAGCACGAGACCGATCATGTTCAACTGCGCGCCCGCCCACCCCATCGCACCCAAAGCAAAGGCCACCGGCAACACGTTTGGCACCATGGCGATGGCACCTAGGCGTACGGAACGTAGCAGCAGCATCATGATGATCGTGACGGCAACTAAGGCAAACAGGAAACTGCGACCTTGGCCAATCGCAACGAGGTCCGCCAAGCGCACAAACATAGCGAGTGTCCCCGTGGAGTAGACGGTGGCTTCCGCTGCAAACTGTTCGGCGAGAAACTCATCCACATCGGCTTGCAGTCTGCCTATGTCGGCCATGACTAAACTTTTGGTGCGTGCCTGTACGCGCAACTGGTCGTAGGTGAAAGCGACGTAACTTTCCAACTGGGATCCGCCGCCGCTTTCATAAAGCAAAAGGTATTCGGCGACTTGATTGCTGGTGTCCGGCAATACATAGGCATCTGCATCGTTTTCACGCACGGCACGGTTCATCTGTTTAAGCTGATCCAGCACACTGGAGGTTTGCGTGACCAAGGGGTGGGCATCGAGGAATTGTTGCAAAGCTTCAACTTGGGTCAGCAGCTGCCGATCTTTGATGCCGTTTTCGCGGCCAGAATCAATGACAAACTCAAGCGACATAGAGCCACCCATATTGTCATCCACATACTCGAATGCTGCGCGCAGTGGATCGTCTACGGGGAGATCTTGGATGGTATTGGTCTCTATCTCTAAGCGCGTCACTCCAATCAAGGCAATGACGGTGGCCACGGCAAACACCACTCCGTAGGCCGGCTTGTTTCGCGACACACTCTCCGCTGTTGCGTTCAGCAGGCGATCAAAAATATCTCCGCGTTGCCCGCTACGGCTCTGCACGTGGGCTTTGCCGAAGGATAACAACGGTACGGCAAACAAGTACGTCAACAGAAAAGCGACAAACACGCCTGTTGTTGCCTGCATGCCGAGCTGCACCAAGGGAATCAAATCGGTCAGAGTAAACGCTAGGAATCCCACGGCGGTGGTCACCGTGGTCAATAAAATCGGTCGGCTGACCAACTCTAGTGTATGCAACAGAGAGTCACGCCGCGCCTTGCCTTCGCGCATGGCTTGCTTAAACTCCGCCACAACGTGCATGGTGTCGCCGATACCAACACACAGCAACAGCGTCGGCACCAGAATGACCAGCAGGTTCAGTCTGAACCCAACAAAGGCAAACAGACCCATGGTCCACACCACGCTGAGAATAACCGTCGCCGCGGGCACCAAGACACCCACCGCGCTGCGGGTGGTGAACATCAGTACAACACACATTCCCAGCAGCGCCGCACCTGCCCACACCGGGGCCTCCACCGCGGTCTTCTCATCCATTACATAATCACTAATGGGACCGCCGACGACGTGAGAATCCAAGTCCTCGAATTCGTCCACCAACTGCAGAATGACCGGCGGCACGTCTTTGCGCGGGTCTATCCCGATGTCCGGATAATTCTCAAACTCCATCAAGATGCCGACGGTTTGCCCGTCGCTTGCCACTAAGCGATCTCTATAAAGCGGATCGTTAATCGCCTTTTGTCGCAGCTGTTGCAACTCAGCTGTGGGCAGGTTGAAATCTGGGACGAGATCATCAATGACGATGCCACCCGGCACCCCTTCGATCCACTCCACATTGCCGATCCAGGTGAGATCCAACAAATGTGGCACTTCCATCTCTAAACGATCGGCAAACTCCGCAAGGCGTTGCAGGGTGGCAGGTGCAAATGCATCTTCGACATCGATCAAAATGAAGACAAAGTCATCGTTGCCGAAGGTCTCCTTAAACTGATCTAGGCGCTGCTTGGTCGGGTCACCGGTCATGAAGAAAGCTTCGTTGGAGTTGTCGATCTCCAATTTAGGTAACTGACTGGCGGCCAACGCAGTCACAAAGGCCACCAGAATGAGGCTCGCGACGCGGTAACGTAACAACGTGGTGAAAATGCGGGTAGCTCTCATATCCGAATCTTCCTTTCCCTGTGCTTTTCCCTGCTGGCTTGATAAGTTAATACCATTCACTTAGGATTGCAAATCATTCTCATTTGCAAAAAAAATTCTACCATGAACGAAAGCATAGGCGGCCGTCCGCAGTTGATCGACCGATCTGCAATTCTCAATGCGGCGTTAGAGATTGGCGTAGACGACCTCTCCATGCATGCAGTGGCACGGCGATTGGGGGTCTCCACCGCTGCCTTGTACAGGCACGTTGCGTCACGCGAGGATCTGCTCGACGCTTGCATGGACTGGTTTTGCACTAAGATCGAGTTGCCTCAGGCCCAACTGCAATGGCAAGACTATTTGCTCGAGCTGGGCCAAGCGTTCCGCCGTGCACTACTGGATACCCCAGGTGCCAGCGCCTATGGGGTAAAAATTGGGCCCACCACGCGGGCGGCCTTTCACATCATCGAATCTGCCCTAGCCGTGTTGCACGATAATGACTTCGCGCCCGCAGACGCGCTGATGGCTTACGCCATGGTCATTGACCACGCGTTTCACAGCGTCCAGAAACAGGAGCAACTGCAGGCCATGGAGGCGCAACAGGACCACGGCGGATACCGTCTGTTACACCTCACCCCCGAAGATTTGGCTGACTTACCGCATCTGCAAGCCGCGCTGGATGCCTTTCTGCCTCTGTATGCAAATCCGCCAGATTTCAGCAGCAGTTACACACGTCAATTGGAATGCCTGATTGCAGGCATCGCGACGCAGTTTTTGATCCCACCTACACCCGCCATTGAGAGCTAATTTATGTCCTTTGTAGCCAGCCATTACCTCGTTCGCGTAGAAGACCTCCACCAGGCGGTAGAGGACTACGAGCAAGCTGGCTTTAATGTTGTCTGGGGGAGTAAGCCCGAGAAAGCCCACAACGCGATGATTTATTTCGAATCCGGCGGCTTCATAGAGCTATTTGATCCACGGCCACCTTACGCGATCTTGACGCCTGTACTTACCGCCATCGCATCGGTGTTGGCAAGCCTCGGCTTGCCGTTGTTCATACGCTTTAAACGCTGGCTGCAGACGCGTGGATTGTGTGACTTTGCCCTGGAAACCGCCGAACCGCTCGCCAAATCGATAGCCGCAGCCACCGAGCGTGGCGCGCGTCTCAGCAAAATACGCGACGCTTCTCGCAAACGCCTGGATGGTGTGGTGACCCGTTGGCAACTGTGCAGCGCGGATTCAGCCGACCTGCCGTTTATGATGGGGCCTTATGAGCCACCACCTACCATCAGTTCAGCGCAACGCGCGCACCCCAACGGCATCCGCCACTTGCGCGGCATCGAAATGCAGAATCCGGACCCGGCAGCCTACGGGGAGGCGCTTAGCTTTTTGCTGGACAGTGCGCAAAGCAGAGCAGAAAGCGGCACTGTAAGTATTGAAGTCGATGGCTTCTTGTTCCAGATTGAACCGGGTCCGGCACATCGTTGCCTAGCACTCCAAACCGATCAGCCGCCCCCTACCGGCACCCACCTGCATGCATTGATACTGAAACAGAGATCCTCCGATAGCAGTCAGTGAGCGCACCTGTGCAAATCACGGTGCTTGCGCGGGATCAAGCACTGCACCATTGAACACTATTGATGGCCATTATCGCGGTTTTAAGCATCTAACTTGTGTTTATAACATCAAAACCGGGTGGAACCGTGAACGAATCGCTGTGTCCACCTACAAATGCGCCCGATACTTATCTGACACAAACCGAACGGAGCCTACTTATGGACAGCTTCGACTTACACTGGCCACGCTCCACCGCAACTCTCTACACGGATGGAAAGCTGGTCAAAATTGTCGTGCGGGACAAACGCGGGCCCAGCGGCACCATCAACAATATTGAACTATGCAAAGACCGCGTGGCATTTGGGATCGACTTCGCACCAACCCTACTTAAAGAGCTTCAGGCCAAAGGCTACGGTGACTTAGCCGACGACATTGAGCAGCGTGTGGAGCCGCCCCTTGAAACGCCTGTCGACCCCGTCGCGGAGTGGCTAAATAACCTGCCAGGTGACGACACCTGGGCGGAGTGTGGTGCCAAACGATCCACCAAATGGCGCGAACTCAGCAACGGCGTATTGATGAAAATGCCTGCCAAAAGAGGCAACCCGGAATGGGTGCTTAAAGACACCCGGTCAGAGGGTAAACCCACTTACGTGTGTGCGGCTGCCTTCAAAGGTCTGCTCCGTGCTTTGCATGCCAAGGATCCAGCCTTGATCCCAACCGCAGTGTCGGCCTGTGCTGAACTGATGACAGAAAATTCCGAACTGCAGGCAGCGATCTCTGCCTGGCCAAAAAACTAGCAGGCGCGGCAATATGGCGCACTGTCGGGCGCGCCAGTATCCGGTAAGATGCATTTGATGTGCGGGCAGGGATAGCTGTTGTTTCAGGTAGCGCCGCACGTCGGCGATGCGTTTGGTCGCGGCCGCGCCAAACACGTAGAGACCATCGATGTCCAACAGCTCGTCTTGCACAGCCGCCAACAGCACGGCGGACGTCCCAGGTGGTTCATCACCGTGCAGCACAAACCACAGATCAAGCTCATCTGGTCGGGCGCGACGCACCGTATAGTAAGCGCCATGCGGCTTATCCTCCCCCTGCCATCCCCGCCAGGCTACCATGCTGAAGCCTTCAGGTAGCCGCTGCCCGGCCTGAGCGGGAATAAACACAAATACGAAGGCATCCATACCCGGGTGGGGGTACTCCACTAAGCCGCCACCCACGGTGATCTGACACATGCCCGGAGCGATATCCTGGATGGCGCATACCTGAGTGTGGTAGGTGTTTAGGGTTTGCAGCTGCTTGAGTTCCCGCTCAAGACTGGTCAGGGGCTCAGCGTCCGCAGCGAAGCTGCGTGCGGTGGAGACTAGTGCTCAAACCACGTCATCCACTTCGGCCTGTAGGCGCGCAGAGAAACCCGAACTCAACGGATCCTCCATTGCGCTGCACGCTGACGGGATTGCCACAAACTCTTATACAAACCACCCGCTGCCGCCATGAGCTCATCGTGGGTGCCTTGTTGTACCACTCGACCCTGGTCCATCACCACAATGTGATCCGCATTGGCGATGGTAGCCAGACGGTGTGCGATCACCACAACGGTTTTGCCTCTGACCAATTCCGCCAGTGCCTGCTGCACTAAACGTTCATTGGTCGCATCGAGCGACGAGGTCACTTCGTCGAGCAGCACAATGGGCGCGTCCTTCAGCACCGCACGCGCAATCGCGATCCGCTGCCGCTCACCGCCGGATAGATTAGCCCCGGCTTCCAACACCGTTGTCGCGTATTCTTCCGGGAGCTGTTCAATGAAGCCATGTGCCTGCGCCGCAATGGCAGCCGCTTTGACCCGCTCCGCGGCAGCGTCTTCACGGCCAAACGCAATGTTGTCGTAGATGGTGCCGGGAAACAGATACACATCCTGAAACACAGGCGTGACCGCATCGAACAGTTGGGCCTGACTTAAATTCGCTTGGTCGCAATCGCCAATCAAGATTCGACCGCGATCCGGCCGACGTAGCCCCGCGATAAGCTGCAGCACCGTCGACTTCCCCGCCCCGGATGGGCCCACGATGGCAGTCACCTTCCCCTGGGGCGCGGTAAATGACACATCCGTCAGCGTTTCGGTGTCATCGTAGGCAAAACCGACGTCCTCGAAAGTGACATCGTAACTGCTGACTTCGTGGGCATCGGCGAGTACCGGTTGCTCCTTTGGATGGCGCATAAGATCCGCAATTCGGTCTAAAGAGGCGTCTGCCATGCGCATGCTCTCGAACCCATCGGTGGCAGCCAGCAGCGGTAGGTAAACGCGCAAAGAGAGAATTGCGAAGATCAGAAATACCCCCGGATCCAATGCGCCGCCAAGTAACCAGTAGGTGCCGGCAAACAGTACCAGCGGAATACCCAGGAAAACCACCGAAAGGAACAGCGAACCAAGCGGCGCCAGCTTCGCCGCCATATCGTTGTTAATCCGCCAAAATGCCTCCAGTGATTCTCTGAACAGTTTGAGACGCTCACCCGCAAGGCCAAATGCGCGGATGACGGGTAGCCCCTGGACATATTCAATCATGCGGCTCGAAGCGTCCGCCTGCAGCACCTGGCGACGCTTCGCCAGCGTTATAAATACTTTGTTCACCCATAGAAACACAGGCACCGCCAGCACCACACTCGCTGCGGTAGCCAATGCCATCGGAACGTCTTGGAACGTCAGGACAATAAACACAATGATCGGCGCCACCACCGCGCCGATCATCATTTGCAACGGTTCGTGGGTGAAATTCTCCACCGCACTGACATCCTGGGTCAGCACTGTGACCACATTGCCGGCTTTCTGCTGATCGTGAAACGCCATCGGCAACTGCCGCACGTGGTTCAGCATACGTGCACGCAACCGGCCAAACAGTTCAAATGTCGCGATCCAGGCGGAACGGTTCGCTTGATAACCAGCCACCCACTGCCCAAACACACAAACCACAATCACACCAATGGCAACTAGCAACTCATTGGTCGATAGATCCGCCAAGCGTACTTCATTGATAACATAAACCAGGATCGCCGCAGGTGCTGCCTCAAAAGCCGCTTGCAGCGCCTTAAACGCGATGGAGCGAACCAGTACCGGCTGTTGATCACCGCTTAAATCCCATATCGTGCGCACTGCGCTACGATGGCGTGAAAAAGCCTGTTCAGACACCTTTTGCATCCCCCAGAACAATATTGTCAGCGGTATTAAAGTCTTCCCATAGCCGCGCATACAGACCTGCTTGCGCAACCAAGTCGTCGTGTTGACCACGCTCAACGATGCGCCCGTGATCGACCACCAGAATCTGATCAGCGCCGACGATGGTGGAAAGCCGGTGCGCAATCATAATGACGGTTTTAGCAACCACCAGTTCACCGATGGCTTGCTGTAATGCGTTTTCGTTTTCCGGGTCGACAAAGGCAGTGGCTTCATCCAGAACAATTATTGGCGCATCCGCTAAGATCGCGCGGGCAATTGCCAGACGCTGCTTCTCGCCGCCGGAAAGGCGTACACCGTGTTCTCCAACTTGAGTGTAATAACCTTCGGGGAAGGACATGATGGTGTCGTGAATCTGCGCTTTACGCGCCGCCTCGACCAACTGCACGTCGCTGGCATCTGCATTACCGACTTTGAGATTGTTGCCGATGGTGTCATCAAAGAGGAAGTTTTCTTGCAAGACCATCGAAACATGCTGACACAAGGTATCAGGCGACATCGATTTTATCGGCACACCACCTATTTTGATGCTGCCGGATTGAGAGTCCCAAAAGCGGCAAATTAGCGCCGCTATGGTGCTTTTGCCGCCCCCCGAAGGCCCAACAAGTGCGGTCAGCGTGCCGGCTTGGGCGATAAAGTTGACACCGTTTAATACCCAATCATCCTCGTACTTAAAGGCCACGTCTTCGAACTGCACGGTAGCGTTTTGCGGAAGGGTATGAGCATCCTCGCTCACCGCCATCTGACTTTGCTCGAGGATATCCGCCACCAACTTCCCGCCCGAGGCAATGTGTGACAGATTGGCAAACAGGAACAGCAACGCCACCAATGTTGACAATGCGCCTAAACCAACAATCAAGAAAAACAGCAGATCGGCAGTGGACAAGGCACCGGCGCTCCACAACCACCCTCCGACCGGCATTACTAAAAGTACGTTCGACCCCAGCAACACATAAAACATGGTGCCGAACGGCAGGAACTCTAGACTGTAGTCACGGGTGACACTGACATACCGCTGTATCACACGCTCCGTGCCCCGCACTTCGTCTTCGTCCCGGTTGAAAGTCTTCACTACCGGCATGCCCCGGATCAGCTCCACAATGGCAGCGTTCATTTCCCCCTGGGTGGTTTTGTATTCCTGCATATGGTGCCCGGCTTTGCGCATGGCGAAGGCAATGGCAAAAAAAGCGGGGATGGCAAGGCCAAACACCGCCAACGCCATACGCCAGTCCACCCAAACCATCCAGCTGAACAGAGCAACGAAGGTGACTAGCGCGGCGGTCAAATCCGGTATGGCATGCGCCAAAAAGAGCTCAAGACGCTCAACGTCGTCCGCCATGACTTTTTTCAACTCACCCGAGCGTCGCCGCGTGACAAAGCCAAGGGGCAAACGCGCTAGATGTTCGGCCAAACTCATGCGTATGTCATATTGGATGCGGAAGGCGCCATTGTGCGCTACATAGTTGGCCAGGCCGTTAAGCACGAAACGGGTGAGGACGGCTGCGAGGGCAATACCCACCAATAACCATAACCAATCCATGTTAGGGGATTCGACCATGAGTTCAACGACCACCTGATAGATCACCCAATAGGGCGCTAATCCAAACAGTGCCGCGACAGCAGCGATGAGCGCACTGAAGAGCAACTGAATCGCCGCTGGACGGGCAAATGGCAGCAAAGCCCGGATTCCGCTGGTGACGGTTTCCTTGGGTGGATCATCTGCGGTCACAATCGTCTCGACGTCAACCGTGGTTTCTGACACTGTGAGCTTCCCCTTCACATTTGCAGACGGAAAGTTCTTTATACAAGAATTGCAAATGCGAATCAATCTCATTTAAGATGAAAGTGCGCCAAACAAAGGATCACCATGACAGGATCAACAATGACAGAGGCAGAGCTAAAGGACGCAGGGCTAAAGGTCACCCTACCGCGCCTCAAAGTGCTACAAGTGTTAGATAACGCCGATCCCCACCACCTCAGTGCCGAAGATGTGTATCGGGAGTTAGTCAACGCCGATGTGACAGTTGGCCTCGCCACAGTTTACCGGGTACTGACGCAGTTCGAACAGGCGGGTATCGTGACCCGCCATAACTTTGACGACGGTCACTCGGTGTTTGAATTGGCGACTGAGGAGCACCACGACCATATGGTGGACCTCGACAGCGGTAAGGTGATCGAATTCGTTAATGAAGCGATTGAGCAACTGCAGCACGAAATCGCCGAGCAACATGGGTACGAACTGGTGAATCACGAGTTGGTGCTGTTTGTGCGCAAAGCAAAATGAAAAAGCGGCGCAGGAACGCCTTCGCCTTCAGCTGCATGGTTTTATGTCGTTCTCGCCCCTTTTTGCGGTAATCCTTGACCTTGAATGAGACCGTATTGCC
>JANQKS010000097.1 GCA_028281005.1 Pseudomonadales bacterium
GATATTACTCCTCACTCTTCCTGGCCAGCCCAAAGCTGGCGAACTCTGATCCTAAGTTATAAAGTGGTTTGAGCACTAGTCGCTGACAGCGGCGGCCAGCGCATCAAATAGCGCAATCTGCAGCCGGCCATCATCCGGGTGGCTGGCGCGTTCACGTGCGCTATGTAGTGCCACGACAACGTTCTGTTTGGCGTTGACGTAGATGCCCTGACCAAAAATACCAGCGGCTCTATAGGTGCCATCGGGATTAAGCCACCAAAAATAGCCATACCCGTCGTAGGCCTTGGACGGTATGGTGGACTGAGCCATCCAATCCGTGGCCAACACTTCCGTGCCATCCTTAAGCACTCCGCCATTTAAGGCAAACAACCCCAAACGGGCGTAGTCGCGCAGGGTCGCATTGATACAACAGCCGCCAAACTCACCGCCACCTTCTTCGGTGAGCTGCCAATAAGCATCCGACTCCATCCCAAACGGACGCCAAATCTTTTCGCTTAAGTATGTCGATAGATTGTTGCCGATGGCGGAGCGCAACAGCGTGCCTGCCAGGTTGGTTTCGGCGGTGTTGTAATTGAATTTTTCACCCGGCGCGGCCTCTCGCGGTTTGCGCCGCAGGTACTCATACAAGGACAACGTCTCCCAACTGGCGCTGGCAACATCAGATTGCGGGTCGGTGTAGTCTTCATCCCACTGCACGCCGGACGCCATCTGCAGCAAGTTCTTGATGCTGGCATCCTGATACGACGAATCTTTTAAACGCGGCAGATAGTCGGTGACCTTTTCATCCATGCTGGCAATGTAGCCATCTTTAACTGCGGCTCCGTACAACATGGCGACAACAGATTTCGCCACGGAGAATGAAACCCAGCGAGACTCGGCATTATTGCCCAGCCCGTAGCGCTCATAGACAACGTTGCCGTCTTTCACCACCAGCAATCCAGCCACTTTTTGGCGGGTGAAATATCCATCCACGCTCATGCTGGTGTCGCCTACGGTTAACATAGTCTGCCCTAGATCAATCTTGGCTTCGGGTAAGGCCAACACCTCACCCCCTGCCGTTATAACCCGATTAGGCGCAAGCTTATCCATGTTGCGAAAACCGGCAATTTTCTGCTCGCCGCGCCAAAACAGCGGCGCGCTGTCATCCGGTAAACGTTGTGCGTCTTCGGCAGGGTCCAGGTAAGTCTCTGCCTGAGCCACCTGTGGCACGAACAGCACCACCCAAATAAGCCGCATCACCCATTGAAACATCCCTTATCCCCTCACTTTTGTGCGATCAGGCTGCGATCATACTCTCTTGTATCTGCGGGAGTCACATGGCTAGATGCACACGGGGGAAGATATCCAACAGGACACCAGTTAGTGAGCAAAAACATCGCCTTCGTGGCGAGTCGCAGTGCGGATGCGGAGAACGCTTTGGCTGCCTTGGCAGCCAAATACCCGACCGTTGAGCCCGCCGAAGCCGATGTTGTGGTTGCCCTTGGCGGTGACGGCTACATGTTAGAAGCCATCCATCGGCATATGCAGCTGGGGATACCCATTTACGGCATGAACCGCGGTACCGTGGGATTTCTGCTCAACGAGTTTAGTGAAGACGAGTTGTTGGAGCGATTGCAAAACGCCGAGGAAGAAACTTTACGTCCATTGCGCATGCGTGTCACCACAGACTCCGGTGTGCAACAGGACGCGTATGGCTTTAACGAAGTGTCGTTGTTGCGCCAAACCCGGCAAGCCGCCAATTTGCGGGTTGCCATTGACGGCAAGGTGCGCATCGACTGTTTGACGTGCGACGGCTGCTTAGTGGCCACACCGGCAGGATCCACGGCCTACAACTTGTCGGCGCAAGGACCCATCCTACCCATCGGATCCGATGTGTTGGCGTTAACGCCGATCAGCGCGTTTCGTCCGCGCCGCTGGCGGGGAGCTGTGTTACGCCAGGACGCACACATTCATCTCACTGTCCTCGATCACTACAAACGTCCGGTCAGCGCCGTGGCGGATGCGCACGAAGTGAGAAATGTCGCCGAGGTAGAGATTTGTGTGGATCCGGACAAAGAGGTCACGCTGCTGTTCGACCCCAATCACAACTTAGAAGAACGGATTCTCAACGAACAGTTTATTCCCTAAGCCACGCATCTAAAGCTCAGCCTCGCTAGTGTTCGACCACGGACACCCACACCTGCATGTCGCGGGGTAACAGCTGTGGTCCGTATTGATTATAAATCGCCACATCGGTGGCATCTCGACCCCGCGCAATGGCAATACGCGGTGCGGTTTGATCCGCAACGGCTGGGTCAAAGGTCCACCAACGACCACCAACATAGGCCTCAAACCAGGCGTGGATGTCCATGGGGTCCAGCGCATGCAGATATCCCACCACCATGCGCGCGGGAATGCAGATGGCACGGCACAACGCCATCGCCAGTTGCGCCAGGTCACGACACACACCTTCCCGGCGGGTATTCACCTCAATGGCAGACACCGGATAGGTGCTACTCAGCGGTACGTTGCGAACATTGCTGCGCACCCATTCGGTGATGGCCGCCACTTGTGCATAACCGGGCTCATGCCCCGCAGACAATTCCAACGCCATATCACCAAAACGGTCAGATTCGCAGTAACGGCTCGGTAACAAATAAATAAGCGTGTCGTCCGGCAATTCAGAAACCGGCACAAAAGCCGCGTGCGAGCCCAGTTGTGGCGGTGCGCTCACCAATACCTCTGCTTCGGTTTGGATTTTGAAGGTACCGGGCGGTGCGACTAAGCGCTGGCACAGGTTGCCGAAGCTGTCGGTGGTTTCGATCACCCGAACGGTGGGGGAGAGTTGATACCGCTCGCGGCGCACCCACTGCACATCGCTGCTGCGCGGACGCAACAAAAGCAGCATAGGGGTGGGTACTGACACGTCAAACGTCAGCGTACAGCCCGCCTGTAAACAGACATCAGTAATCGGCCAGCACTCCCAGCAGCTCGGTGAAATTTTTGTTCAATGGATATCGACCGGAAGTCCAGCCGAGACGCACCAACACCGCCTGCGCCGAAGGGATCACCATCACCGTCTGCGCTCGGTTGCCACTCATCGCGTACGCATCCGCAGGTAGTGTGGGCCAACGCAAATCCAAACCATCACCTTGTCCACCGCGGTTTAACCAGAACTGATAACCGTAGCGGCTGTCGTTGGCGCTGTCGTTTGGAGCTTGCGCGCGCGCCACCCAGTCGGCGCTGACCAAGCGCACGCCGTTAAGTTCGCCGTCGTTTAACATCAGTTGGCCGAGGCGCGCCCAATCCCGGGCAGATCCATACACGTAGGAACTACCCACAAAAACTCCGCTGGGGTCCAGTTCCGCCACCGTATGGGCCATCCGCAACGGCGTAAATATGTCTTCCATCAAAAAGTTAAGCGCCGCCTGTGATCCACCCAAACGTGTCGTTAGAAGCCGAGCCAACAAGTTGGTGGTCCCGGACGAATAGTAGAAATGCTGGCCGGGCACATGGGCCAACTGGCTCGCCAGCGCGACATCGGATGCACTATGGGCGGTGAACAACATTGCGGTGGCATCACTGCCGGGGGCATATACTTCGCTGAAATCCAAACCACTGGTCATGCGCAACATGTCTGTAACGCTAACGTCTGCGCGTGCGTCTTGCCGCCACTCAGAGAACAGCCCGGTCTCTTTTACCGACAACTGCCCCAACAGCTCCAGCCGACCCAACGCAATGGCGGTGAGGCTTTTGCCCATCGACCACCCCAACAACATCGAGCCGGCATCAAAACCCGGTGCATAAGCTTCCCCGACAAGTTCGCCGCGGTGCGCCACCAATAGCGCGCGGGTTTGCAGACCAGCTGCATTATCAGCCGCTAACATGGCGGCCAACTTGTCTTGCAGGGGGGACAACAAAGGGTTGGGACCTTCCCCCTGGGGCCACGGCCCGGTACCCGCAGACACCCTGGGTGCTTGCAATCCATCAAGGGGTGCCGTGTCACCAATCTCCAATGTACAGCCGAGCCCATCGCGATATTGTGCTGTGGTGGTCGCCATACCAAACAAACTGGCGGTAACACTGCGCAATTCATCGTCATAACGCAGGTTTAGCAGGTTGGTGGCGGGCGTGTAGGAGGCCAAGTCGGCGGCCGCCTGCTGCTCCTCCAAACCACTTATATAACGCCCGGAACAGGCCAGCTTGGCACCCATACCCGTACCCACTTTGGCGTTAGCCACCAAGTCTGTGGCTGACATGCCAAACATCGGCAACACAATGGCTATGCCGCCGAGGAGGAGCGCTGCTACAACAGCCAGCGCAATGAGCAGTTTTTTCATGATGAATTTGCGGGTGGTTTTTGGCGGCGCAAGTTTGGGCGAAAGCGGTGAGATTCGCCAGCCGCATTTTGAACAGCGGGCGCAAACGGCTGGCATCTCTTTGAGCCGCCGTCTACCCTGCGCTACATGTCCAAAAACGACATTGCAGATAGCTTCAACGCCGGCCCATTTTCCCTATGGCTGCGTAACACACGGGCAGGCAAGGATGCAGACGTCCCCTGCGGGAGCTGCAATGCCTGTTGCCGCTCATCCTACTTTATACAGATACGCGCAGACGAAAAGACCGCACTGCAAGCCATTCCACAGGTGGTGAGATTTCCAGCGCCGGGTAATACCGCTAGCCAAGTCATGGGTTACGACGAGCAGGGCCATTGTCCGATGCTGCAGCAGGGCAGATGCCGTATCTATGCGATGCGTCCGCAGACTTGTCGTGAATACGATTGTCGTATCTTCGCAGCCTGCGGGATCGAGGCTGGCGGGGCAGAAAAACAGGCGGTTAACACCCGCGTGGCGCAATGGCGTTTCGAGTATCCCAATCCTCAAGATGAAGCAGAGCAGCAGGCTTTGCGAACGGCAGTCGAATTTATACAACTTCACCGCGCAGCACTTAGCCTTGATCAAGGAACATTACATCCAACACAACTGGCGCTGCTTGCCATTGAAGTGTTTGAGGTCTTCTTGCCGGAGCAAAGCCTTGCAGAGCATGACAAGATTGTGCACATCCGCCGGATATTCGAACGCGCCAGCAATTCTTAGTTCGGGACCCTACACCACCAGATCAAACGCCTGCTTGGGCCGCGTCACACCGTTCACCACCAGTTCCGCAAAGTGTTTACCCGGATACAACACGCGTGTGGTCCGCGGTTTAAAGGCTATTTTTTTCTCCAGATGGGTTTTTTCACCCGCCTGCATCGCAACATCCTTGATGGCAAATACTTTGGCGCTGTGGGTGCCATTCGCCTTAAGAAAGTGGATACGCAGGTTGATACGCAACCGCTGTTCACGCTTGGAAGTGAGCTCCGCTTGCCAATGCAGGTTTTCGCCCACGCGCACGCGTTTGTTGAGGCGCGCGCCGCTGACACTGAACTGCGGATCCGCAGGGTAGCCGAGCAAGCCAAGCGCTGCAGTGTTGTTGTCTTTCACTAAGGTGCGCAGGCTGTGTCGCACCATCCACTCCAGCTCCTCAGGATGTTGTGATGCAGCCGCGAGCCATACATTGGCAGTATCCACCGCAAGAGCCGGGTCCAACCGGGAGATGTCGTTTAGAGTGTTCGCTACTGAGCGTGTGACATAGCGGGTGTTGTCTGCATGCAGCCGATGCAATACTTCAACAATCTCTGGTAACGGCAAGATCACACGCTGCGCCCAAGGCAAAAAGGGTCGGATACCTTCGCTGGCCAGACGCCGGGTGTGGTAGTTGTCGTCTTCCACCCATTGATGCACAAAAGCCATGGTCTGTTGCGGGTAGTTTTTCAGAAACGGGCGAATGGCACTTTCTGAGCTAAACCGCCGAGTCGCTTCGCCGAGAAAAGCCAACGAAGCCCGCAGATACTCTTCACGACAACCGTGGCGCGCCACAAATTCCCCTGGCACCACCCAGATAAATTCGCCAAAGTCGTCATCGCTGAGACTCGGGTCCAGTGGCGGCGGCAATGCCGCCAGCAACACTTCTCGTGCCGCTAGGAAATCCTCGGGTAAAAAATCTCCGAGGGTACTCACCAGGCAGTGAATCCGTTCTTTGAGCTCCAGCGTGGGGAACTGAGCCATCGAGCGTGCCACATACTCCTGTGCGGCAAACGTCGGCGACACCGCGGCAATGGCGTCGGCGAGCTGTTGCACCGTCTGCTCGTTAAACAGCTGGTCCTTTAAGGAAAAGGTGGTTTCCGCCTTGATGCTCATCAGGGAACCAGCCGCCTACTGCGCACCCGGCGCCGCTTCAGCTGCTGCGTGGGCGGTACGTCGGATGTAGTGGCGCAACGCCTCCAGTTCTTTGTCGCTCAGCTCCGGAAATCCCGGCATGCCACGTCCAAGACGTTCGCCGCCACGGACTACGTTCGTGAAAAACGGCTCCATTTCAGACAAGGTCATGGCCGAAGCGCGTAAGTCTGGCGCCATCCCGCCTGCCACTACATCAACGCCGTGACAGGCGTAACAAGTCTTCTGTAGGTACAACGTGGCACCAGCCTCTGCCAACTCAGCGTCCACTTCAAAGTCGGCTTGCACCAAGGGTGGCGGGAAATGTGGCGCCGGTTGCGCAGCGGGCTGCGACTTGCCGTCCAAACTGAAGGTGAGTAAACGCCGTGTGTGCACACCGTAAGCCCAACCCAAACCTTCGGACCCAGGAGTTAAGCGGCTGGCAAAACCCCCGCCAAAACCCACCAGGACGGAAAGATATTGTTTACCGTCCAAGGCGTAAGTAATAGGCGGCGCGGAGATACCCAACCCCGCATCATAGGACCACAGGACTTTGCCGGTGGCGGCGTCATAACCACGCAGCATGCCGTTGGCTTCCCCCTGAAACACCAAGTTCCCGCCGGTCGTTAACGTGCCTGAAGCCCAGGCAGCGTCTTGGGGCACCGACCAGACCGGCTCCTGCGCGACAGGGTCCCAAGCCTGTAACTCACCGTTGTAAGCACGCGGGTTTGGGCCCTGTGACCAATCCACCGCCGTGCCGCCTTCAAACGGCACCGAGCGCCAACTGTTGTCATACGCTTCGTCTTTAAAATCTGCCGAGATATGTATGGTCGGCAGATACACCAGCCCGGTGCCCGGGTTATAAGACATGGCATGCCAGCTGTGGGCGCCGAACGGTGACGGGTAGATGTTTTCAGAACCATCTTCATAACGCGCACCGTCACGCTCCACAGGTCTTCCGGTGGCCAAGTCCACATACGTGGCCCAATTTACATCGGCAAACTTTTCCGCTGAAAGCAGCTTGCCATTGCGCCGGTCGAGGACATAGAAGAAACCGTTTTTCGGCGCGTGCATCAGCGCTTTAACCGGGCCTCTATCTAGGCCTTGGTCCAAGCCTTGGTCCGGGCCATCAGCAAGGTCCAAGTCCGCCAACACGATGTCCATGTTGGAGTTATAGTCCCAGGTTTCACCGGGGACGGTTTGGTAGTGCCATAAGTACTTGCCGGTATCCGGATCCAGGGCCACCACCGAACACAGAAACAAATTGTCACCGCCTTGTGGGCTGCGCAGTTTTTGATTCCATGGCGATCCGTTGCCGGTGCCAATGTATAGCTGATCAAGTTCGGCGTCGTAGGTGAAGGCATGCCAGGCATTGCCGCCGCCACCATGTTCCCACCATTCCCCGCTCCAGGTTTTTGCAGCCATCTCCATGGCGGGATTTTCAAACCCATCGGCAGGGTTTCCCGGCACTATGAAAAAGCGCCAAGCGAGTTCGCCGGTTTCGGCATCATATGCGCTAACGTAGCCGCGACTGGGGCCGTGCTCGGTACCGCCATTGCCGATCAACACCTTGCCTTTAAACGCCTTTGGCGCCCCGGTGATGTATAGCGAATCCGCCAAGTCGAAGGTGCGCACTGACCACAACAATTTGCCTGTGGCGCGATCCAGCGCCTGCAGGCGGCCATCCCATGTGGCGGCAAAAATTTTACTGCCATAAGCAGAGAGGCCACGGTTGTGTACCCACCCGGCCAGTTTATGACCCGCCACCTCCTGCGCCACCTGGGGATCGTGCTGCCACAGCAGTTTGCCGCTGCGGGCATCAACTGCTCGCACCACGTTCATGCTGCCGGTAAAATACATCACCCCATCGATCACCAAGGGCGTAGCCACCAGACCCACGTCATTGGGTAAATCCAGGAACCAATCCACACCTAGTTCAGAGACGTTACCGTCATGGATTTGCCGCAGCGGACTGTAGCGCTGCTCATTATGGTTGCGCCCATAGGCCAACCAGTCTGCTGTGTTGTTTACGTCTGCGATGTGCTGGTCGGTAATTGACGTTGCGGCGTGGGCATTCAACGCACCCACCCACATCAATAGCGCCACGGTCAAGTATGCGGAGTTGCTTTTGATTTCCCAATCTCCCCTCTTTTTTTAGTTATCCCTTTCTGATTGTCCATTTCAGACTATCCATTTCTACTTCTATCTGCGCTCGACCCACCTAACGGAATTTGAACTCCGGCGGGCGCTTTTCAACAAACGCACGCACGGCTTCTTGGGCATCTTCGGTGGCAAAACTCATGATGGTGTGTTCCGCTTCCAACGCCAGCGATTCGCGCAACCCCTGCAGGGCACCCCGGTTGATATTGCGCTTCATGCGGTTCAACGCCACGGTCGGCCCGTTGGCGAGGCGTGCCGCATAGGTGAACGCTTCGTCCCGGAAGGCATCCGGCTCAAACACCGCATTCACCAACCCCAGACGCAGGCATTCGGCAGCGTCCACGCGTTCCGAGAGGTATAGCAGTTCTTTGGCTTTGGCTTGGCCCAACAAGCGGTTGAGAAACCAGCTTGAACCATAATCGCCGGAGATGCCGATATTCCTAAACGCGGTAACAACAAAGGCTGAGCTGGCCGCAACCCGCAGATCACAGGCCAAGGCAATGGACAGGCCCGCACCGGCAGCCGGACCTGGTAGCGCGGCAACGGTTGGTTTACCCAACTCATATAGCCGCAGGGTCAAGGCTTCTTGTTTGCGAATCAGCTCCGCCACCCGATCATCCACACTCTTCACCGGCGCGTTGGCATCCGATGCATCCGCATTTCGTGCGCCACCCATACCCCCAACATCGCCGCCGGAACAAAACGCATCACCGGCACCGGTCAACATCACACAGCCAACATCCGCACGCGCCTCTAACACCAATAATATTTCGCGTAGGGCTGGAGTCAGCTCATCGCTCAACGAGTTTTTCCTGTGTGGCCGATTTAAGGTGACCACGGCAACACGCTGCTCAAGTTCGCAGAGCAGTTCGTCGGTACCTGTTTCTATCTTCATCCTCTCCGCACTCTCTCCATGCCCTCTCTACACCGTCCGCACTCCCTCTTCACACGCTTGCGGTTGGCGCCTTAAGCAGAACCTTGTTTTAACAATTCTTCCAACGGATCACCGTTCTCATAGCGGGCAAGCAGTTTTTCAGGATCAAAGTCT
>JANQKS010000106.1 GCA_028281005.1 Pseudomonadales bacterium
GTCCCTTGCTAATGTTACAACATGAGCTGCGGAACCCGCCTTGTTCTTGACGATTCTGGGCTCATCATAGTTCAACAAATTAACCAAACAGGACACTAGCCGCCGGTTTCAGTCTCGCCAGTTCACGATGGCGGACTAACACATTGTCATAGTGGCCGGCAAAACGTTCCGCCATACGCTCAGCCACATAGACACTGCGGTGTTGTCCGCCGGTGCAGCCGAGTGCCACCGTCATATACACCCGGGCATTGGCCTCAAAATGGGGTATCCAGTTACATAAGTAAGCTGTGATGTCACCGATCATGTCGCTGACCAAGGCTTGTTTGGCGAGGTACTCTTGCACGGGTTGGTCGCGGCCGGTGAGCGGTCGCAATGCCTCCTCCCAGTGCGGGTTGGGTAGGCAGCGCAGGTCAAACACCATGTCTGCGTCAACGGGCACACCGTACTTAAAGCCGAACGAACGAAACAGCAAACTGATGCCGCTGGCGCTTCTCGCAACCACACGGGTCGCGACCAAACCGGCCAGTTCCTGACTGGACATCTGGGTGCTGTCGATGGTGAGGTCGGCCAGATCCGCGATGCTTTCCAGTACCTCCGCTTCGGCGTCGATGGCTTGGCGTAGGTCGGTGTCTGCGTTGGTCAGCGGGTGCCGACGCCGGGTTTCGCTAAAGCGCTTCACCAGGGTTGGGCTCAGCGCATCTAGATAGATCACTTCGCAATCCACATCCATACGGTCGATGGATAACAAAATCTCCGGAAAACGTTCGAGGTCGCGGCTGCGGGCGTCGATGCAAACCGCCATGTTGGCGTCTTGCTGTGCCGGGTCGCGCAACACGTTGTGCACCAACGATTGCAATAGAATCACCGGGAAATTGTCGATGCAGTTGAAGCCGGCGTCTTCCAAGGCGTTTAGAACCGTGGATTTTCCTGAGCCAGAACGGCCGCTGATGATGATGAGTTTCACGCGCTTTGGGCGCTCGGGTCGGCACCCTGGTCGGTAAGTAGAGCGCTAAATGTATTGCGTAGTGCGTCGTCAGAGGCGCAAGCGCGTAGTTGGGCTCGCTGGTCGGGTTGGGAGAAGATGTCGGCTAAGGTAGCCAGCGCGTCGAGGTGAGCACTTTGTTCATCTTCCGGCACCACCAATACAAACAGTAGATCTACTGGGGCTGCGTCGCTGGCCTCAAAATCGACGGGTTCCGGTAAGGTGACAAGCGCGGCGCGCATGTCGGATGACGGAATGCGGCAATGGGGAACCGCAACACCATCACCCAGGCCGGTGCTGCCGAGGCGTTCGCGCGCCATGAGCCCGTCAAACAGTGTGTCAGCGCTGACTTCTTCGTCCGACAGCAGATCAGCTATGAGTTGCAGCGCCCGTTTGCGACTGGCAGCGGGCAGGTGACATCGTACGCGCTCTCCTTCTAACAATGTCTGTAAGTGGTGCACCGTGCCTCATGTGGGTGGTGAAATTTTGTGGGCAAATTTTACTACAAGTGGTGCGCGCTGCGGGAGCTGCTACCGTGCAGGCGTGCGGTGGTTTTCTCTTTGTGCTTGATGAGCTGCCGATCCAGTTTGTCGACCAGTTGATCGATGGCGGCGTACATGTCTTCAGCGTCGGCGTTGGCGAACAATTCGGCGCCGGTGACGTGGGCGGTGGCTTCCGCGAGGTGGTGCAGCTTCTCTACGTTGAGCACCACGTGGACTTGGGTGATTTGCTGGCTATGACGGTCAAGTTTTTCGAACTTCTGTTCAATGTAGTTGTTGATGGATTCGGTGAGATCAACGTGGTGGCCTGAGATGCTTAGCTGCATATGTCCTCCTATCATGCCCTGCCTTGGCGAGGGATATTGCTTGGGGCGTTTACGCTTGGTCTAGTCACACCAATTGTTTGCGCTCGTTTGATGGCGGAATCGAAAGCGATTCGCGATATTTGGCGACGGTGCGCCGTGCTACATTGATATTTTGATTTTTGAGTATTGCTGCGATCTTGCTGTCGCTCAATGGTTTTTTCGGATCCTCTTCCGCGGTAAGCTTCTGGATTAACGCGCGTATGGCGGTGGAGGAAACTTCCCCGCCGGTGGCGGTGCCGACGTGGGAAGAAAAGAAGTATTTCAGCTCAAAGACACCACGCGGCGTAGACATGTATTTGCGGCTGGTTACCCTGGAAATAGTCGACTCATGCAAATCCACCGCTTCAGCGATATCCGCCAAAATCAGCGGCTTCATGGCTTCCGGGCCATATTCCAAGAAGCCTCGCTGTACCTCGACAATTTTGCTGGCGACCCGTAACAGGGTGTCGTGGCGGGTTTGTAGGCTTTTCAGAAACCAGCGCGCCTCTTGTAGGCTGTCACGTAGATACGCTTTGTCATTGGTGTTTTTAGAGGAACGGGCAAATCCCTCATAGAGGGGATTGATGCGAATCTGCGGTGTCGCCTCTTGATTCAGTTCCACCACCCAACGGCCCTCTGACTTACGTACGACCACATCGGGCACGATGTAATCTGATGCGCTGTCTGCGATGGCAGATCCCGGTCGCGGGTTCAGCGTTTGGATGAGGCTCATGGCTTGCGCGAGCGCATCGTCGCTGAGTTTAGATTTACGTTTAAGCGTGGTGAAGTCTTTACTGCCGAGCAAGTCCATAAATTCGTTGATCAGCAATTGTGCTTCGCACAGCCACGGCGTGTTGCTGGGTAACTGGTTCAGCTGCAGGTTGAGGCACTCTCGTAAATCTCTGGCACCTACTCCCAATGGATCAAATTCTTGGATACGCGCGAGAACTGCACAGACGTCTTCATGGCTCACTTGATCCTCTTCGGGCAGAGAAAGGTCAAGCAACGACTCCCAAATCTCTTCGGTGCTCACGGTGAGCATGCCGTTGGGGTCGACCGCGTCGATGATAGACAGCGCTATCTCTCGGTCAGATGCCGCAAAGGGGGTGAGATTAAGTTGCCACAGCAAGTGATCAGTGAGGTCTTCCTCTTCGCTGCGATTGGCCAGTGGGTCAAAATCACCGTCCCCGGCGGGTAGGCTCGAGGCGTTGGGGTAGATGTCGTCCCAGTTCGAATCGACTGGCATCTCTTCAGCGACGGGTTCGGCCAGTTGGTCGTTCACGTCGGCCACCTGGGGCTCGTCTATGTCGCTATCTGCATGCTCAATTTTGGCCTGCTCGGCAGCCAGTTCGGCGAGCGTGTCGCTGCTGGCTGAAATTTCGCTGGCGTTATCATCCCCGCTGTCTTCGCCGGTGGCCTCCCCATCCTGGGCGTCTTCGCTCAACTCCAGCATGGGATTCTCTTCTAACGTGCTCTGAATCTCCTGCTGCAGATCTAACGCAGACAGCTGTAGCAGGCGAATCGCCTGTTGCAGCTGTGGCGTCATGGTCAGTGATTGACCGAGTTTTAGCGCGAGAGTTTGTTTCATACAAACGTGTGCTTAGAGCCCTTTTGAATCCGTTTTGAGCAAATATTAAAAACCATGCCAATTTACCACGATGGCCGGCAAAAAGGCGGTTTCAAGCGGGCAAAATGCGAACCAAAATGTAAATAACTCGGGTTTTTTGAGACCTGTTCAACATGCCGCGCACGGCTTGTCCCAGGTCTTGGGTCGGTCCCGAATCAACTCTAGTGAGCCTCTGAATAAGTCTCAAAAGCTCAGAGGCTCTCTAGATCGACGTCAGATCGAAAACCCCTCGCCTAGGTACACTTGTCGAACGGTATCGTTGTCGAGAATGGCCGCCGCGCTACCTTCGGCGATGATGTGACCCTCGTGCACGATGTAGGCGCGGTCACAAATGTCCAACGTGTCTTTGACGTTATGGTCGGTGATCAGCACGCCAATGCCGCGCCGGCTTAAGTCGCGGATTTCACTTTTTATATCGCTCACCGATATTGGGTCGACACCGGCAAAAGGTTCATCCAGCAACATGAAACGAGGCTCGCTGGCCAAGGCGCGGGCGATCTCTAAGCGCCGCCGCTCGCCGCCGGACAAACTCTGCCCCAGTGAATCCCGCACCCCGGTGAGATTAAATTCCTCAAGCAACTGTTCCACCAGTTCATTACGTTGAGTTTTGTTGAGGTCTTTGCGCAGGTCGGTGATGGCGCGCAAATTATCTGTGGTGGACAGCGTACGAAACACGCTGGCTTCTTGGGGTAGATAGCCAATACCGGCGAGCGCGCGTTGATGCACGGGCGCGTCGGTGAGTTCTTGCTCATCCAAAAAAATACCGCCTTCATCTGCCTTGATGAGGCCTACCACCATGTAAAAACAGGTTGTCTTACCGGCGCCGTTCGGGCCAAGCAAGCCAACTATTTCACCGCTGCCCACGGTGAGGGAGACGTTTTCAACGGCAATTTTGGAACGGTAAGCTTTACGTAGAGAATCTGCGCGTAGCACCGTATGGGTGGGGGCCTGGGCGGGGGAGGCGGCCACGCTCAGTTGTTGCTCGGGCGACTTGCCGGATCCAGTTGCATACGTACCCGGCCATTGCCGTCACCGGCACTGGCGTCCACCTTGCCGGCCACAATGTCGTAGCGGATCGACTCGCCTTGCAGTTCGTTGCCTTGCTGCACAAGGGTGGCTTTGCCGTTGAGGTAGATGCGTTCTTCTGCGGTGTGATAGATGATGGAATCCGCGTTGGCGATCACTTCTCCCTGATCGTCTTCCAGTTCTTGGCGATAACGTGCGGGTGTGCCAATGGTGGTAATACGTTCCACTTGGTCCCCGTTGATCTTGACCACCATTTTGTCCCCCTGCACGCGCAAGGTGCCTTGCACAATTTGTACGGAGCCCGTGTAAATAATGGTTTCGTTGTTTTGATCAATCTCGGCGTCGTCACCTTCGATGTGGATGGGCTGATCCGCATCCGAGGCCAGCGCCCAAAGCTGTGGCGCAGCCAAAGCCAACAACACAATCAGCACAGCTTGTAGGGGTAGCTTGCGTTGGGCGGCTTGGCGCCAAGTGCGGGTGCTGGTAGGAGTTAGGTGCTGCAATTTAGGAATTCTTAAACTGTTCGGGTAAGACTATCGTATGAACCCTTTGACCACTGTTGGAAGAGAGGTTCAGCAGGCCGGACTGGAGATCGGCCTTCATGCCCGCAGCTTCAGTGCGCCCCACTTCGGTATCGATCATAACATTTTGGTCTGTCTCGGCGAATTGACGATTGGGGTAGATGTAGAAAGACTCCGAACGCAAAGTGATGATGCCGTTTTGCGGGTGCTGCTGCACCAGCTCCACAGATTCCCGCAAGTAAACGACCTCTTCCGGACTACCGTCAGGACCCTGACGTTTGCGTATGTAGCCGTGACGCGCGCCGATGTCCCAAGGCGGTTGCTCAGGGTTGATCAGATGTAGGTCCGGTTCGGTAAGACGCGTCAGCTGTTCGCGGTCGAATTGACGGATGACGTCTGCCTGCAAGCGGTAGTGTAACTGGCCATCGGCGCGCAGCTGATTAAACAGCACATCTTCGGCATAGATGTCCGGCTCGTTGCGGATGATGATTTCTGTATCACTGGGCGGCTCGGTGTCTTTGCCCACCAGCTGGTAAACCACAACCGCGGCGGCGCTTACGCCGATTACCCAGCTTACCCAACCCAGATAGCGCGACATCAGCTTATGCGCCTATAAAGAGAAAGAGCTCAACAGAGCTCAGAATGCCCATTTGCCTTGGGCGGTGAGAATCAATTGCGCGATCTCCACCACGACACCGTCGCCCCCTTTGCGTTGGGTGGTGTAGTGCGCTTGAGCGAGGGTGGCGGGATGGGCGTTGGGGACCGTCAGCGCCAATGTCACACTGGGGTGTTCAAACAGCGCTATGTCCTGGATATCGTCGCCCACGGCGGCATTGTCGGTGGCGGGAAAACCTTGTTGGATGAGGTCATCCAAAGCGGCCCCTTTGGAATCTGCTCCTTGGCGCAGATAGTTGATGCTGAGTTCGTTTGCGCGGCGTTCTACAATCGAGGACTGACGCCCGGTGATGATGGCAATCTCAACGCCGTGTGCCGCCAGGAGTTTGAGGCTGGCACCATCCTGCACATTAAACTGTTTTAACTCGCGCCCGTCGTCTGTGTAGATAATACGCCCGTCTGTGAGCACGCCGTCCACGTCGAATACAATGCCGCGCACGTCGCGAGCCAGTTCGTTTAGATCATGCCCACTTGGCATGGCGGTCTCTGCACATCCTTTAAGCCTGATGGATCAACAATAAGTTGTAGCCCACCCAGGCCGCTAACATCACCATGCCTTCAAACCGGGTGATGACCGGCCTCGAGTTTATGCCGTAGGCAAACAACGCTAACATGACAGTCAACGCAAGCATCATGCCGCCGTCGCGCCATAATGCGCCCGGTGGAATCTCCGTGCCGCCGACCATGGCCGGCACCGCCAGCACCGCGAGAATATTGAGAATGTTGGAACCCACCACATTGCCGATGGCAATGTCTGGATGACCTTTGATGGCAGAGCCGATGGTGGCCGCCAGTTCAGGCAGGCTGGTGCCGACGGCAACAATGGTCAAGCCGATGATCATATCGCTAACACCCAAGTAACGGGCGATGGAGGTCGCGGAATAGACCAGCACTTGCGCTGACATCAGCAGCACCAGCAAGCCAAGCACAAGCCAAGCCGCGGCTTGCCAATTGGTCATGTCCGGTAGATCGTCGAGCTCCTCCTGCACGGATGCGGATAGTTCCTGGTCGTTCCCATCTTGGTTGCTCATTAATCGCCACAAGATGGCGCTTAAACCCAACAGTAGAAGAAAACCGTCAAAAAAGCCCAAGTCGCGGTCGAACATCAGCCCCATCGCCAGCAGGGTGGCGCCGAGTAGCCAAGGCAGTTCGGCTTGGCGTACCGGTTTGGAAAACGGCAAAGGGGCAACTAAGGCGGTGATGCCAAGTACCAGACCGATGTTGGCAATGTTGGAGCCAATGGCATTACCTACCGCCAACAGCGGATTGCCGTCGATGGCGGCAAACAGGGCGACCAGAAGCTCCGGCGCCGATGTGCCCACCGACACCACCGTCAGGCCAATCAGCATTTTGGACACCCCTAGGTTCTGCGCGCAGGCAGCGGCGCCAGATAGAAATCGGTCGGCGCTCCATACCAAGGCGACAAAACCGACAATCAGTAGTAAAAGGGGAACCCACATAGGTGTGTGATGGTCAGATTACAGCTATCAAGTGTCCTAGGAGGAGCACTTTAGTCTGATCAGAAGCTCCAGCCAACCGCTGCAACCCCATTAATTACGGGGTTTTTAGCGCAATTGGTCTGACCAATTCGCTGGCTGCAGAGGCTAGTGCTCAAACCACTTGATGCGCTTAAGAGTTCGTTCAGGCGCGGGTGTTATAATTCTACGTCTTCTTAACAGCCAAACAAGGTGATACCACTTTGCAAGCCAGTGAACATCTGATCGAGATCAGAGACTTGTCGTTTCGGCGCGGCGACAGAGTAATTTTTGATGGTGCGGATTTCGATATTCCGCGCGGCAGAATTACCGCAATTATGGGCCCCAGCGGCACGGGCAAAACCACTTTGCTAAAGATCATTGGTGGCCAAGTTAAACCGGATGCCGGGCAAGTGTATGTGGAAGGCCAAGACATTTGCAGCATGAACCGTGATGAGCTGTTCGCCTTCCGCCGTAATCTTGGCATGATGTTTCAGAGTTCTGCTTTGTTCACTGACTTGTCAGTCTACGAAAACGTTGCATTTCCAATGCGCGTCCATACCAATCTGTCGGAAGAGCTCATTCGCGACCTGGTCATGATGAAATTAAACGCTGTGGGATTACGCGGTGCGCGTGACTTGGCGCCGTCACAGCTGTCCGGCGGTATGGCGCGACGCGTGGCGTTGGCGCGTGCGATTGCTTTGGATCCCGATCTGATTATGTATGACGAGCCGTTCACCGGGCAGGACCCGATTGCCATGGGTGTGCTGGTGGGTCTGATCAAGGAACTGAATTCAGCGCTTAACATCACCAGCCTGTTGGTTTCGCACGATATCCATGAAACCGTCAGCATCGCCGACCAGATCTTCGTGATTGCCGATGGCAAAGTGATCGGCGCAGGCACGCCGGAAGAACTACGCGCAGCCCCCACTCCCATGGTGCGCCAGTTTATGCACGGTGAACCCGATGGTCCGGTGCCGTTCCACTACCCGGCAGACGACATAGAGTTTGATGTATTGGGCGAGGCTGGCTGACATGGTGGGCTTGGTGCGCCTGTTGGGCATCCGTTTTTTGACCTGGCTGAATTCTTTGGGCCGCGCCACGGTATTGTGGGCCAATGCCATGTGGTGGCTGCCTCGATGGGAAGGCGTCCGCCTGATTGTTACGCAAATTTACTACGTGGGTTTCTTGTCGCTGGTCATCATCGTGCTGTCTGCGTTTTCCATCGGCGCCGTATTGGCGCTGCAGTTTTATACCCAGTTGGCGCGCTTCGGCGCGGAGGATGCGGTTGGTGTAGGGTTGGCTCTGGTAGTGCTGCGGGAGCTTGGGCCGGTGGTGACTGCCTTGTTATTTGCGGGTCGCGCAGGTTCTGCGCTGACGGCTGAAATTGGTTTGATGAAAACCACCGAACAGCTATCGAGCATGGAGATGATGGGGGTAGATCCGCTTAAACGCATCATTGCGCCGCGTATCTGGGCAGGTCTGATCAGTGTGCCTATCCTTACCGCTATATTTAACACCGTGGCCATTTACGGGGGTGTGGTCGTTGGTGTGAACTGGTTAGGCGCTGACCCTGGCGGCTTCTGGTCGGGCATGCAAGAAGGGGTTGAGATCTACGAAGACCTGGTGAAAGGTATGATCAAGAGCGCCGTATTTGCTTTGTTGGTCACCTGGGTGGCTGTGTTTCAAGGTTATGACGCCCCCCCCACGGCAGAAGGTATGTCGCTGGCCACTACGCGTACAGTGGTAATATCGTCGGTGCTTATTTTAGCCACAGACTTTTTGATGACCCTTGTTTTTTACGGAGACTTTTAATGCGCATGCGGACCATTGAAATCAGCGTTGGCGGCTTTGTGTTGGCCGGCATCATTGCGCTGGTGTTCCTGGCGGTGCAAGTCAGTGGTGTGAATACCAGTCAAGTACAGGACAGTTATGCGGTGATCGCCCGTTTTGATGACGTAGCAGGGCTGCGTGCGCGGGCAAAAGTCAGCATGGCGGGTGTGACCATTGGGCGGGTGCGTTCGATCGATGTGGATATGCAATGGGGTGATGCCATCGTCACCATGGACATTTTGGGTGAGCCGGGCAACTTAACCACCGACACCAGTGCCAAAATCCTCACCGAAGGCATCCTTGGCGCACGTTATATAGGGCTCTCCCCTGGAGCCGATGAAGAAACCTTGGCTGACGGTGATGAGATTGTGGAAACCCAAGGCGCGCTGGTGCTGGAGAATCTCATCGGTGATTTTTTAACGAACATAGGGAAATCCTGACATGTTGAAGAAGATATTGGCGGTGATTCTGATTGCCGCAACAACAGTGGGTGTTTTTGCAACGCCGCTGGTGTGGGCGTCGAGCACGGTAGAAAGTGCGGCTCGTTCGGAAACGGCGGAAGAGGCGGTCAAATTGGCCACCGACGAAGTACTGGCGCTCATCACCGCGGGCAAAGACTACGCAGACGATGAGCCGGAACGTTTTTACAAGGAAGTGGAAGGTTTGCTGCGCCCCATCATTAATTTCCCGCGCTTTGCGCGCAGCGTAATGGGCCCATACTACAAGGTGGCGACAGCAGAACAGCGGGAGCGCTTTGCCGAATCCTTTAAGTGGAGCCTGGTGCGTACTTATGCTCTGGCCCTCACCGAGTTTAGCGGGGGTGAGGTGAGTGTTTTGCCGCCGCGTCGCAAGCCAAAAAACCCTGACGTGGTCAATGTCACCCAAGAGATCAAATACGAAGGGAAAGCCTACATGGTGGTGTATCGCATGCGTCGCAGTGAGGCTGCATGGAGTGTGAGCAATCTGATTGTGGAAGGGATCAACATCGGCTTGAACTACAAATCCCAATTTGCCGCGGCCATGAAAGACCCCCAGTATGGCGGGGACATGGATGCGGTGATAGACGCCTGGGTGGATGTCATCGAGGCGGAAGAAGAGGCTGCAGACGAAGCTGAGACCGCGGAGTCTGCGCCGACTCAAGCCACTTCGGCATAAGCCGCGACATGATTCTGGGCTCACCATAGTTCAACGAATTAGCCAAACAGGACACTAGCATGGCCGCGCAGTTAGCCGAACCGTTTAATCTGACCGGTGACGAACTTGGCTTGGAACAAGCTGAGGCCGTCAAAGCCGCAGGGATGGCGTTGATCGAGCGCAGTTCCGACGCCGAACCCATCAGGGTTGATCTGGCGGCGCTGGAGCAAGCCAATAGTGTCACCGTGGCTGTGCTGATGGCGTGGTATCGGCACGCTGCCATACAGCAAAAATCCATTATGTTTGTGAATCTTTCCCAAGATTTACTTAACATCATAGAGTTTTCGGGATTGCGCCGCTTGCTGGTTGCCGATCAACCCAGCCAACCCTAAGCGATCCTAGCAACCGTATAAGAGAGACTATGCAAGACGAGATAAGCGCCAAGATCAGCTCGGCGCTGGATGCCCAATCGGTGAATGTCACGCTGGATGGCAATCGAGCGTTAATTGAAGTCACCAGCAACGTTTTTACAGGCATGAATCGCGTGCAAAAACAGCAGGCGGTGTACGCGTGCATTGAAGATTACATTGCAGATGGCCGCCTCCACGCAGTCACCATCAAAGCTCACGAGCCAGACTAACGCGGTTCGGCCATGGATAAACTAAGCATTACCGGCGGCCGCGCTCTTAGCGGCCGCTTACGTGTTTCAGGGGCGAAAAACTCGGCGCTGCCTATCCTCGCCGGTACCTTGTTAACCGATGAACCGGTGATCATTGCCAACGCCCCGCACTTACACGACGTCACCACCATGATCGAATTGTTAGGCACGTTGGGTGCAGATGTGGTGATTGACGAAAAACTTAATGTTGAAGTCTGCGCCGCACAGCTGGTCTCCCACACAGCACCGTATGAACTTGTCAAAACCATGCGCGCCTCTTTTCTGGTGTTGGGGCCCTTGGTTGCCAAATTCGGCGAAGCTCAGGTGTCTTTACCTGGAGGTTGCGCCATTGGCTCCCGCCCGGTTGATCAGCACATCAAAGGTTTGCAGGTCCTGGGTGCGGACGTGCTGGTGGAAGATGGCTACGTCAAAGCAAGTGCGCCCGACGGGCTGGTGGGTGGTGATGTGTACATGGATTTGGTCACCGTCGGCGGCACGGAAAACTTGATGATGGCTGCAAGCCTCGCCAAAGGTACCACGCGCTTGCAGAATTGCGCGCGTGAGCCGGAAGTGGTCGATCTCGGTAATTTCTTGAACACCCTTGGCGCCAAAGTGAGCGGGCACGGTACTTCTACCATTGAGATCGAAGGGGTAGAGCGGTTGCACGGCGGTCAACATCGCATCATGGCGGATCGGGTGGAAGCCGGCACTTACCTGATTGCCGCCGCCGCCACCCGCGGTTCGGTGAAGCTGGTGGACGTTGAGCCAGATACGTTGGGCGCGGTGCTTGAAAAGCTGCAGCAAGCCGGGGCAGATGTGCAGACCGGTGACGACTGGATCAGTTTGGACATGCACGGACAGCGCCCGCGGGCGGTGGATGTAGAGACCTCTCCTTATCCGGGGTTCCCGACGGACATGCAAGCGCAGTTTATGGCCATGAACACCATCGCCGAGGGTACTGCCTCGATCCGCGAGAACATTTTCGAAAATCGCTTTATGCATGTGCAGGAGATGAACCGGCTGGGGGCCGACATCGAGTTACACGGCCACTCCATGGCAGTGGTACACGGCGTGGAAGAACTGCATGCAGCGCCGGTGATGGCCACCGACCTGCGCGCCTCTTCAAGCTTGGTCATTGCAGCCTTAGTAGCGGACGGCAATACGGTCATCGATCGTATTTATCACATAGACCGCGGCTACGAGACCATCGAAGAAAAGCTGCAGCAACTGGGCGGTGCGGTTGCGCGCATATCCTAAGAAGCTGGTAGGATGCGCGCGCAAAATTTCTGAAGGCTGATATGGGCTTAGTCATTGCTCTGAACAAAGGGCGGATTCTCAAAGAGTGTCTACCGCTGCTCGCGGCTTGTGGTATCGAGCCGGATGAAGACCCGCATGTCTCGCGCAAGCTGATTTTTAGCAGCCGCAGCGGCGGCCACCAGTTGATTATTACCCGCTCAGCGGATGTGCCGACTTATGTCGAAAACGGGGTGGCTGATGTGGGTGTCACCGGTAAAGACACCATCCTAGAGTATGGTGGCGCCATGGGTTTTTACGAGATGCTGGACCTGGGTATTGGCCGCTGCCGTATGATGACTGCCGGCCCCGTCGGTGTGCCCGAACCTGCGGGAGTGCTCCGCGTAGCCAGTAAGTTTGTCAATATCACACGCACTTTTTATCAACAGCGCAGCCGCCAGGTGGAAGTCATCAAGCTGTCCGGTGCGATGGAAATTGCACCGCTGCTGGGTCTGGCGGATACCATTGTCGATATTGTAGACACCGGAAATACGCTCAAGGCCAATGGCCTTGAGGCGCGTGAGAAGATTTGTGACATCAGCACCCGGGTCATCGTTAATCGTGCCTCGATGAAAACCAAGTTCGATGAGGTGCGAGAATTTATCGACCGTTTGGCCACGGTGGTTTAGCCATGCCGGCTACTCGTTTATCTACGACCGATGAGACCTTTGAAGCGCAACTGCAGCAGCTGCTACATTGGGAGATGAGCGCGGATGACGGTCTGGAAGGTGTTGAGGCGGTCGCGCGCGACATCCTCAAGCAGATCCGCCAGCAAGGTGACAGCGCGCTGCTGTCGTTGACGAATCAGTTTGACCGCGTTGATGCCGCGAACATGCAGGCTTTGGAGCGCAATGGCGGCGAT
This sequence comes from Pseudomonadales bacterium, assembly GCA_028281005.1. Taxonomy (GTDB): domain Bacteria; phylum Pseudomonadota; class Gammaproteobacteria; order Pseudomonadales; family Azotimanducaceae; genus UBA4421. The sequence continues at coordinate 12,931 of JANQKS010000106.1, forward strand.
TTGCAAGCTGCGTTGGGGCGTATTAGTGCAGCGGATCGCACCGCGCTTGAACAAGCGGCGGCACGTATTCGCAGCTATCACGAACATCAAGTGGAGCGCACTTGGTCCTATACCGATGAGCTAGGTAATGTGCTCGGTCAAAAAATTACGCCGCTGGAGCGGGTGGGTGTCTACGTCCCCGGTGGTCAGGCCAGCTACCCCTCCAGTGTCCTCATGACATTGATTCCGGCGCGGGTGGCCGGTGTGCAAGAATTAATAGTCACCGTGCCCACGCCAGACGGCGAACGCAACGATATGGTGCTGGCCGCCCTGGCGGTAGCCGGCGTGGACAGAGTGTTTAACATCGGCGGCGCTCAAGCCATTGGCGCCATGGCCTACGGTACGGTTACGGTACCGCGAGTGGATAAAATTGTTGGGCCCGGTAATGCCTACGTCGCCGCTGCAAAACGACAGGTGTTCGGGCAGGTGGGTATAGACCTCATCGCCGGACCCAGCGAAGTATTGATCCTGGCTGACGGCAGCACCGATCCGCAATGGGCAGCGTTGGACTTATTCTCCCAGGCTGAACACGACGCGGTGGCGCAGAGCATTTTGTTGTCGCCGGACGCGGCGTTTGTGCAGGCCGTGGCAGATGCCATGGCGGCGTTGTTACCCAGCATGCGGCGTAAAGACATCATCACTCAATCGCTAGAAAACCGCGGTGCGCTCATCACTACCCGCGATATGGGTGAGGCTGTGACCATCGCCAATCGCATTGCCCCTGAGCACTTGGAATTGCATGTCGACGACCCGGACACTTATGTCGAACAAATCCGCCATGCGGGCGCCATTTTCTGCGGCGCCCACACTGCAGAAACCTTTGGTGACTATGTGGCGGGCCCCTCCCATGTATTGCCAACCTTCGGTACTGCCAGGTTTGCCTCACCGCTGGGGGTTTATGATTTTGTTAAGCGCAGCTCAGTGATACACATGTCGCCGGAAGGTGCCGCGCAGCTTGCAGACATAGCCGTGCCGCTGGCGACCAGCGAAGGCCTCGAAGCCCACGCCCGGGCAGCGGCTGCGCGGGTGACAACAACAAACGACGCTAACCGCTAGGGCGCTGCCGAGCTTCGTGGCTGATTCGCAAGCGCTGTGGCAGGCACTTACTTGATCGGATCCGGTAATTCTCCGGCGTAGGCCGTTGCCAGAAACCGTTGCCCACCCCGCATGACCTCCACCTCAATCGGATCACCCGGCTGCGTGTTAGCGATCACGTCGGTGATGGTGTAAGCGCTCTGCGCCGCCACTTGATTGATCGAGAGGATAAAGTCACCGGGCGCAATGCCAGCCAAGTGTGCCGGTCCACCTCGATTTACCCCGCGCACTTCAAGCCCGGGTGGGCCGCCGGGAATGGCCTGCAATCTGAGGTTGACCCCTAGCCAACCGCGGATCACTCGCCCATGGCGCACAATTTGTTCCATCACCTGCAGGGCGATGTCAGCCGGAATCGCAAAACCGATCCCCTCTGAGCCACCGGATTGGGAATAAATCATGGTGTTGATCCCCAGCAACCGGCCTTCGTGATCAATTAGAGCGCCGCCGCTGTTACCGGGGCTGATCGCTGCGTCGGTCTGAATAAAGTCGTCGTAGGGGCTGTTGGTGATCACCGAGCGGGAAAAGGCGCTGATGATCCCCTGGGAGACGCTGTGCCCAAGACCAAATGGGTTGCCGATGGCCAGCGCTACATCCCCCACCCGCGGGCGTTCATCCGCCAATGTGGGGATCACCGGCAAGCCCCGCGCAGCGACCTTGATCACCGCCAGATCCGTATGCGGATCGCTGCCGATCACTTGCGCCGTAGTCGCCTGATTGTTGGCGAACATAACAATGATCTCATCGGCCCCCGCCACCACATGTTCGTTGGTCAGCACGTAGCCGTCCTCCCGCACAATGACGCCGGAGCCCAGCGAGTTTTGCACTTGCTGCTCTCCGGGAAACGCCTCACATAAGGCGCGGTAGGCGGGGATGCGGCACAGTGGGCTGCGCTGGGTGATCTTGGTGGAATAGATGTTCACCACTGCCGGCGCCGCGCGGGCGACCGCGCTGGCAAAACCTGGCCGCTGCTCAGCGCCGCCACCGCCGTTGTTCCACAGAATTATAGTGAGGCCAAGCAGGGCGCCAAGGATGGCAGGCGCCACAATGAAGCGGGTCAGATGTGTCATGAACGCGAGAGTAGTGGAAAGCGGTCTGATATTGAACGCGGCATGATACATAGTTAATGCGAGGCTTATGGAACCGTCGCGAATTCCTTAGAAAACGACACTTGGAAAACGCGAGGCTTGCGTAGGTGACGGCCTATTCAGGAGGCTCTGCGACAGGACGTCGCAGCGCTCGTGAATCTTCGATTCCCGCGCGCCCATGGATGGCTGCAGTGCGTGGATAACGAAACCCAAGCAAATCGACCAGCGCATAGACTTGGGTAGAGTAAGGCATGCGTAGGCCACAACCGGTTCAGGAGGCTCTGCGCCAGGGACGGCGCAGCGCCAGCGTCCATGGATGGACTTGCAGCGGTCCTGAACCGGTTGTGGCCGTGAGCAGGCCGACCAGATCTGACTGATTCGGAGCCCTTGGATGCTGTTTCGATCGACTCGCTCTCGGTGAGGGCCTATTCAGGACAAAAATCCATTGCGTTGCACCAACCAGCGTTCGTCGCTAACGTACGCGGCCGATATGACAAACAGCACCCCGCAATCCAGATACCAAGCCAAGTTGGCCGCCGGTGAATTCCTAGAGGACCCGGCTCAAGCTCAGGTGGTTGAGTTGCTGGAAGACCTCTACCAGCGCCTTACCCATCGTCCTGAGCCAAGCGGCCTGTCCGGCTTGTTGGGCAAGCTACGTCCGCAGCGGCCCGTGCCGGAGCGGGGGTTGTATTTGTGGGGAGGCGTGGGCCGCGGCAAAACCATGTTGATGGACTTGTTTTACGACTGTTTGCCCGCCCGGCGGCGTTTGCGTATGCACTTCCACCGTTTCATGCGGCGCGTACACGATGGCTTGAAACAGTGGTCTGGTACCGCGGACCCACTGCGAAAGGTGGCGGCTGACATCGCGGCGGATGCGGATGTGCTCTGTTTTGATGAGTTTTTTGTCTCGGACATCGGTGACGCGATGATTTTGGCGGAAGTGCTTGATGAGCTGTTTAGCCTTGGCGTGACGTTGGTGGCGACTTCCAATGTGGAGCCGCAGCACCTGTATGAAAACGGCTTGCAACGCAGACGTTTTTTGCCGGCGATCGATTTGTTGTATACCCATACGCAAGTTCAGCAAATTGATGATGGTTTGGACTTTCGCTTGCGGGCGTTGCAACAGGCGGAGATTTACCACTTCCCCTTGGGTAAGGAGGCAGAGGACAGCCTGCTACGCAGCTTTAAAGCGCTGGCGCCGAACACGCCGGAACAGGGTGTGGTTTTGCAGATTGAAAACCGACCCATACAGGCGCGGATGGTGGCTGACGATGTCGTGTGGTTTGACTTTGCAGAGTTGTGTGAGGGTCCGCGCAGCCAAAACGACTACATCGAGCTGGCGATGGTTTACCACGCGGTCTTACTGAGTAATGTACCGGCATTGACCATCCTCAAAGAGAGCGCCGCGCGTCGCTTCATCAGTCTGGTGGATGAGTTCTATGATCACGGGGTCAAACTCATCATTAGCGCGGAGGTGGGTATCACTGATTTGTATCAGGGTGAGCGGCTGCGATTTGAATTTGAACGCACCGCGAGCAGGCTGTTGGAGATGCAATCTGAAGAGTACCTTGGCGGCTCCCATCTGCCCGCTGCAGAGGTGTCTTGAAGCGCCAGAACTCGGTTGTAAAGCGCTACCTGTTCCTCTAACATTCGCGTCCCGAATTTTAGGCCCCCTGGGAATAACAATGAAAACGGTAAGCATGCGTGACCAGGACGTGGATCGGTCATGGTGGTTAATCGACGCGAAGAACCAAACTCTGGGTCGTCTGGCGACTGAGGTCGCACGCCGTTTGCGTGGCAAGCACAAGCCCGAGTACACCCCGCATGTGGACACCGGCGATTACATCATCGTCATCAATGCGGACAAAGTGCGTGTCACCGGCAACAAAGAAACCGGCAAAATCTACTGGCGTCATAGCGGCTACCCAGGCGGCATTCGCGGCACCAGCGTTGCGGACATGCGGGAAAATCATCCGGAAAGGATCATCGAAAAAGCCGTCAAAGGCATGTTGCCGCGTAACCCCTTGGGCCGCGCGATGTATCGCAAGTTGAAAGTATACGCAGGAGCTGAGCACCCCCATGCGGCTCAGCAACCCACTACCTTGGAGCTGTCTGCATGACCGATACCAACTACGGCACTGGCCGACGTAAGACTGCCGCTGCGAGAGTTTTTCTCGCCTCTGGTTCTGGGCAAATCACGGTGAACGCAAAACCGCTAGACGAATTCTTCGGCCGTGAAACCTCCCGGATGGTTGTACGCCAACCCCTCGAGGTTGCCGAACTGTCAGACAAACTCGACGTGAAAGTCACCGTCAAAGGTGGTGGTGCCTCCGGCCAGGCCGGCGCCATTCGCCATGGCATTGCGCGTGCGTTGGTTGATTACGATGAGACATTGCGCAGCCCGATGCGCGCGGCTGGCTTCTTAACCCGCGACGCACGTGAGGTTGAGCGTAAGAAAGTCGGCTTACGAAAAGCGCGCAAGCGACCGCAATTCTCCAAGCGCTAGCGGGCCAAAAATACCTCCCAGCCACACATGCGTCTGCTCGCAGCAGGCAGGGGGCGGGGCGGTTGTTAGTTAAAACGAGCGGACAAAGCACGCCTTGAAACCGTCGCCTGTGCTACAATGCCGCGGTTTGCAAGCGATTGCATTTTCCTCGTCTTTTTAAACCAGATTGGAGCACAAGCTTTGAGCAGTGATGATGCCAGTCTTGAGAATCCTGCCGCAGAAGCAGGGTCCTACGACCAAAACAACAGCAATAAAAGCCGGCGTTACTTCTTGATCGGCGCGACCGCCGCGGTTGCTGGCGTCGGAGTGGTTGGCGCCGCCGTCCCTTTCTTAAGTTACTGGAGCCCGAGCGCTAAAGCGCGTGCCGCGGGTGCACCCGTAAAGATTGATTTCAGCAAGCTTCTTCCCGGAGAGATGTTGAGCCCCATTCCGGCTTGGCGCGGCAAACCCATTTTTGTCGTCTACAGGGATGAGGCCACCATTGCGGAGCTGAACGAACAACCCAACGATCTGGCAGACCCTGATTCGGTGAGCCCAATGCAGCCGGACTACGCGCAGAACCCAACTCGCTCCACACGACCGGAAATTGGCATCTATGTAGGCATCTGCACCCACCTGGGGTGTTCGCCGAAGCTGGTGCCCGAGAGCAACTTCGTCGAAGCAGACCAGGGTGGCTTCTTTTGCCCGTGCCACGGCTCGAAGTTTGATATGGCTGGCCGCGTCGGTGCAGGTTATCCGGCGCCGGACAACTTGGAAGTGCCGCCGCATAGTTTTGAATCCGATACGGTGGTGGTGATCGGCGAGGAGGGAGCAGCCTGATGTCCGCACCCGATCAACAGCAAGACGATTTCTTTAAACAGGACAACTGGTTTACGAAATCTGTTGCCTGGGTAGACGCGCGCTTTCCGGCCACGGAAACGTTCGAATACCACATGTCGCGCTACTACGCGCCAAAAAACTTTAACTTCTTTTATGTCTTCGGCTGGCTTGCCACCTTTGTGCTGGTGCTGCAGATTGTCACCGGCATCTGGTTAACGATGAACTACGTGCCGTCCGGAGCTGGGGCGTTCGCGTCGGTTGAATACATCATGCGTGATGTCGAGTATGGCTGGTTGATGCGTTACCTGCATTCCACCGGGGCATCGTTTTTCTTCATTGTCGTTTATCTGCACATGTTCCGTGCGCTGCTGTATGGCTCATATCGCGGCCCGCGGGAGTTGTTGTGGATGATCGGTATGGCCATCTTCCTAGCCCTCATGGCGGAAGGCTTCTTTGGTTACCTGCTGCCCTGGGGCAACATGTCCTACTGGGGTGCCCAGGTCATCGTTTCCTTGGTTGGCGCGATTCCGTACATTGGTCCGGACCTCATGGATTGGGTACGTGGCGACTTTCTGATGTCCGAAGCGACGCTCAACCGCTTTTTTGCCCTGCACGTGATTGCGCTGCCCTTGGTGTTGGTGATGCTGGTGTTTGTGCACTTTGTAGCGCTGCACCACGTGGGTTCCAACAACCCGGACGGCGTCGAGATCAAGAAGAACAAAGGGCCGGACGGAGTGCCGCTGGATGGCATCCCGTTCCATCCCTACTACACCGTGCATGACATCCATGCCACGGTCGTTTTCTTGTTTATCTTCTCTGTCTTCGTGTTCTTCCAACCGGAAGGGTGGGGATATTTCCTTGAGAAACCCAACTTCCAAGAAGCGGATTCGTTGAAAACGCCGGAGCTCATTGCACCGGTTTGGTACTACACACCGTTCTACTCCATGCTACGGGCAGTGACCTTCCCGATGTTTGGGTTGGATGCGAAGTTTTGGGGTTTTGTGGTGATGGTGGCCGCCATCATCATACCCGCCGTGTTGCCATGGCTTGACCGCAGCCCGGTGAAGTCCATGCGCTACAAGGGTAAGTGGTCAAAATTCATGTTGGCGCAATTTGTAGTGAGTTTCTTCATTCTGGGTTGGCTTGGCACCTTGGCGGCCACCGACGGTCGTACCGCAGCCGCGCAATTCTTTACGATTACTTATTTCCTCTACTTTATGTTAATGCCTTGGTACACGCGCATAGAGAAATGTAAACCTGAGCCGGAACGTGTGACGTTCAGCGGGCACTGAGAGGAATCGCGCAACAATGAAAAAAACCACAGCCATCATCCTGTCTGTTTTACTGAGTCTGCCAACGCTGGGTTGGGCGGCGTCCGCGATCAACTGGGACATGGAACCGTTTGATCCGGACCTGCACGACAAGCCGTCGTTGCAAAACGGCATGCGTTTGTATGTGAACTATTGTCTCGGCTGCCACAGCTTGAAGTTTCAGCGTTACGAAATGACGGTGGACTTCCTTGGCATTCCGCACGAGACGGCGTTAGAGAATCTGATCTTCTCAGGCCAAAAGATCGGTGAGCCGATGACAACGGCCATGGATCCAGAACTTGCTAAGAATTGGTTTGGCGCACCGCCGCCGGATCTGACTCAGGTGGCGAAGACCCGTGGCACTGAGTGGATCTACAACTTTTTGCAGACGTTCTATGATGACCCCAGCCGTCCGTTAGGGGTCAACAACAAAGTGTTTGAAAATGTCGGTATGCCTCACGTGTTGGCTGACCTCCAGGGTATACAACGCGAAGCCTGTGTTCAGGTTCCGAAGATGGCGGAAAACGGCGGAGAAATGCGGGATCCGTTGGTTCCGGGCTTGGCCATCACCGAAGAGAAGTGCGGTGAATTAGTGGTCGATGAGGGAACCGGTTTATACAGTGCCGACGAGTACCGCGCTGCCGTGTATGACCTCACCAATTTCTTGTACTACGTGGCAGAGCCCACGCGGTTGCAGCGCTATCGGACCGGTATTTTTGTACTGTTGTTCCTGGTCATTCTCGGCTGCTTTACCTACCTGTTGAACCGGGAGTACTGGAAAGACGTGCGCTAGCCGCGCGCCTACAAATGGGGACATAAGGCTGGCCGAGTGGTACCACGGCCAGCATCACCTGGCCTAAGGCTTCGATCCGGTGCCTTAGGTCTGTCTAACTACTTCGCTTAATTTATCGCAAAGGTGTCTACTCCATGAGCATAGTCACAAAACGATCGTCAATGACACTGTTCTCGGATGCCCGGGATCACTATTCACACCGCGTACGTATGGTACTGGCAGAAAAAGGAGTGACTGTCGATATCGTTGACGTCGATCCCAGCAAGAAGCCCGAAGACCTTGCGGAAATTAACCCCTACAACAGTCTGCCGACTTTGTTGGACCGTGACCTCGTGCTCTACGAAGCAAACGTCATCATGGAGTATCTTGACGAGCGTTTCCCACATCCACCGCTATTGCCGGTATACCCGGTACAGCGAGCGCTCACCCGTTTGTGGATTACCCGGGTCGAAAAAGAGTGGAGCACGCGCCTGGATGTGCTCATGGCTGGCAAAGGCCGTGAGACGGTAATTACCAAGGCGCGTAAAGAGTTGCGCGAAAGCATCATCGCCATCGCGCCAATTTTCGGGGAAAAGCCCTACTTCATGAACGAAGAGTTTTCGTTGGTGGATTGCTGTGTTGCCCCGATTCTTTGGCGCCTTAAAGAAGTGGGTATCACCCTGCCGGAGAAATCAACGCGCCCGTTGCTCAAGTACATGCAGACCATGTTTGAGCGGGATGCGTTCCGCGCCAGTCTCACTGAGGCTGAAATCGAGATGCAAGAGTGAAACCTCAGCGCCCCTACCTCTTGCGGGCGTTGTATGAGTGGCTGGTAGACAGCAACGACGTGCCGTACATACTGGTTGATGCCCATGCAGCGGACGTGCAAGTCCCCACGGAACACGTCAAAGACGGTCAGATTGTGCTGAATCTAGGGCCTGAAGCGGTCCGTGACTTAGCGCTTGAACAAGACTATGTGATGTGCAGCAGCCGCTTCTCTGGCCGGGCCTATGAACTTTACTTACCCATGGCCAGCATACGCGCCATATATGGCCGCGATACGCGCCAAGGCATGGTGTTTCCCGAAGAGGAGTTCAGCGACACTGCGGTTGCTGACAATTTAGCCAACGCAGCCCCGGATGAAGCTGGAAAGCCGGACAAGGCGCAGAAGGCAGACAATCCGGAGAAAAAAGGCGGCAGCGACAAACCACCACTCCGCTTGGTTTAGGGCGCCGCACGATTGGCGCTGGGCTCAAGCAGAGTCCAATTCATAGATATTCAAACACTTTCACGATCTTCTGTACGCCGTACACTTGCGAAGTGACTTTCACCGCGTTGTCCGCCTGGGCGCGGGTCAGTAAACCCATCAAATAGACCACACCGTTTTCCGTGACGACCTTGGTTTTTGTGCCGTAGGCCTCGTCGGACACAATCAAACGAGACTTCACCTTGGTGGTCAACCAACTGTCATTGGTGCGAGCCATCAATGAGATTGGGCCACCGACAGTCAGTTCGTTGTGCACCTTGCGTACCCGCTGCAGGCTTTGCGCCACTTCGGCGGCTTTATCCCGCAACGCTTCGCTCGCGACTTGCCCAGCGAGGAGGATCACACCGTTGTAAGACACCACCACGAGGTGAGAGCCCTTAAATCCGGGGTCGGATCTGCGGATTTCCCGTTTCACCATCGGTTCAAGCACGGCGTCATCGATAAAAACGCCGGGTGTACGCTTGCTGGGGTCGCTTACGCAACCGGCTAACAAGGCAATGAACAGAATGTTAAGGGGGAGTTTTGATGCGTGCGCCATAAGTACATGTACAGCTAATTTGGGAGGCGCTAGTTTGGGGGTGGAACTCACCTCGCGTCAACGGTGACTGGCAGAATTAGCGCTAAATGCGCCCGCGATCCAATTGATGTCTGGGGCCTGCAGCGTTCCGCTCAAGGCAACCACGTCGAAGCGGCAGGGCCATTGGGCGTATTGCCGATGCAGTTGCTGGAAGCGCTGGGCACTGCGCGTTAACCGTGTGCGTTTGGTGTGAGTCACGCTGGCCAGCGCGCCGCCATAATTTTGAGCGGCGCGGTAACGTACTTCAACAAACACTAAGATCTGCGCTTGCAACTTGGACTTGTCGCGCATGACCAAATCGATCTCGCCGGTCTTGCAGCTGAAGTTGCGTTTGATCAGGCGCAACCCCGCAGCACGCAAATATTTGAGCGCGGCGTCTTCAGCTTGTTGGCCGATGCGCTGGGTGCGCATTGCGCTTAATTTGGTGTTAGCCGCTCACCGCCGCGGCCGATGCGGCTGACGCTCAGGTCACGGCGAAACTTGCCGCCGCGTTCAAGCCACAAGTACCCCGTCGCGCCGGGCAGAGCGACTTGGCTATCCGGCTGCAGGATAGGCAGCCAAGTGGCCAGCCGATAGGCGTCGTAGCCCAGCGCGTAGAGCTCACCAAGCGGGTCTTTCTGCAGATTGAAGGCGCTGCGAATGGCTTGCTGCTGGGCATCAGGGGCCGCGAACACGGGCATTTCGGTCAGCTCAAAACCCGCCAAGCTGGCTAACTCGTCGCCGATTGCCGCTTGGGACGTGGCGAATACAGGTAAGTTATCGGCGAAGTGGAACTTTAGGGCGGGGACCAGTGCTTGGGCTTCAACCTGCGTGGTCAGCGCAATGACCGCATCCAGATCGCCGCGTGCGCGCGGTAAAAACTCCAATGGCTCACCGAGAATATTGGCAATTTCGTTTTTGCGGGTTTCACTGGCGGCCACCTGCATCGCCTCACCAACCGCGTTGGTCAGTCCGCGGATGTTCTGGAACGGCGCCGCGGTCAGCGGGTAAGGCCACGCTTCGTTATAGGCTACCAAGGCGCGTTGGGCCCAGCGCGCTTGGCTGTGCACCACCAACAATCGCTCCGCGCCGCTGAGCAATACATGGTCTGCCAGGGAAGCCGCTTCGTCCTCAATGGCGATGCCAAACTGAAACAGCGGCGCAGGCGGCGGCGCTAACTCGGTCGGATTTAAGCCAGCGGCGGGTTGCGCCGGATTGTCTGACTCGTCCAGGTAGTTCAGCACCAAACGGGGTGTGTTGTCGAATTGGGTGAGGGTGACAAAGGCTTCGACATCGTCTTTGATGAGTGGCCCGATCAGCACGTCAGCCCCTTCGCGCAGCGCCTGTTCATACAACTGGCTGATGGGCGCTTCCCCGGTGTCGTAAATGCGAACCTCTGGACGGCCTTCACCGCGCTCACCTAAGTAAGCTGCAATCAAGCCGTCGCGCACGGCGACACCGGCTGCCGCAAATGCGCCGGACAGGGGTAACAACAGGCCAATTTGGGGGGGTCGATATTCACTTAAGTTGCGCAATGCGGTGGGGGGCTGCAAGCGCGCGGGATGGTTCGGATAGCGTGTTTGCCAATCCCGCCAAGCTTGTAACTGGCCGGTAATGGAACCGGCGGTCCTTATGTTTTCCTGCAGCAACCACCAAGCGTGATGCTCGGCGTCGGTAAACGCCTCGGGCGCACGGCGTGCGCGACTCAGCGCCAGCCAAATGCGTTCGTTAATGTCCGCCGGCAGCCAAGTGTCCGCAGCACCGGCGAGTAAGCTCGCCTGGATGTAGCCGTCCGCGCTGCATCGGTAATTCGACAGGGCACTACAGATCTCCGCAAGCAGCAGGTAGTCTGCGCCGTTAAACTCTGCCAGGCTCGCCATCGCTTGCTCCGCCTGAGCGACTCTGCCTAAGGCAAATAAAGCTTCTGCCGAAGCGCGCGCGCGGGTGTCGAGCTGGGTGGCGCTAAGCCCGGCGGTGGGTATGGCGGTAAGCGTATCCAGCGCTTGCTCATAGGCGCCGTTAAACACCAGCACCCGAGCGGCCAACAAACGCAGCCCTGCTGCTTTTGTTGCCGGCGCCAGCTGCGCTTCGCGTAACAGTGCGTATGCGTCAGTGGCGCCTAGATCAGATTCGCGTGGGCTACTAATACTAACCGGCGTGCTTTGACAGGCCGACATTGTCAAAATGACGGCCAGTGAGATAAGGAAACGTGACAACATGACTGGGCGACGCAACACAGGTGTCCTATATATGGTGGCTACCCCTATTGGGCACCTTGGCGACCTTTCTCGTCGAGCGGAACAAGTCTTGCAACAGGTGCAGATAGTGGCAGCAGAGGATACCAGACGGACCCGTGTGCTGTTAGAGCACATTGGCCACCGCGCGCCTGAATTGCTGAGTATGCACGAACACAACGAACAAGCCATGGTGGCGCAGCTATTGGGGCGCCTACAAGCGGGTGATTCGGTGGCCGTCGTCTCCGATGCCGGGACGCCGCTGCTGAACGACCCGGGTTTCCCGCTGGTGCAAGCCGCCCACGAAGCCGAGATCCAAGTCGTTCCCATTCCGGGCGCTTGCGCGATCACGGCAGCACTCAGCGTCTGCCCATTGCCATGTCAGTCCTTTCGCTACATCGGCTTCCTAGCCACTAAAGCGTCCTCCCGCCAACAAGCTTTGGCAGCCCACCTTAGTCTGGGCGACGCCGTGGTTTTCCTCGAATCGCCCCGCCGCATCCTCACCACCCTGCAAGACCTCGCCGCACTCACTGATCGCCGCATCATGCTGGCTCGGGAGCTCACCAAACAATACGAGACACTGTACGTCGGCACCGCGGCGGAACTCATCACCCAGTTAGTTGAACAACCCAAGGGTGAATTCACCGGCATCATTGAGGCCGGAGCCCCGCAAAGCGTCAGCCACGACCACCAGAGCGTCTTAACACTGCTGCTGCAAGAGCTGCCGCCCACCAAAGCCGCCAAAATTGCCGCGGCTATCTGCAACACCAAGAAGTCGGACATGTACGACCTCGCCCTATCTTTGTCCGGTAAGGATAATTGACGCCCAGTAGTAGTGACCACGGCGGTGGGGTGGATAGGCCCCTCGTCGGCATGTTTAGGTGCTGCGACGACCCCCAAGTGAAGCCCTTCAATACCGCGAGTTGTTGACACCAAAGGCGCAGGGGGCCAGAGCCCATGTTCAGGAGCGTCGCGCGCATGGACGCGCGCGCGCAGCTACAGGGATGTATTCACCGCGGTCCTGAACATGGGCTCTGGCCCCCTGTGCCGAACGAGTCCGACAATCAACTTCGGCAGCGATTTGAGGAAACCACACCTTGCAAAAGCGGCGTTGTGAATCCCCATTAACCCGTCTAGTCTGTCCCCAGAGTTGGCCGAACAGTCGCCGGTCTTCAATCGAAGACGGGAGGAAAGTCCGGGCTCCATAGGGCAAGGTGCCAGGTAACCCCTGGGGGGCGTGAGCCCACGGAAAGTGCAGCAGAGAGTAGACCGCCGGGTCTTTGGACTCGGTAAGGGTGAAAGGGTGCGGTAAGAGCGCACCGCGCGAGTGGTAACATTTCGCGGCTAGGTAAACCCCGCCCGGAGCAAGGCCAAATAGGAATCCCATGATGTGGCCCGCATTGGATTCGGGTAGGCCGCTTGAGGTCATTGGTGACGATGACCCTAGATGAATGACTGTTCATGACAGAACCCGGCTTATAGGCCAACTCTACTCTTCAGTTCCTGCTAGGAGCTTGTACGGAAGGGCTTGCAGACAGGCTTTTACTGAATGGTTTGCAGTTCGATCCGGTCGCAGGGCTTCAACCTCACTTTCAGGACCGCGGTGAATACATCCCTGTAGCTGCGCGCGCGCGTCCGTGCGCGCGACGCTCCTGAAAGTGAGGTTGAAGCCCCACGACCTGCTGATGTCAGCAACATCTGGTGTTAAATGGTTTCGCTAGTTTCGTTCGCGCGGATCTTAGTGTAGTTGGGTATTACCAACCTTCTCTTTATTCCAAAAAACTCACAAACTTAATGTAGATTCTAGGTAGCGGGCCTAGGTTGTCGAATGACCTCGCATTCTTTCTCAAGAAGCGCCCTGGGATGGCAAAATTTCCTTATTTTTCCGTAAGTTATGCCTCATTACCTGCTTGACTCGGCTTCACCCGACTCTATAGTGTCGTAAATTGGGTTAAAGTGGAGAAATGTGGGTATTTTGCGCTATCTATTGTCGATAGTGATTCAAAATCAGGCGTTGGCGATGTGCGGTCCTCTGTTGTGTAAGGGGTGTTTGCATATTGCCGGATTTGGCCACCCTCCGATACACCATGTTTCGCGGCATCAACAATGTGACGTTAGACGGCAAAGGTCGTATGGCCTTGCCGGCGCGCAATCGCGAAACAGTGCATTTGGCGGGGGACGGCAAAATTGTTCTGACCATCGACGTCAATGAACCCTGCTTGCTCCTCTACCCGCTCCCGGAATGGGAGGTTGTGCAACGCAAATTGGAAGGTTTATCCAATATCAATCCGCGTGCGCGGATGTTGCAGCGTCTGTTAATCGGGCATGCCACTGACTTGGAGTTGGATGCCAACGGCCGAGTGCTGATTCCCAGCATGTTGCGTGAATACGCCGATTTAACAAAGAAGTTGGTCCTGGTCGGCCAGGGCAACAAGATCGAGCTGTGGTCAGAAGACCAATGGCGTGAACGCATGCAGGCATGGCTGGAGTCGGATACTGCAGAGTTGCTGGCAGATGGGGATGCGTTCACCGGATTGTCGGTTTAGTGGGCGGGGACGAATCAGGGAGCAACCCCGACCACATACCAGTATTACTGGATGAAGTGCTGAAAAATCTAGTGCAAGCCAAGGCTGGAACGTACGTAGACGCAACCTTTGGACGTGGTGGACACAGCCGTGCGTTGTTACGTGCGCTGGATACCCACGCCCGTGTCGTTACCATTGACCGTGACCCCACGGCGGTGGCGGCAGCGCAGACGCTGGCGGCTCAAGATACCCGTCTTAGCGTGCTGCAAGGCAGGTTTTCCCAGATGACCGATTTGCTCGAGGCGCACACCCCTGTGCAGGGTGTGCTGATGGATCTTGGTGTCTCGTCTCCGCAGTTGGATACCCCGGAGCGTGGCTTCAGCTTTCGCGCTGCCGGCCCGTTGGATATGCGCATGAACCCCGAGGAAGGGGAATCTGCCGCCGAGTGGCTGAACCGTGCGCAGGAAGCTGAGATCGCTACAGTATTAAAAGAGTTTGGTGAAGAGCGTTTTGCGCGGCGTATCGCCAAAGCCATCGTCGCGGCGCGACCCTTTGAGGATACGTTAGCCCTGGCGGATGTGGTTGCGGCAGCCGTCCCCGGACGTGGCCAGCCCGGCAAGCATCCAGCCACGCGGACCTTTCAAGCGGTACGCATTTTCATCAATGAAGAAATGCAAGAACTCGATCAGGGTTTGCAGGCGGCGTTTGCGGCGCTGGCCCCCGCCGGGCGTCTAGCGGTCATCAGCTTTCATTCGTTAGAGGACCGGGCCGTCAAACAGCTCTTTCGCCGCCTGACCCAGCCTCCTGCATTGCCGCGGCGCGTGCCTGTACGGCACAGCGAAATGTCGAGCCCAGCCGAGCACATTGCCGGCCCGGTACGCGCCACAGCGGCGGAGTGTGCGGCCAACCCGCGCGCGCGCAGCGCTACCTTACGTGTCATTGCAAAAAAAGCGCTCCCCTCGCAAGAGGTGCACAACTAGTGGCGGCGGCGCGTAAGTCAGGCCGTGCCAGCACTGTGCTGTTGTGGGGCGGATGTTTTGCTGTTCTGTTGGTGGTGATTGCCATCTCAGGGCTGAGCCTGGTCGATCAAGCGCACGAAATGCGGGGGCTGTATAGCACCATGGCGGAGGTGCAACAACAGCAAGATGGTCTGTTAGAAGAACACAGCCGTTTGATGCTTGAGCGCAGCACATTGTCGAGCATGCAAACCATCGAAGCGGTGGCGGAGAGTGAGCTCGACATGCACTTTCCGGAAGGTGTGGGTGAGGTGTTGCGATGAGCGCCTGGCGTCACTACGTGGTGTTGGCTGTTTTTCTCACCGCGGTAGCGGGTTTGTGCGTGCGCGTGATTTATCTCGGTGTGAGCGATCGCGATTTTCTGCAAGACCAAGGTGATGCGCGTTCGATTCGCCAAGAAACCATCCCCGCGATGCGCGGCGTGATTTACGATCGTCAGGGTGAGCCGTTAGCGGTCAGCACGCCTGTATTTGCGGTGTGGACCGACCCAAGCCAGGCAGATTTCTCTAACACCGATGTGCAACGGCTCGCTGACATTGTGCAGGTGCCCGCGGCCACCCTTAGTGAAAGGTTAGATGGCAACGCCGGGCGGGAATTTGTTTATCTTAAACGCCGCGCGCCCTGGGCCATGGCAGAACGCGTGCGTGCGGCCAATCTGCGGCATGTGTATCTACAACCGGAGTATCGCCGTTACTACCCGGCGGCAGAGACCACTGCCCATGTCGTTGGTGTGACTAACATAGATGATCAAGGGATTGAAGGCAGTGAATTTGCTTTTGATGCCCAACTAAAAGGCCAGCACGGCGGCAAAGTGGTGCTTAAAGATCTGCGCGGTAACACGGTACGTGATCTGGACTATGTGAGCGCGCCGGTATACGGGCAGGACCTGAACTTAAGCATCGATTTGCGTCTGCAGTTTCTCGCTTATCGCGAGCTTAAGTCTGCGGTGGCCAGCCACGCCGCTAAATCGGGATCCGTGGTGATGGTGGATGCCAGCAACGGTGAACTGCTGGCCTTGGTAAACCAGCCCTCCTATAACCCGAACAACATTCCAGAGCAGCTCAAAGGTATGCGCAACCGCGCCATCACAGACGCCTATGAGCCCGGTTCCACCATCAAACCTTTTACCGCGCTGGCGGCTTTGGAGTCTGGGCGTTATGACCAACACACCACCATCGATACTGCCCCTGGTTTTTTTCGCATTGGCCAGAAACTGATTCAGGATCCCGGCAACCTGGAAGCCATCTCCTTAGGTCGGTCGTTAGCAAAATCCAGCCAAGTGGCGTTTGCCAAAGTTGCTTTGGACTTAGAAGAGCAGGCTGTGTTTAACGTCCTGCGGCGGGCTGGTATTGGCGACTTCATCGGCACGGGTCTACCAGGTGAAACCATGGGTTTCCTAACGGCTACCCAATTGCGTTACCCGGTGGTGCGCGCATCGCTCGCCTATGGTTATGGGCTTTCCGTGACACCCTTGCAGCTGGCGCATGCTTACCTGTCGCTGGCGACGCTGGGGGAAAAACTGCCGTTGTCCATTTTACCCACCAAGGTACGGCCGACCACGCGTGAGCGTGTGTTTGATCGCCGCGTGGTGCAGGAAGTGTTGGCCATGATGGAAGGCGTGACAGGCGCAGAAGGAACCGCCCCGGGTGCCGGTATAGACGGCTACCGGGTGGCCGGCAAAACCGGCACGGCCAGGCTGGTTGGGCCGCAAGGGTATACCGATGAGCGCCATGTCGCCTGGTTTGCCGGGGTGGTGCCGGTGAGCGATCCGCGCTTAGTGGTTGTTGTCGTGATCAACGAACCCACCGCGGGAATGACCGGTGGAGGCGTCGTGGCGGCGCCGGTGTTTAGCCGGGTTGCCGGGCGTAGTCTGCGCTTGTTGGGGGTGGCGCCGGACGCGCAAATGACCGCGGCGGCGGACAACGTTACGTCAAACGAGGCGGCGCCCGGATGAATCTGCGTGCGCTGCTTAACGATGTCAGCCTGCCAGACATCAATCTGGCGGGGTTAAGTGAACACACCGCGGAAGTGATGCCGCAGTTTGGTTTTTTGGGTGTGGCCGCCAACGATACAACGTTGCGACAACACTGTGAAAGCGCAGTACAACAGGGCGCGGTGGCCGTGCTGGTCGACGCGCCCAATCTGGAAATTTCCATGCAAAGTGCGGTGCCGGTGATACAGGTACTGGGCTTGGCTGCCCAGCGCGGCGAGCTGGCCGCCAAGTTTTATGCCCATCCCAGCGCACAGCTCAACTGCGTGGGGATCACTGGCACGAACGGAAAAACTTCGGTGGCCTACCATATTGCCGATCTCAGCAACCGCCTGGGTGTACCGATGGGTTATTGCGGCACCTTGGGCTGGGGGGCTTTAGCCGCCTTGCAAGGGGGTGAAATGACCACCGCAAATGCCGTGGCGTTGCAGCGGCAGCTGGCGGCCATGCGTGATCAGGGTATGCAAGCAGCGGCGCTTGAAGTCAGCTCACATGCTCTGGACCAGGGCCGCGCGCGTGCGGTGCAGTTTGACTACGGCGTGTTTACGAATCTCAGTCGCGATCACCTGGATTATCACGGTACCTTTGCCGCTTATCGTGCCGCCAAGGCGAAGTTGTTTACCGAATGGACGCTGCAATGTGCGGTGCTCAACGTGGCTGATGAGTTTGGCGCTGAATTGGCGGCGCAACACGGCGCCGCCAAGGTCACCTATGGGCGTGGTGGTGATTGGGTCTGGCAGACGTCACCGGTTGATGGTGGTCTACAAGTCATCTGGCAATCGCCGTCCGGAGAATTCCAACAGTATTTGCCTGTTGTAGCGGACTATGCCGTTGCTAACCTCACCGCCGCCCTAGCGACCTTAGTGTCCATGGGGCATGCCCCGGAGGCGGTGGTTGAGCAGCTGCCTTTGCTAAGCGCTGTACCGGGGCGGATGGAAGTATTAACTGCCGCTGGAGCACCCACCGTGGTTGTGGACTATGCGCATACGCCGGATGCGCTCGCCCAGGTTTTGGCAGCGCTGCGCGCCAATTGTCGCGGCCGGCTCCTATGTGTGGTGGGCTGCGGTGGCGACCGGGATACGGGCAAACGGCCGCAGATGGGACAGCAGGCCACCAGCGGGGCGGACCTTGTTTGGTTTACCGCGGACAACCCCCGCTCGGAAGCAGCCGCGGACATCATTGCAGACATGCAAGGATCGTTGTCATCCGGAGCGGCTGCCAAAGTGACCGCTTGTGTGGATCGGCGTCAGGCCATTCGCGAAGCGATTGCCGCGGGCAATTCACAGGATGTGGTGTTGGTGGCCGGCAAAGGTCATGAAGATTACCAAGAGATCGACGGTGAACGTTTACCCTTTGATGATCGCCAAGTGGTTGCCGAGATGTTGGGGGAAACCGCCTGATGTTGTTGTGGTTGACTGAATATCTGGCGAATTTCATAAGTGGCTTCTCGGTATTCCATTACCTGACCTTCCGTACCATGGTCAGCGTCATGACCGCCTTGGGGATGTCTCTGCTGATTGGCCCTTACGTGATCGCCAAGCTAACGGATTTACAGATTGGCCAAACGGTCCGGGATGAAGGCCCTCAGAGTCACTTAAGTAAAGCGGGTACACCCACCATGGGTGGGGCCCTGATATTGATTGTTATCGCCATGACAACTTTGCTGTGGGGGGATCTGAGCTCGCGCCATATATGGGTCGTGTTGGCGGTAACCTTAGCGTTTGGTGTGATTGGTTGGGTTGACGACTATCTGAAAATTGCGCGCAAAAACAGTGCCGGCTTGGTCGCGCGCTGGAAGTACTTTTGGCAGACGGTGGTGGGTTTTGCCGCGGCAGTGTTCCTATTCACTTCCGCCGAATTACCCGCGGAAACCGACTACATTGTGCCGTTCTTTAAAAACGTAGCCATACCGTTAGGGGCAGCGGGATTTATCCTGGTGAGCTATCTGATGATCGTCGGTATGAGTAACGCCGTTAATCTAACCGATGGTTTGGATGGGCTAGCCATCCTGCCGACGGTGATGGTCGGCGCCGCCCTGGGGTTGATTGCCTACGTGGCGGGTAACACCGAGTTTTCCGCCTATCTGCAGATTCCCTACATTCCCGGGGCGGGAGAATTAGCGGTGTTCTGCGGCGCGTTAATCGGCGCCGGGTTGGGTTTTTTATGGTTCAACACGTATCCCGCCCAGGTGTTTATGGGAGACGTGGGCGCTTTGGCGCTGGGTGCGGCGCTGGGTGTGGTGGCTATCATCGTGCGTCATGAAATTGTGCTGTTGATCATGGGTGGTTTGTTTGTCCTGGAAACCGCCAGCGTCATCATACAAGTGGCGTCATTCAAGCTGACCGGTAAGCGCATCTTCCGCATGGCGCCGATTCACCATCACTTTGAATTAAAAGGCTGGCCGGAGCCCAAGGTGATCGTACGGTTATGGATCGTGACCTTGGTGCTGGTCACGGTGGGCCTGTCGACGTTGAAGCTGAGGTAGGCTGGATGAGCATGCGCGCAGCAGTTATTGGTTTTGGTGTCACCGGCGAGTCCGTCGTGCGTCACCTGCGCGGGCGTGGGGTTGATGTGGTCGTTTTGGATACTCGAGCGTCGCGCCAGACTCAGTTCGACGATGTGTCGTTTATGTGGGAATGCCAACGCTGGCCTGGCTTGTCGGTGGATTTCGCCGTGGTCAGCCCCGGATTGTCTTTGGAACACTGCCTGGTGGCGGGTGCTGCTGCGGCCGGGGTCACGCTGTGTAGTGATATTGACCTATTTTTCGACGCGGTCACCGCGCCCGTGCTGGGGGTGACCGGTACCAACGGCAAAAGCACGGTAGTTAGCCTGGCCGGCCACCTCCTGAACAGCGCTGGCTTGTCTTGTGGCATGGGCGGCAATTTAGGCGTTGCTGCGCTGGACCTACTTGCTCCCGAACATCAGTGTTACGTGCTGGAGCTATCCAGTTTTCAGCTGGAGCGCAGCAAACAGCAACCTTTCCAGGCGGCGGCAGTGCTCAACTTAACCGAAGATCATCTGGACAGACACGGTGACATGCAACGATACGCAGCGGCCAAACATCGTATCTATCACCATGCCGAACGCTGTATTTACAACCGCCAAGATCCGCTAACCCAGCCTCAAGACGCAGAGCGTGTCGTCAGCTTTGGTCTGGACCAACCGCCTTCTACGCAAGATTGGGGTGTCGTGGAAAGCCGCAGTGGCGCAGCGACGTCCGAACGGGCGCTCACCCGTGGCACACAAGTTTTATGTATGACGCAAGCGTTACCCCTGACCGGTGCGCACAACGAGCTCAACGTATTGGCCGCCTGCGCCTTGGTGGATGAGCATCTCAGTTTCACCCAAATACGTGCGGGTTTGGGGGCGTTTACGGGCCTGCCACATCGTTTTGAAACCGTGGCTGAGGTTGACGGCGCCATCTACATCAACGACTCAAAAGCCACCAACCTGGGTGCCACCATGGCGGCGTTGGCAGGTATGCCATGCACGGATCAGGTCATTTTAATAGCCGGCGGAGATGCCAAGGGTGTGGATCTGTCTCCGTTGGCTGATGTGTTAAGAGGGCGCGTGCGTGAAGTGCTGACGATTGGTCGGGACGGTCCTGCGCTCGGTGCGGTCGCAGACCAGACCGGTGTAGCCCACCGCGCTTGCGACAGTCTTGCGGACGCGGTGCGCGCAGCGCATCAAGTTGCCCAGGCGGGCGATAGCGTGTTGTTGTCGCCGGCCTGCGCCAGCCTGGATATGTTCGACAACTATATGCAGCGCGGCGAACAGTTTGCGGCCGCGGTGCGCAGCCTCACGGCTAACGCTTCTGATGCGGGGCTAACCTAGATGGCTTCGTCTTCTCAAGGCTTGCGCATCGCTCCGCTGGTCATCCCGTGGGCGGCGTTGCTGACGGTGGGCACGGTCATGGTGGGTTCCGCCGCGATTGCCCTCGGTGGCAGCTATTTAAGCAAACACCTGGTATTCCTCGGCGTTGCAGGTGTGGCCAGCGTCATCGTCTACGCCGTACCGCCGAGTTGGTGGCACCGATTGTATCTGCTTGGATGGCTGGCTTCGGCGCTGGTTGCGGTGTTGGTGCTTATCCCGGGGGTGGGCTACGAGGTAAATGGCGCCCAACGTTGGATCAGGTTGGGTGGGTTTTCCCTGCAAGCGGCGGAGGTGGCAAAGTTTGGTTTGGGCATCTACCTGGCGGGCTACTTAAGCCGCCATCATGAGAAGCTTCGAAGTGACCCGGAAGTGCTGTTTGTGCCGCTGTGCATGATAGGTGTGGTGTGTGGGTTGCTGATCGCGCAGCCCGATCTCGGTTCTGCGGTGGTCATAGTGGCCGCCAGTGTAGGCTTATTGTTCCTGGCCGGGGCGAAGCTGCGTTATTTCCTGTTGATTGTTGTGTTGGGCGCTGCAGCTTTGGCCGCCTTGGTGATGTTTGCGCCGTACCGCATGCAACGTCTGATTGCCTTTCTCGACCCATGGTCCGTGGCGTTTGGCAGTGGCTACCAATTGACCCAAGCGCTGATTGCTTTTGGCCGTGGTGAGTGGTTTGGCCTTGGGCTTGGGGAAGGGGTGCAGAAGTTGTACTACTTGCCCGAAGCGCACAACGATTTCATCTTTGCAGTGGTGGCGGAAGAGCTAGGCGGCGTTGGCGCTATCTTGTTGGCGTTGCTGTTGTGCTACCTGGTTGTGCAGGTGTTCTTGCTGGCCCGGCGCCATATTCAGAATCGAGCCTACTTTGCCGGCATGGTGGCCTACTTTGCCGGGCTGGTACTAGGCATACAGTTCCTGGTAAATCTTGGTGTAAATACCGGTGTCCTACCTACCAAGGGTCTAACCTTACCCTTTGTCAGCTACGGCGGTAACAGTCTCATCATCTCCTGTGCTTTATTGGCGTTGGTACTGCGCACATCCCAGGAGAGTTTGGTCAAAGCCGGAGGTCGACGTGGCTGAGCCGGTGACCTACCAAGTGCCGGAGATGGGGCGTATCCGCTGCATTCATTTTGTCGGTATTGGCGGCGCGGGTATGTGTGGTATCGCTGAAGTGCTGATTAATCAGGGTTACCAAGTGACCGGCTCCGATGTGCGCGCTTCGGAAAACACTGCACGCCTGATCGAAAAAGGCGCTGTGGTGCACATTGGTCATGATGCGCAGTGGGTGGCAAACGCCGACGTGGTGGTCATCTCTAGCGCCGTGGCTGAGGACAATCCGGAGGTGCAGGCGGCCCATCAGCAGCGGACACCGGTGGTTCCCAGAGCGGAAATGTTGGGGGAGTTGATGCGTTACCGTCACGGTATCGCTGTGGCAGGTACCCATGGTAAAACCACCACCACCAGTTTAATCACGGAAATATTCCGCTGCGCGGGATTGTCACCAACATTTGTTATCGGCGGTTTGCTCAACAGTGCTGGTACCAATGCCGAGCTCGGTATGGGGCGTTATCTGATCGCCGAAGCGGACGAATCTGATGCGTCGTTTCTGCGTTTACAACCGATGTCGGCGGTGATCACCAACATCGACAAGGACCACATGTCGACCTACGGCAACGATTTTGGTGTGCTCAAAGAAACTTTCATCGAGTTTGTGCATCGGTTGCCTTTTTACGGCACTGTGGCGTTGTGTGTCGATGATGCGGATGTGGTTGATATCTTGCCGCAACTGGCGCGGCCGGTATTGACTTATGGATTATCTGCAGAGGCGCAGTTTCGCGCGCATAACATACAAGCCAACGGTAAAGCCTGGACATTTTCCGTCGATCGCGGCGAGTTAGGCCCAAGCCTAGACATCAGCCTGGCCATTCCCGGAGAACACAACGTTTTAAACGCCACTGCTGCCGTTGCCATCGCCACCGACGAAGGCATTGCGGATGCCCACATCATTGCCGGTTTGTCCGGCTTTGCCGGTGTGGATCGGCGCTTCCAAGTCACTGAAAAGATCAAAATTGGCGCCAACCGCGTCATCCTGGTGGACGATTATGGACATCACCCCACAGAAGTGGCGGCGGTGATTGCAACTGCACGCAAAGTGTGGCCTCAAGCGCGTTTGGCGATGCTTTATCAACCGCACCGGTATTCCCGTACACGGGATTTGTTTGAAGATTTTGTTCGCGTCCTGAATGAAGTGGATGCGCTCATGTTGGTGGACGTTTATGCCGCCGGCGAACCTTCGATAGCAGGGGCTGATGGCGCCGCGTTGGCCCATGCCATACGCCAGCGCGGTCAGTTAAGCCCGATGTTTGCGCAGCATCCGGAAGAAGCGCTCGAGCTGTTGGAAACATTTACCAGCGGACAAGATGTGCTGCTGGTGCAAGGCGCCGGGAACGTCAGCCAGATCTCTAACCAGCTGAGGCAGGAACGTGTCTAGCGCTGCCGCAAAGTACTCGCAACGGCTGCTGAGTAGAGTCTTGCTGGTGCTGACGCTGGTGTCCATCGTGGTGTTGTGTGCCGGGATATGGCGGATGTTAGACGTACCGCTGCGCGGGTTTGTTATTGACGGTGAACTGACCGGCGGAGAACGTCTGGAGCTGCAACAGGCGCTGGCCACCATGCAGTTGCGTGGCATCTTGTCGACGTCGCTGACGTCGGTGGCCCAAACCGTGCGGGCGCTACCCTGGGCGCGTGAGATTAGCGTAAGGCGTCAATGGCCGGACAAGCTAGTCGTGACCTTACACAAAGCCAACCCTGTGGCGCGCTGGGGAGAAGATCAATATTTATCTGCGTTTGGCGATTTGTTGAGTTTGCCGGACAACTATGTCGGCTTGCCGCGCTTCGATGTCAGTGTGGCCAGTCCGGTCGCGGCTATGGAAGTGTATCGGTTACTTGATCAAATTCTCGCGCGAGAGAATCTTTCCATACAAGAGCTTCAGCAGAATCCCCAGGGCGAATGGCGTCTTAGTCTGGTGCGGGGACCGCTGGTGGTGCTGGGTGCGGAGCAGCTGAACGAACGTATGCACCGTTTTCTGCTGTTGTACCGGCGAGTACTGAGCCAAGAGGAACAACCGGCAGCGTACATCGACGCGCGTTATACCAATGGCTTGGCCGTGCGCTACGTTGAGCCGCTAGCGGCAGACAACCCGCAAATCAGCGCTGCAAGCGTCGACGCGGCACCTCCAGCTTGGGTGGCGCGCAACCAACCAACGACTTTAATCGAGGAAGAACCCAGTGGCGGCTGAACCCGAGTTACCCAAGATCGTCGGTCTCGACATCGGCACCAACAAGGTGGCTTGTATCGTGGCTGAAGTGAACAGCGACGGTGAGCTGGAGATCATTGGTATCGGCACCCATCACTCACGCGGCCTCAAAAAAGGTGTGGTGGTGAATATCGAGTCTACCGTGCAGTCGATTCAGCGCGCCGTTGAAGAAGCAGAGCTGATGGCCGGCTGCACCATCGACGCCGTATATGCGGGTATCGCCGGTAGTCACATCCGCTCGCTGAATTCTCACGGGATTGTCGCCATTCGTGATCGTGAGGTGTACGCCCAGGACGTTGAGCGAGTCATTGATGCCGCCCAAGCCATGGCGATACCCGCCGATCAGAAAATCCTGCATGTACTACCCCAAGAATATGTCATTGATAGCCAGGAAGGCGTGAAAGAACCGTTGGGGATGTCAGGTGTGCGCCTGGAAGCCAAGGTGCACATGGTGACGTGTGCCGTAAATGCAGCTCAGAACATAGAAAAGTGTATTGAACGCTGCGGGTTGCAGGTTAACGATGTCATCTTGGAGCAGTTGGCCTCCAGTTATTCGATTCTCACGGAAGATGAGCGTGAGTTAGGTGTGTGCATTGTCGATATCGGCGGCGGCACAACTGACATTGCGGTATTTACCGGCGGAGCCATCCGGCACACCGCGGTAATCCCCATAGCGGGTGATCAGGTGACTAACGATATCGCTATGGCTTTACGTACACCAACGCAAAATGCGGAAGACCTAAAAATAAAATATGCCTGCGCCTTAACTCAACTGGCGCGGGTGGACGAAATTATCAAGGTGCCTGGGGTTGGCGATAAGCCTGCTCGGGAATTGTCTCGTCAGTCGTTGGCGGAAGTGGTTGAGCCCCGCTATGACGAGCTTTTTACCTTGATACAGGCGGAACTGCGTCGCAGCGGTTTCGAGGACCTGATTGCAGCCGGCATCGTTCTCACCGGTGGCGCTGCAAAAATGGAGGGCGTGATCGAGCTAGCGGAAGAGATCTTCCACATGCCGGTCAGTCTGGGCGTGCCGCGTAACGTGGCAGGGTTGAAGGACATCGTACGTAACCCGGTCTACGCAACTGGCGTTGGCTTGTTGCAGTACGGGTTGGAACGAGAAAAAGAGATGCCCACAAAACGTAACTCCCGCAAGGGTGGCGCGTTAACAAGGGTGAAACACTGGATAAGCGAAAATTTTTAGCTGGAGATATATACGATGTTTGAATTGGTCGACAGCGCGCCACAAAGCGCGGTTATAAAGGTAATTGGGGTCGGTGGTGGCGGCGGTAACGCTGTGCAACACATGGTCTCGAAACAAGTGGACGGCGTGGATTTTATTGCCGCCAATACGGATGCGCAGGCTTTAAAAAGCCTGGATGCTCAAACCACGCTGCAAATTGGCAGTGGTATTACCAAGGGCCTCGGCGCGGGTGCGAACCCAGAGGTGGGTCGAGCGGCAGCGGTGGAAGACCGCGACCGCATCGGCGAGGTATTGTCCGGTGCCGACATGGTGTTTATCACTGCCGGTATGGGTGGTGGGACAGGCACAGGTGCGGCACCCATTGTAGCGGAAGTGGCGCGCGAACTGGATATCCTCACCGTTGCCGTGGTAACCAAACCGTTTAACTTTGAGAAACGCAAAGACGTGGCGGACCTGGGTATACGCGAATTGTCGCAGCACGTGGATTCGCTCATCACCATCCCCAATGAAAAATTGTTGGCGGTGTTAGGAGAACGAACCAGCATGCTGGATGCGTTCAGCGCTGCCAACGATGTGTTGTTGGGTGCGGTGCAAGGTATCGCGGATCTGATCATACGGCCGGGTATGATCAACGTGGATTTTGCCGATGTACGTACCGTGATGTCGGAGATGGGTATGGCGATGATGGGCACCGGGCGGTCGTCTGGTGAAAACCGGGCCCGGGACGCAGCGGAAGCCGCGATCCGTTCCCCTCTTCTGGAAGATGTCGACTTGCACGGTGCACGCGGCATTCTGGTGAACGTCACCGCAGGACCGGACCTCAACATTGGCGAATTCACCGACGTTGGCAACATTGTTGAAGACTTCGCCTCCTCTTCCGCGACTGTGGTTGTGGGTACCGTCATCGATCCGGACATGGGTGAAGAGCTGAAGGTAACGGTGGTCGCTACCGGTCTCGGGGAAGAGGAAATCCCGAGCATCGTGGTGGACAACACAACCGTGGCGCAACAAGCATTAGACGGCCAAGTTGACTACGCACAACTGGATCGTCCTGCGTTTGCTCGTCATCAAAGTAGCATGCAACAAGACAATCTCGCGGAAGACCAAGACGGCCAAGACCTAGATTACCTGGATATCCCGGCCTTTTTGCGCCGCCAGGCGGACTAAGCGTCGCTGACTCCCGGTCGCAACGCTGTCGTTTCTCCAGCTTCGGCGCACAACGCTTGGCCGCGTTGTGCGCCCTGTTTTAAAAGGCGGAGAAAGGCAGGTTTTGATACAAAATGAAACAAAAAGTGCGGCATGGTCCATAGTGTGGGCTGCTATGCCTTTGCTACCATGCGCCGCCGTATGTCTATGACAAATTCATTACAACAACGCACCCTGAACAACACCATCCGCGCCACCGGCGTCGGATTGCACACGGGTGAAAAAGTGTATGTAACACTGCGCCCCGCACCGGTGGATACCGGGATTGTGTTTGTGCGTTCGGACCTAGCGAATGCGGTTGAGCTCAAAGCCCATGCCCTCAATGTAGGGACCACCACCATGGCGACCTCATTGACGGATGGTAGCCATGAAATATCCACCATTGAACACTTGATGTCCGCCTTTGCCGGGCTCGGCATCGACAACGCCATTGTTGAAGTCAGCGCTCCGGAATTGCCGATTATGGACGGCAGCGCCGCCCCCTTTGTGTTTTTGCTGCAATCCGCAGGGATTGCTGAGCAGAACGCCGCCAAAAAGTTTGTGCGGATCTTAGAGCCGGTGCGTATCGAACAGGGCGATGTATATGCGGAGCTTACCCCGCATGATGGTTTTCAGCTGAATTACACGCTGAAATACGAACACCCGGTGTTCAAGAAACATGAACACACGGTGTGTGTAGATTTTTCGTCCACGGCCTATGTCAAAGAAGTGAGCCGTGCCCGCACCTTCGGCTTCCTCGCCGATTATGAAAAGCTGCGCTCCATGAACCTGGCCAAAGGTGGCAGCTTAGACAACGCTGTGGTGGTAGATGACTATCGGATACTCAACGAGGAAGGGCTGCGTTTGGAAGATGAGTTTGTCAAACACAAGATTCTTGACGCCATCGGTGATCTTTATTTGCTTGGGCACAGTCTGATTGGGCGGTTTACCGGACATAAGTCTGGACATGGACCGAATAATTTGTTGCTGCGGAAGCTGCTGGAAACGCCAACCTCCTATGACATTGTGACGTTTGACGACATCGCAACGGCTCCAATCGCTTATTCCAAACCGCTGCTGGCCAGCGCCTGATCCACCGCTCCTTGTTCCAATCTTTTTGAAAACGCTTTTTGGCGTTTTACCGCTGTTGTTGGGTCGATCGAGACGGCCCGGCCCGGGATGGTGCTGTTCAGGACCGCTGCGAGTCCATCCATGGACGCTGGCGCCTCGCCATCCATGGCTCGGAGCCTCCTGAACAGCACCATCCCGGACCGAGCCTCGCGTTAACCTTGGGTCAGCGGTGAATCGCTGATTGGCGGTTTTAATAGTTGGGAAGTACTGCGTGGTGAATCAGGCGCTAGCCAACAGCAGTAGGCACTAACTGACCGAAACCGCCACGAGTCGTCAGAACTTAGAAGCCGGGCGCCACCCAAGGTTCGAGGGTTGCCGGTCCCCGATCGGGAGGCTCTGCGCCAGGGACGGCGCAGCGCCAGCGTACAGGGATGTATTTACAGCGGTCCCGAGCGGGGACCGGCAACCCTCGAACCGTGAACAAACCGGAAACGAAATTGACAGATGAGAATTGTGAACCGAGTCACGGATGATTAGCGACTAATGGAATGCTTCTGTACTGCTTCGCAGTAACTTCACACACCCCGTGGGAGACTTAGGGTGAGTCGCTACTGACTCGTAGTTTGAAGTCGGTCACACGGCTGAAACTGGACAGAGCTCTGAGCTGAGGGAGCAATTCCGGTAGTAGGAATCGCAGGCGTGTGGCCACGGCTGCGCTGTGACAGAGGATATGGGCGTTTGGCCCGCGGATGTCGGTGACTTCGACTTCGTAGCACAGCGGTGGGTCGATGAACGCGCGTAGTTCGGCGGTCCATTGCTTTTGATTGGATGATGTTTTCAGCAGACGTTGTAATGGAGTAAATCGGCTGTGGCTTTCGTTCAGCAGATCATCTATTTTATGAGTCGACACTTGAGCTGGGTTCAAAGCTTCGTAGATCAGGACGAAGTATGGCACAGACGTTTGGGGCTTGCTCCCAAGTTGCCCGCCAACTCAGCCGCAAGCTTGAAGATAAGCTGCATAATAAAAAGAACATCATGAAGATCATTCTGCTACGCGACAAAGGAGTGCATCGCTCCGTGCAGATAAGCCGCCGGGTCCTGGCGGTGAGCGCTGGTTTAGCCTTCCTGTGTGGCGCCGTTTTTATCGGCGCCTTGTCGTTGTATGCCACCTCGGATGCGGTGGACGCGGAAGTGGTGGCCGAGTGGCAACAAAAGCTCATTGAACAGCGCGAAGAAGTGGAAACACTGCAGCGTAAAAGCCAGTTGCAGAGCGCTGCCGTGGGTCGCCAACTGGCCAGTATGCAAGCGCGTTTGTTGCGCATGGAAGCGATCGGCGCCCACATGGCCGATGCAGCCGATTTGCAAGGGAATGAATTTGACTTCACCACGCCCCCAGCGCAAGGGGGTCCTGTGGCGGGCCAACAGAAGGCCATGGATTGGGTGGATTTGGGCTCTGAGATCGACGAGCTGTCCAGTCAACTCAAACGCCGTGAATTGGAGCTCAGCATGCTTGATCAGGTGTTGGTCAATGAAGAGATCACCAATACCTCTGAAGTGCGCGGCCGTCCGGTCACTTGGGGCTGGATGTCATCTCCTTTTGGGCAACGGGTAGACCCGATCAGCGGTAAAAACGCCTGGCATTCGGGTGTGGATTTTGCCGGTCGAGAAGGCTCCGATGTGATTGCGGTGGCCAGCGGCGTGGTGACCTTTGCCGGACAGCGTTACGGTTACGGCAAGCTGGTAGAAATCAGCCATAGCAATGGTTATGTCACCCGCTATGCGCATCACAAATCTCTCCTGGTAGAGACCGGTGAGGTGGTGAAGAAAGGTGAGGTGATCGGCACCATGGGCAGCAGCGGTCGTTCTACAGGGCCGCACGTCCACTTCGAAGTGCTTAAAAACGGGCGTACGGTTGACCCCGCGCGTTACGTCTCGGCGCGCTAGCTGGCGCCACAGCGGGAACAATTCCTTTTTCCCATTGCCTAAGTGCCGGTACAATGCCGCCACCTAACTTTCCTCGATAACAGTCTCTATGGCTAATTTTTTCACCGCTATCTTTGGTACCAAGAACAACCGCGAACTCAAACGCATGGGTAAAGTCGTGCGGCGTATCAATGAGTTAGAAGAAACCATCGATGCGGCCACCGACCTGCCTGGCAAGACCCAGGAGTTTAGAGACCGCGTAGAACAGGGTGAGGGCCTTGATCAGCTGTTGCCGGAAGCGTTTGCGGTGGTGCGTGAAGCCGCCAAACGGACCAAAAATATGCGTCACTTCGACGTGCAGATGATCGGCGGCATTACCTTGCATGAAGGCCGTATTGCGGAGATGCGTACCGGGGAAGGTAAAACCCTCATGGCCACCTTGCCCGCATACCTCAATGCGCTGACCGGCAACGGCGTGCATGTGGTAACGGTGAACGATTACCTGGCGCGTCGCGACGCCACTTGGATGGGGGATATATACGAAGCGCTGGGTATGACCGTTGGCGTGGTGCAATCCGGACAGGACCCAATCAGCAAACGCGAAGCTTATGCGGCTGACATTACCTATGGGACCAACAACGAATTTGGCTTCGATTACCTGCGCGACAATATGGCGTTTACCCTCGAAGACCGGTTTCAACGCGGCCTAAACTTCGCCATCGTCGACGAGGTTGACTCCATCCTGATTGACGAAGCGCGTACCCCGCTGATTATTTCCGGTCCTGCCGAAGAGAGTACTCAGCTATACGCCACCATGAACAAACTGGCGCCGAAGCTCAAACAGCAGGAGTTTATCGAGCAGGCGCGCGTGTTTGGTGAAGAAGCGCCGGAGCCCACCGGTGACTTCATGGTGGATGAAAAAAACCGCCAGGTTGAGCTGACCGAACTGGGTCACGCCAAGGTGGAGGAGGAACTCATTAAACTGGGTTTGCTGGACGATGGCGGCAGCCTCTATTCCGCCAGCAACCTGAATCTGCTGCATCACATGCACGCGGCATTAAAAGCGCACTTTCTGTTCAAACGTGATGTCGACTACATGGTCGCCAATGGTGAAATTGTCATTGTTGACGAGCACACCGGCCGCGCGATGACCGGCCGGCGTTGGTCTGAGGGCATTCACCAGGCGGTGGAAGCCAAAGAAGGTGTGACCATCCAGAACGAAAGCCAGACACTGGCGTCCACTACTTTTCAGAATTACTTCCGCATGTACAACAAGTTGTCTGGCATGACGGGTACAGCGGACACGGAAGCGTTTGAATTCCGCCAAATCTACGGGTTAGACGTGGTGGTGATTCCCACGCACAAACCAATGGTTCGCGACGATCAAAACGATCTCATTTTTCTCACTATGGCGGATAAGTACGATGCCATTGTTGAAGACATCAACCAACGCATCGAAAAAGGCCAACCTGTGCTGGTGGGTACTGCGTCCATTGAGTCTTCAGAGTTGATTTCTAAAGAACTGAATAACCGGAAGATTGCGCACAGCGTGTTGAATGCCAAGCAACACGAGCGCGAAGCGGACATCATTGCCGATGCCGGCCGTCCGGGTGTGGTCACCATCGCCACCAACATGGCCGGCCGCGGCACCGACATCGTGCTGGGCGGAAATCTGGATGCAGAGCTGGCGCACGCCGGTGAACTGACTGAGGCGCAAAAAGAGGCGCTCTCTACCGATTGGCAACAACGCCATGACCAGGTCATAGAGGCGGGTGGTTTGCACATTGTGGGCACCGAACGACATGAATCTCGTCGTATTGACAACCAGCTACGTGGCCGCTCCGGCCGTCAGGGGGATCCAGGCTCCAGCCGTTTCTATCTGTCTATGGAAGACAACTTGATGCGCATATTTGCCTCTGATCGAGTGCGCGGCATGATGGCATCGTTGGGGATGGAGGATGGGGAAGCAATCGAACACCGTATCGTGAACCGGTCGATTGAGAACGCCCAGCGTAAAGTAGAAGGGCACAACTTCGATATACGCAAAAACCTGCTGGAATACGATGACGTCTCCAATGATCAGCGTCAGATCATCTACCAGCAGCGCCGCGACCTGATGGCATCCAACGACATATCGGACACCATCGAAGGCATGCGCGACGAAGTGGTGTTTGATGTGTTTGCGCAATACATCCCACCTCAGAGCCTAGAGGAGCAGTGGGATACAGCGGGTTTGCAGGAGGCGCTGTTAACGGAATTTGGTTCTAACCAGCCGATTGCCCAGTGGCTGGAGGAAGACGACACCCTTGACGAAGATAAACTGCGCGACAGAGTGCTGGCGCAAATCGAAGACGAGTACAAAGCCAAAGAGGCGGAGTGGCAGGCGGTAAACGTCGATATGCGCCTGGTCGAAAAGCAGGTCATGCTGCAGTTGCTGGATCAGCGGTGGAAAGAGCATCTGGCGACCATGGATCACCTGCGCCAAGGTATACATTTGCGAGCTTACGCGCAGAAACAGCCAAAACAAGAATACAAACGTGAAGCGTTTGAGTTGTTCCAAGAATTGTTGTTCAACATCAAGTTGGACGTCGTGCGGATGTTGTCGCGTATACAAATTGAACAGCCGGAAGAAGTGGAAGCGCGCGAACGTGCGCGCCGCGAAGCTGAAGCCCAGCGCATGCAGTTTCAACACGCAGACACCTCCGCGTTAAACGGTGTCGATGGAGCAGAGGGTTCAAGCGACGAACCTGCAGCCGCCGCAGAGCCGGACAAAGCAGAAACCTTTGTGCGCGAAGAGCGCAAGATCGGCCGCAACGAACCTTGTCCTTGCGGTTCCGGCAAAAAATACAAGCAGTGCCACGGCAAAGTAGCTTAAAACCGGCTCACGCGTGGCGGTCAATTTAGCACCCCCTGATCAGCTGTTACCCGTGCCCGGCGCACGGGTGGGCAGCGCTTGCGCCGGTATCAAACAACAGGAACGCCGCGACCTCGCCTTATTTGAGTTTGTCGACGGCACGGACATCGCGGGGGTCTACACACAATCACATTTTGCCGCGGCACCGGTCATTCTGGCGCGCGCGCGGCAACAGCACAGCCGTGCTTGGGTGGTTAACAGCGGTAACGCCAATGCCGCTACTGGCAAACCTGGCAAAGACGATGCCGCACACGTCAGCGCACATGCCGGCCGGCTGTTGCAGATACCGGACACTGAAGTGCAGCCGTTTTCCACCGGTGTGATCGGCGAGCGCTTGCCAGTGGAGAAAATGACCCAGGCCCTGGACCAGGCTTATACGGATCTGTCACCAGATGGGTGGTTGGCGGCGGCACGTGCCATCATGACCACAGACACCGTGGAGAAAGGTGTTTCCAGACAATTCGAATTAGACGGTCAGGTCATCACCATCACCGGGATTGCCAAAGGCTCCGGGATGATCAAACCAAACATGGCCACCATGCTGGCTTACGTGGCCTGTGACGCCAATGTGGTACCCGGGGTGGCGCAACGACTGATCGAAGACGCGGTGCGCTACAGCTTCAACCGCATCACCGTAGATGGCGACACATCAACGAATGACTGTTTTATGTTGGCCTGTACCGGTGTTGCGGCCAATGACCCGATCACCGGCGTTGAACATCCGGATTACGCCAAGCTGTCCGCTGCGCTTACCGAGGTGGCAACCACTTTGGCCCAAGCCCTGGTGCGCGATGGTGAAGGGGCGACAAAGTTTGTCACCGTGCAGGTCACGGGCGGGCGAACCGCCGAAGATTGCCTGAGTGTGGCATACACCATAGCGGAATCACCCTTGGTAAAAACTGCATTGTTTGCCGGTGATGCCAATTGGGGTCGTTTTTGCATGGCCATCGGCCGAGCACCGGTGCAAGACTTGGATCCAACCCGCGTAGGTTTGTGGTTGGATGACGTACAAGTGGCCGCAGGTGGTCTGATGTGTGATGCCTACACAGAGGAGCAGGGTGCTGCAGTTTTGGCCCAGCCAGAATTCACCATTACCGTGGATTTAGGCAGTGGCGATGCACGCGAAACCGTCTGGACCACGGACTTGTCGTACGACTATGTGCGTATCAACGCGGAGTACCGCACCTAGGGTTTAGGCCTATCGACCCTGCAGATCTTCGCTGAGCACATCCTGGTGGTCGGCATCGCCGGGAATACGGTGGGATTCATCCGCCCAAGCCCCTAAATCAATCAGTTTGCAACGCTCCGAGCAAAACGGGCGATATGGGTTCTTGGCGGTCCACTTCACTGCAGCTTGGCAAGTAGGGCAGGAGACTATGCGGGCTGTGTCTGACATAGGGAGAGATAGCTCTGGTGGAGTTGCTCCACTTGTTGGTGGAGGTGTTTAAGATCCTGGTCGTTCACCAGAACGTCATCTGCATAACCACGGCGTTCGCTGCGGTCTGCTTGCGCGTTGATAATGTTTTCAACCTGCTCGGCGGTGTTATTGTCCCTCGCCATGGTGCGCTCAAGCTGTAGTTCTCGCGGGACATCCACCACCAATATCCGATCGCACCAGGTGTGCTGACCGGATTCAATCAACAGCGGATTGACCAATATCACATAGGCTGAGGTTGCGGTTTCGATCTGTGTGCGCAGCCAACTGGAAATCAGCGGATGCAGCAGGTTTTGTAACCATTGCCGTTGCGCAGGATCTGCAAACACCAGATGCCGCAGCTTGGTGCGCTCAAGTGTGCCGTTGGGGCTGAGAATGTCTTCGCCAAAGTGCTCTGCAATGCTGCGCAGCGCAGGCTGACCTGGCGCCACCACCGCTCGGCTGGCGATGTCGGCATCCACACACTCGACGCCACACTGCGCAAAGTGGTCTGCCGCAGCACTTTTGCCACTGCCGATACCGCCGGTGAGCCCGACGAGAAACTTATTAGCCATATCCGTTTGGATGTTTTGTTATGGAGCAAAAACCGCGAGCACGTTATCACGAAAGACGAGGGTGACCCAACCGGCGATACCCAGAAATGGGCCGAATGGGATGGGTTCGCTGCGGCTTTGCTTGGCCGTGACCATACGCACGACGGCGTAGAGCAACCCGCTGGCAGCGGCTAGGAGGATGATGCTGGGTAAAGCTTGCCAGCCTAACCAGGCACCGAGTGCTGCCAACAACTTAAAGTCCCCGTAGCCCATACCTTCTTTGCCGGTGAGGAGTTTAAACCCCCAATACGTGCTCCACAGAAACAGGTAACCGGCAATGGCACCGATGAGCGCATCCTGTACCGATACGATGCCTGTCGTGAAGGTGTTGGCGATCAAGCCAAGCCACAGTAGCGGGTAGGTGATCTGATCGGGTAACAAGGTGGTGTCGTAGTCGATAAAAACCAACGCAACGACCATCCAGGTGAACAGGCACGCAAACAGACCGAGCCAGGTAAAACCAAATACAAAAACCACCGCAACTGAGCACAGCGCCGTGAGCACCTCAATGCTGGGATAACGTATCGATATGGGCGCGTGGCAGGCTGTACACTTGCCGCGTTGGATGAGCCAGCTGAGGACCGGGATGTTTTCCCATGCTCTGATCTGATGCCCGCAATGGGGACACCGCGAGCGGGGTGTCATTAAGTTAAATGGGGCAGGCGGCTCCCTACCGCCGTTGGGTAATTCAAGCAGCTCGTGCGCTTGTTGCCGCCATTCCCGGTCCAGCATAACCGGGAGGCGGTAGATGACGACATTGAGAAAACTACCGACGCAGAGCGCAATCCAAACCAATAGAGTAAGGCCCTGCCAGCCGTAGGCGGTAAGAGATTCCATTCTCTTGAATCAGTCTCTTATAGTGGTGGGCGGCAGCCTTTGCGCTTAGCCGCCAACAACGGCACCCAGCTGGAAGATCGGCAGGTACATAGCGATGATCAAGCCACCTACCAAGACGCCTAACACAGCCATGATCATGGGTTCCATGAGGGCGGTGAGGTTATCTACCGCGTTGTCCACCTGCTCTTCATAGTAGGTGGCGGACTTGTCCAGCATGTCATCCAAGGCGCCGGCTTCCTCTCCGATGGCGACCATCTGGGTGACCATATTGGGGAACACGCCGGTATTGCGCATACTGAAGTTCAGCTGTTGACCGGTGGAGACATCGTCGCGGATGCGATAAACCGCCTCGACAAAGACACTGTTGCCGGTAGAACCGGCTACGGAATTGAGTGCGTCCACCAGCGGCACACCAGCGGCAAAAGTAGTAGAAAGCGTTCGCGCGTATCTGGCGATGGCCGATTTCTCAACAATGTTGCCTGCTACGGGCGCTTTTAGCACCAATTTGTCCATGGTCTCCCGAAATCCTTTTGAGCGTTTATGAATCTCCGAGAAAACAAAGCCCAGTGCGATCAGGCCTGCGGCGATCAGGAACCAATAGGCCTGCGCAAATTCTGAAAAGCGGATCACCAACTGGGTGAAGGCCGGCAGCTCAGCGCCGAAACCAGCAAACACTTGTTCGAACTGCGGTACTACTTTGACCAGCAAGATCCCGGATACGATGACCGCCACGACAATAACCGCTATGGGGTAGGTCATGGCTTTCTTAACTTTGGCCTTCAGAGATTCGGTTTTTTCTTTGTAGGTGGCGATCCGGTCCAGCATGGATTCTAATGCACCTGACTGTTCGCCGGCTTCTACCAGGTTACAGAACAGTTCATCAAACTCATTGGGGTGACGTCGGATTGCCGCGGCAAAGGAGTTACCGCCTGCCACGTCTTGGCGAATGTTCTTGATCAATTCAGCGAGCTTAGGTTTGTCGACCCCATCCGCGACGATGTCAAAAGCTTGTACCAAGGGTACACCGGCGCGCATCATGGTGGCCATCTGCCGTGTAAATAAGGCGATGTCGGCGGGCTTTACCTTGCCACCGCCGCCGAAAGAAAGGCCGGCACGTTTCTTGGTGACTTTGTTGGCGACGATGCCTTGGCGGCGAAGTTCCGCCTTGGCAATGGCGGGTGTTGATGAAGTGATCTCACCCTTGGTCGTACGACCCTGTTTGTCCTTGCCTTCCCAGACAAATACTGCGCTTTCGGCCATCTCTCTAAACTACCTCAAGTGACACTTGGATGAGTGACATAATTTAATGACCGGTGGTAACCCGGTTAGCTTCGGCGAGACTCGTTACCCCTTGCATCACTTTCAAGAGGCCGGAACGCCGCAAATCATTAAAGCCGTGCTCTCTGGCCTGTTCGGCCAGCTGCAAGCTGTTTCCTTCTTCCATGATAATACGGGACATCTCAGGAGTTATTTTAACTACTTCATATATTCCGACTCGGCCTTTGTAGCCGTTGTTGCACTTGCTACAGCCGTCTGGATTGGCTTCAAACAGCTCAAATCCGGTGCTGATGTCTTCCTCCGTGAATCCTTCCTCGACCAGTACAGATTTGGGCACGTCCATGGCCACCTTACATTCGTTACACAAGCGACGCGCGAGACGCTGCGCAATGATCAAATTCACCGAGGTTGCCAAGTTAAATGACGGAACACCCATATTGCTCAAGCGTGTGAGGGTCTCCGGCGCAGAGTTGGTGTGCAGTGTGGACAGTACCATGTGACCGGTTTGCGCGGCCTTGATGGCAATTTCCGCCGTTTCTAAGTCACGGATCTCACCCACCATGACCACGTCCGGGTCCTGGCGCAAAAAGGAGCGCAACGCCGAGGAGAAGTCTAACCCCACCTTGTGGTTAACGTTCACCTGGTTGATGCCTTCCAGGTTGATTTCCACCGGGTCTTCGGCGGTGGCAATATTGGTCTCTGACGTGTTGAGGATGTTCAAGCCGGTATACAAGGTAACAGTTTTACCGGAGCCGGTGGGCCCGGTGACCAATATCATACCTTGCGGACGGTGCAGAGAGTCGAGAAACAGCTCCTGTTGGAACTCCTCGAAACCCAGCGCCTCAATACCCATTTTGGCGCTGGAGGGATCGAGGATCCGCAATACAATTTTCTCACCCCACAACGTTGGTAGGGTATTCACGCGGAAATCGATGGCGCGGGTTTTTGACAGCTTCATCTTGATGCGGCCGTCTTGAGGCACGCGGCGTTCGGAGATGTCCATTTCCGACATCACTTTTAAGCGCGCTGCTAAGCGGGTGCCGAGGTTTTGTGGCGGTGAGCTCACCACGTGCAGCACACCGTCAGTACGAAACCGCACTCGGTAAGTCTTTTCATAGGGTTCAAAGTGAATGTCAGACGCCCCGGTTTTAATGGCGTCCAGCAGCATTTTGTTGACGAAACGTACAATCGGCGTGTCGTCGGTGGCGGAGCCCGGGTCCTCTTCTTCGGCTGCGTCGGCTTCTTCGAACGCGTCCATATCGAGGTCTTCGAGCTCACCCCCGTCAAGATCCCCTAAACCATCGTCTTCCTGAGCGTTTAAGAAGCTGTCAATGAAGGCTGAGAGTTTGTCCTCTTCAACCAGCACCGGCTCGGTGTTAACCCCGGTTTGGAACTTGATTTCATCCAGCGCCTGCAAGTTGGTCGGGTCGGATACCGCAACAAATAGGCGCACACCACGGCGCACCAACGGCATGGCATTGTGTTGGCGAATGAGCTGTTCTTTGACTAGGTCTTTGGGAATACTCTCGACGTCGAATACCGACAGATCCATCAACGGCACACCAAATTCCTGTGCCGCGCTGGCGGCCAAGACTTTGGCTTCCACTAAGGTATTTTGTACGAGGTAGCTGACCAGCGGTTGTCCGGCTTTGCGCGCCTCGTCGGTGGCGGTGACCGCTACTTCGGCTTCTATCAGCCCATCGTCGACGAGGCGACGGGCGAGACCGCTGAGTGCTATTGGTTCTGTGGCCATACTGCGCTTAAGATCCTTTTTAAGTCGGCGATAAACGGCGCCAAAGGACGGCGTGCCGCTATTTTCGTTAGCACTTGCATTGGTAATTAAAGTGGCAACTAACAATACCCGCACGCAGCCGACAAAGTGTAGGCTCAAGTCGCATGGCTGTCGATAAGCCTGTCACATTTTTCCCTGCCGGATAGCCACCCAATCTGGCACCGGTTTAAGCTGTATCGGCCCGCGTCACCAACGCTTTAGCAGATGTTCTATGGACTGCAGCAAGACACCGTCGATGGCTTACCTATTCTAGCGTTTATGCAATTTACTTATCTTTATATTGGGCAAGCGATATTGGGCAAGCGGATGGCTGGGTGGATATCGGGTAACGGTTTTGCCCACTGTGACGGTCAGGGTCAGCAAGTGACGTTAATCCGTGGCTGTTACGGCGGTCAGCAGGGGGTGCTAAGTGCCTACAGAACTCCCTGCAGCTGTCTTACCCCTGAGTTAAGTGTTTGAAATATATAGTGTTCGTTGCCAGATGCTCGCTGTAGGAGCAAAGTTGGCATGGGGCTTGCTTTTCTTTGGGCGACGGGCGCGGCTTGCGTGACTTAAGTCCATGGCTGCCACGTTTTGACACTTAAGTAACGGAGTATGTTTGAAATGAAAAACGCACTGCAAAAGGGTTTCACCCTGATCGAACTGATGATCGTGGTAGCCATCATCGGCATTTTGGCCGCTGTGGCACTGCCTGCGTATCAGTCTTATATCGAAACCGCCAACATGGGTAAGGTAAACAGCCACTATGAAGAGGGCATCAAGTTTGCTCGCGGCGAAATGTCTCGAGTTCGCACTAACCTTTCCATGGGAATCATGGACCAGGACGCCGCCGATGACGCGCTGGCTGAAGCTGGCTTCCTGGATAACCTGGAACGTGAAATCGGCTTGACGAAGTTCACGACAGGTGCGCCGAACGGCGGTCCGGCTTATGACGCGCTGGGTTCAGTGGTTGCTGACTCAGGTACGGTTGGCTTCACGTTTGGTGGTGCGGTGAGCACAGGTAATGCAAACATCGTTGTCTACCGGCCCGTTTACCTCGGCTTCACGAATCAGGTTTCTGAGACTGTTAACTGGTAGTCGACGGAACTTCCGGTCTATACCCGGCAACTGCCGAGAGTATGGATACTAGATCCAAAAAGGGCAGCGTCGCTGCCCTTTTTTACGATGGGCTAAGGGATAATGTACTTAGAGGCGACTTGTAGAGGTGGTTAGAATGAAAGACAGTCAAGGTTTTACATTGGTAGAGTTGATGATCGCAATCGGGATTATTGCTGTATTGGCGGCGTTTGCGTTGCCGGCCTACAATTCTTACATCACGACTGCTGAGCAGGGACAATTGATAAGCAACATCAAAACAATGGAGGTCTTTCAGGAGGATTTTTTCCTGCGCAACGGGGAGTATGCCGTTGATCTCGACGATAATGACGCGATTAGAATTGAAATTGGTTGGGTGCCCCAAAGAGACGATGACATTGCCTACTCCATCGCGGATGGCGACGGCACCAGCTACGAAGTCACCGCCGTCAGCCCGAGCGGTATGACCATTTGTATGGAATATCCTGCAAATACGCCCTGCTAAGTATCTCGACTTTATTCGTGCGTGCAAACGCAGTAAGGTTGCGCGCACGCCGGAATAGCTCAGTTGGTAGAGCGACTGATTCGTAATCAGTAGGTCCGCAGTTCGATTCTGCGTTCCGGCACCAACTCGAAGTAAACCGACATCGACACCCTTCACAAACCTTGGACAGCATGCTCGGATGCATTGCATCTGAATCAAGGCGGTGTGGTTCAAAATCTTTGGTTGGCGTTGTGTGTATTTGCGAGTTGCTTTTTCTACGGTGCAATCAATCCCGTTTGGGTGCTACCTGCTTTACTTGGCCCTCTGCTTGTTCTGGCATCCACACCTAGTGACCGCTTCATCAGCCTGCAGCTGCAGTCGCCCCGGCTGCTTTGGGGTTCCCTTGCTGCTCTGAGCCTAATCATCGCGCACCAAACGGTGGTGAGTATAAATCCAGACGCAAGTTTTATTCCGAGCATCGTCCTCGCTTGTTTGCCGCTATGGGTGCTGACGGTTGCAGTCGCAAAAAACCCGCCACAGCTTTGGGCCTTCCTCACACTGCTAGTTACAAATCTTGCGGTCATCAGCGTTGTCGATTTCTTGATCCTTCAACAGCGTTCGCACGCGCCACTCGTTGATCCCGGCAACTACCTAACGCTGCTGTATTTTGCGTGGATCCCTTGGGTTGTGGCTGCACTTATGAAGCCGCTGAGGGGAATCACGCTTTGGCTGTTCCTTAGTATTACGGTTGTCTTCAGTATTGCCATGCTCGCAACACACTTGCGATTTGCGGTTTTGGTGCTTGTGTTCATGGTGTTAGTTGTCGTCCTGCTATGTTTTAGGTCGAGCAGCCGCTGGACTACTGGTATAGCGATCATCGCGGCGATTATTTTCGGTGGTGTGACGTATCTGCTTCTGGATCCTGCCGGTGCCGCATCCTCGTTCGGCGATGCAAGTCGACAAGCCACGCAACAAAGCCCACGGCTCCTCCTGTGGCAATCAACCTGGGAAGCAGTGAAGGATATGGGAGGCATTAATGGCACTGGCGTTGGAACCTTCCTCCAAGTATATCCGTCGTTTCGCTCTCCGGCAGAACAGTCAACTTCAGGTGTTGTGGTACACAATGATTATCTGCAACTCCTTTTGGAAGGCGGCGTTTGGCTTTTTGTGCCTTTGATAGCTCTGTGTGCGGCGATTGGACTGGCGATATTAAAAGGAGTTCTTTTAGGTCCTGTCCCAGAGCGCGAAGCGGGGCTGTTCGTTGCCATGGGCGTGGCTGCTTTACACGCCTCCGTAAATTTTGTGTTCTCCGTACTTCCTTTGGTTCTTTTATTTGCAGTCGCGCTGGCATTGGCTTCCAGAGGACTATTGCCCGAACGATGTCCCTCCCAATCGATCAGTAGTAGAAGATGGATTTTTGGCAAAGCCATGATTTGTGCACTTTTAGTTTTGAACATAGCTTATGTCATGCTGCACGTGACCAACCTTGCCGTATTTGCGGGGTACAACCAGGTGATTGGCGCTCACTATATCCGCGCAGATGGGGAACGCGCGCTGGAGTACGCTAACCTGTCGCAGCGTTTGAACGGTGCGCGAGGTTTGCCGTTTTTTGGTGAAGCACGATTATTGGAACAGAAACTGGCGGCTGAGCCAACGCCGATGAATCTAAGCCGAACCGAAGCTGCATACCAACGTTCCGCCGAGTTGGGTGGCTTGAACGCCGCTGTGTTGGTTAACTATGCAATGTTCAAGCAGGCGGTTGGACAGACCCAAGCTGGGCGTGATCTTTTGGAGGAGGCGTTAAGAATTAACCCCTACGACCTTTTTGCTAGTGTAGCTCTATTGCATTTTTACGAAACACAAAAAGAGCCGCTGGAAGTTCAAAGGATTTCCCAACAAATACTTAAGTGGTGCAAACTAATTGCTAAGGAACCTGGGGCCGAGCAGTTGTTTGAACGAATAAAAACCAAATATGTGGGTTCTTCGGCAGATGCTGAGCGCCTTGAGGTGTGCATGCGTGAGCTTCATCGGCCACGCGGGGGCGGCAGGCACCAGACACCTCTCATGCGGTGGGCCGCTGGTAAGGCATAGTTCTAGACATCCAAATTAGTAATCAGACCGATTCTCTCCAGACTGGCTCGGCGGTAAACGAGATAGCCGAAGACATACCGTGTGGAGAATACATAAAAAGCGTAGTCTTCTAACTCTCCTCCGTTTTCTGCCAACCAGTTCGTTAGACGCTCTGTCCATTCGGGGCTAATTGTGATTTCAGCTGTCCTTTCAGCTGCGTCGACAAACCCTGGTGTAGCGGTTGAAAAAGGGACGTAATAATCGGTGAGTGTGTTCATGGAGCGACCTGATTTGAAATTCTCCGCGAAAAGATCGTAATGCTCGGTTTCGTTTTCGGGCATTTGCACAGCTACCCACTTCGGACCATTGCCTGGAAAATGTCGTAGGTCAGGAACGGAGACTCCTTCTTCGGCGCGATAGTCATCTGCTGACATCGTAGTAAAACGCCCCTCGGTGTAGACCACGGCCAACGGTCTTTCACTGTAGACCACCCAGGTACCCGCGCATAAGCACACCATCTGTACAAGGCCTATCAATGTTAAATCTGTACGCAGGCCAGGTTTACCAGCTTTAAACACTACTAAGGTGAGGAGCGGGCCTAGCACCAGATCCACCGCAACAATAATCCGAACGCCGCGCCAGCCGCCGTCGTTGGCAAAGAAAATATCCGGGTACCATTCGAATACCACCAGATAGGCCAGCACAAAAAAGATCAGCAAACTGATGCCGAGATGGATTGCAAATGCTGTAAACCGACTCATCGCTTGGTCGCCCAACTCTGTCCGTGATTGCGTTTACGTTTTAGTTAAAGCCAGCTATATAAAGCGCATTGATAAATCGAGGGGATCGATGTTTTTGGTCAACTCGCCTACGGAAATATAGTCCACGCCGGTGGCGGCGATTTCAGTGATGGATGTCTCATCTATGCCGCCGGAAGCTTCCAGCTTCAGCTTGCCGGCGGCCATCTGCACTGCGGTCTGGGAGTCTTGCAGCGAAAAGTTGTCCAACATGGCGATGTCGGCGCCCGCGGCAATGGCTTCTTCGAGCTCCGCCAGCGATTCCGTTTCAACTTCCAGGGTTAAGTCCGGGTGGTGCGCGCGCGCCTGTTGCACCGCGGCGGTGATGCTGCCCGCAGCGGCAATGTGGTTTTCTTTGAGCAGGTAGGCGTCAAATAAACCCACGCGGTGATTCTGCCCGCCGCCGCAGGTGACCGCGTATTTTTGCGCCAAACGCAATCCGGGCAGCGTTTTACGGGTATCCAGCAGGGTGGTGCGGGTACCTTGCAAGAGCTTCACGTAGTGCGCGGTTTTGGTGGCGGTGCCGGACAACAGCTGGACAAAGTTCAGCATGGTGCGTTCGGTTGTAAGCAAGCTAGTTGCCGGTCCGCTTAAGTAAAACAGCACAGTATCCGCACAAATGGTTTCGCCGTCTTCGACTTGCCATTCGACGTTGATGCGCGTTTGGGTGCGTGTCCCGACTTGCCGCGCGGTCTCTTCCACCCACGCGCGGCCGCAGAAGACGCCGTCCTCACGGGTGATAACGCGTGCTTTTGCAACTACGCCTACCTCGATGAGTGCTGCCGAGACGTCTCCCGACCCGATGTCTTCGTCCAGTGCATCGCCTACATTACGTTGCACCGCTTGTTTAAGAATGTCTGCTGCAATCATGAAACTATGTACCGGTCGGTGGTGTTGACGGGCTGAAAGGCAGACAATTGTAGTCCTTGAGAACCGTTGAACAAGTTTACAGCTGTGCAATTTGAAGCAAAGGATGGCGTCACCCGGTGCATATTAACGTGCATACAAAAGTTCAGACAGCAGAGCAGACAGAAGCCCCGATAGACCCGGAGCACCGCCTGCGTGGTGCCCAGTGGTGCCCCAGTCCGTTTTGGGATGAGCGTCCCGCC
Organism: Pseudomonadales bacterium; assembly: GCA_028281005.1. Lineage (GTDB taxonomy): Bacteria > Pseudomonadota > Gammaproteobacteria > Pseudomonadales > Azotimanducaceae > UBA4421. The sequence continues at coordinate 57,092 of JANQKS010000106.1, forward strand.
TGGGCGCAGCCGGAATTGCTCGTAGTGCACTGTATTTCACTGCCTGAGGGCCAATTTGGCACAGGTTACCCGCAAGCTCTGTTTACCGGACAGCTCACAGGTGACGAGCATGCGGATTTTGGCGATCTGCGGGGTGCTGAAGTTACGCCGCATCTGCTTATCGACCGCCAAGGTTCAGTGCAGCAGTTTGTTGCGTTCGACAAACGCGCATGGCACGCCGGGATGTCGTGCTGGCGGACGCGCCGCGGGTGTAACGCGTATTCCATAGGCATCGAGCTGGAAGGTTCGATTCACACACCATTTACTCTGGAACAGTATGATGCCTTGGGTGATGTGTGCGCCGCGCTGCTGCGTCACTATCCAGGTTTGAGCGTGGACGCCGTGGTCGGTCACAACGAAATTGCTCCACAGCGCAAACAGGATCCAGGACCGTATTTTGATTGGTGTGGATTGTTGTTGCGCCTGCACCAGCAGTTAAGCAACCCAAGAGTTTGAGATGGCAAAAACAGGACTAGAAGACAACAATCCGGACGAAACCAGAGAGTGGCTGGCGTCGCTGGAGTATGTGCTTGAAAACGACGGCGTTGAGCGGGCTAACTTCTTATTGGAACGCCTCTCGGCGCGCATGACCAAAACCGGCGCCAGTTTGCCGTATACGGTCAACACGGCTTATCACAACACCATCCCGTCTGCCAAAGAAGCGTTTATGCCGGGGGATCTGTTCATGGAGCGGCGCATCCGCTCCCTGATTCGCTGGAACGCCTTAGCCATGGTAGTGCGCGCCAATTCCAAGCCGGGTGAGCTTGGTGGGCATATCTCCAGTTTTGCGTCTTCAGCCACGTTATATGACGTTGGCTTTAACTACTTTTTTAAGGGGCCGGACGGCGGTAATCCAGGCGACCTGATTTATTTTCAAGGCCACTCGGCTCCAGGCGTTTATGCGCGCTCCTTTCTCGAAGGCCGCCTGTCTGAACAGCAGATGGACAACTTTCGCCAGGAGGTTGACGGCGGCGGTCTGTCTTCTTATCCCCATCCTTGGTTGATGCCTGACTACTGGCAATTTCCCACGGTGTCCATGGGTTTAGGTCCGCTGCAAGCCATTTACCAAGCCCATGTCATGAAATATCTGGACAGCCGTGGATTGGTAGAGATGGGCGACCGCAAGGTGTGGGCCTTTTTGGGAGACGGCGAAACTGACGAACCCGAATCGTTGGGAGCGTTGGCTTTGGCCGGGCGGGAAAAGCTGGACAACCTAATTTTTGTCGTCAACTGTAACCTGCAGCGTTTGGATGGCCCCGTCCGCGGCAACGGCAAAATCATCCAGGAGTTAGAAGGTTATTTCCGCGGCGCCGGTTGGAATGTCATCAAAGTGGTGTGGGGCCGCTTATGGGATCCGCTGTTTGCTCGGGATGAGCGCGGTTTGTTGCAGCAACGCATGAACGAAACCGTTGATGGCGAATACCAGAATTTTAAAGCCAAAGGCGGCGGCTACGTGCGCGAGAAGCTGTTTGGGCAGGACGAAGAGTTGTTACAGATGGTTGAAAACCTCTCCGACGACGATATCTACCGCCTTAATCGCGGGGGTCATGACCCGTACAAGGTCTACGCGGCCTATCACGCCGCGGTGCACCACAAAGGTCAGCCTACGGTGATTCTGGCGAAGACCATCAAAGGTTACGGCATGGGTGATGCCGGTGAGTCGGAAAACGACACCCATCAGGTGAAAAAGCTCAATCTGGAAGAGCTTAAGGCTTTCCGTGACCGTTTCGATGTACCGCTGACAGATGCTGAACTGGAATCCATCCCCTACTATCGACCGGCAGAAGATTCGCCCGAAATGGTGTATTTCCGTGAAAAACGTGCCGCCTTGGGTGGTCCCATACCAAAGCGCACGGTAGATCCGACCCAGCTGCCGGTGCCTGATCTCAGCGCCTTTGAAGCTCAGTTAAAAGGCAGCGGCAAACGCAGCATCAGCACCACCATGGCCTTTGTACGTATTCTTGCCACCCTGGTGCGCGACAAACAAATCGGTAAACGCGTTGTGCCCATTGTTCCGGATGAAGCGCGCACATTTGGAATGGAGGGGATGTTCCGTCAGCTCGGTATTTATTCTTCGGTGGGCCAATTGTATGAGCCTGAAGATGCGGACGAGCTGAATTCGTACGTCGAGTCCAAGGACGGCCAGGTTATGGAGGAAGGTATAAACGAAGCCGGGGCGTTTGCTGCTTGGTTGTCCGCAGCCACCTCCTACAGCACCCACGGCTACACTTTGGTGCCGTTCTACATCTACTACTCCATGTTCGGGTTCCAGCGGGTGGGTGACTTAAGCTGGGCGGCGGGTGATCTGCGTGCGCGGGGTTTTCTGCTCGGTGGTACTGCCGGGCGCACCACCCTGAACGGGGAAGGCCTGCAGCACCAGGATGGGCATAGCCACGTGTTGGCTTCCACGGTGCCCAACTGCATTAGTTATGACCCCTGCTACAACTACGAGCTGGCGGTGATTGTGCAAGATGGTCTCAGGCGCATGTATGTGGAGCAGGAGTCCCTCTACTTCTACATCACCGTCATGAACGAAAACTATCAGCATCCGGCGATGCCGGAAGGGGTAGAGGAAGGCATTCTGCGCGGCATGTACCCACTGCGAACGCTGGGTGAGGCAGATGCCTCCGCCTCGGCGAAGAAAGTACGGCTGCTCGGCAGCGGCACCATTCTGCGTGAAGTGGAAGCCGCCGCAGAGATGTTGCACCAGGACTATGGGGTTGCGGTGGAAGTGTGGAGTGTGACCAGTTTCACCGAGCTGGCGCGGGATGCCCAGGACGTGGAGCGCTGGAACATGTTGCATCCGGAAGAGACGCCGCGGCAGAGTTATGCCGCTACCTGCCTGGCTGGCGATGCGCCGGTCATCGCCGCAAGTGACTACATGAAAGCGCTTGCGGAGCAGCTGCGCGGCAGCATCTCTGCGCCGTTTCACGTGTTGGGCACCGATGGTTTCGGCCGTAGTGATACCCGGGAACAGCTGCGTCATTTCTTCGAGATAGACCGTAGATTTGTGACGCTGGCGGCGCTGTCGAAACTCAGCGAAGCCCAGGTGATTTCCAGCCAAGACGTGAAACAAGCGCGCGACAGCCTCGGCATCAGTGCCGACAAAGACAACCCCCGGCTGAGTTGACGGACCCAGTCGCAGCCGGTTTTTTGATAGAAGAGCATTCGAATGGACGTAACGATTCCGAATCTTGGCGACATAGACGACGTTGAAGTCATCGAAATCTGTGTTGCGGTGGGTGATGAGGTGGTGGAGAACGATGTGCTCATCGTCATCGAATCTGATAAAGCCTCCATGGAAATTCCGGCGCCGGCGGCGGGCACCGTCAGCGCTCTGCAGGTCGCTGTGGGAGACCAGGTACAGGAAGGTATGCTCATTGCCGTGCTTGCAGATGCGCAGGGAAACACGGACGCAGATGCAGGTGGAGCTGATACCGAATCACCGGCCAAGGAGGCCGAGGAAGCAAGGCAGGCCGCGGAGCCTGTGCCTGCCGATCCTGAGCCCGACACCCAGGATGACACTTCTCAGTCCCAGGCTTCGCCCTCTTCCGCGGCGTCTGAGTCAAAAGACAACGCAGTCATAGACGTACTGGTCCCAGATCTGGGAGACGCCAGCGGCGTGGTGGTGATCGAAATTGCGGTCCAGCCCGGCGCGAGTGTCGACGTAAATGACTTGTTGGTTGTGTTGGAATCCGACAAAGCGTCGATGGAGATTGTGGCGGAACATGCAGGTTCCGTATTGGCGGTAGGCGTAGAAGAAGGCCAGGAAGTTGAACAGGGTACGCTCATTGCCACATTGTCGGTGTCAGACGCGGCGCCCGCTTCGAGTTCAATGCCGTCAACGTCTCCTTCGACTTCTACGTCTACAGCGCCGGCACCCACTAGCAACGTAGAGGCACCTGAACCGCAAGCCGCGTCTTCGGTCTCGACGGCTTCTGCGCCTAGCTCAAGCGCATCCGCGAGCACGCTAGCGGGAGACGCTCGCCGTGATGCGGATGATGACGTTAAGGCCGCGGCAAAAGTGTATGCCGGTCCGGCCGTACGCCGCTTAGCACGTGAATTGGGTGTACAGCTCGCGGAAGTTAAAGGCACCGGCAACCGCTCGCGTATTACCAAGGACGATGTAAAAACCTATGTGAAAAACCGCATGGTAGCCTCGGCGCCCGCCGCGGGTGGCGGCGTAGGTTGGCCCGCAGTGGCGGTGATCGACTACGCCAAGTTTGGCCCCGTTGAGCTGCGCGATCTCACCCGCATACAGCAGCGTGGTGCGGACAATTTACACCGCAGTTGGGTGAATTTGCCCCATGTTACCCAGCACGACGAAGCTGATGTCACCGACATGGAAGAGTTTCGTCGGTCGTTGCGCAAAGAAGGTGAACAGCGTGGCGTTAAAGTCACCCCGCTGGCTTTCCTTATAAAAGCCTGTTGCAGTGCCCTGCGCGAATACCCGATGTTTAACGCCTCGTTGCATGAGGACGGCCGCCAATTGGTGGTGAAAGGCTACATCAATATCGGTATGGCGGTGGATACCCCCGAAGGGTTGGTGGTGCCGGTCATCAAAGCGGCTGACCAGAAGAGCATCTGGGAATTGAGCGCCGAAGTGGCCGAGTTGTCGACAAAGGCGCGCGACAAAAAGCTGGGTATGGATGACTTGCAGGGCGGCACGTTCAGTATCTCGAGTCTTGGCGCAATAGGCGGCACCGGCTTTACGCCGATTGTAAACGCGCCCGAAGTGGCCATATTAGGGGTCGCGAAGCTACAGACCAAACCCCTATGGGACGGTGAGGGTTTTGTACCACGCCAGGTGCTACCGCTGTCTTTGTCCTATGATCACCGAGTGATAAACGGTGCGGATGGTGGCCGTTTTATGCTTCACCTAACCACCCTGTTAAGCGACATACGACGCCTGGCGCTTTGATCAAATTGATCCGGGTGGCTGATTAGGCCCGGCTTGGTCAGCCTCGATTGGGCCCCTGCCACTGTTCTTCGGCGCTTGCGGTTAAACTGCGCGCCAGCACAAAAAAGTAGTCGCTCAGCCGGTTGAGGTATTGTGCGCTGGTGACATAGGCTTCCGGTGCTTCACCATCGGTCATGTGTATCAACGCCCAAAGCATCGTTTCCGCGCGTCGGCACACCGTGCGGCAGATGTGACTTTGCGCCGCTGGCACGCCACCGCCGGGAAGCACGAATTCCGTAAGCGGCGGTAACGCGGCGTTCAGGGTATTAACCTCTGACTCCAAATGCGCCGCTGAGGGGGCGTTGAATTCACCCTCCATGGCCAACACCGCGCCGATATCAAACAAATCTTGTTGAATCTGTTTGAGCTGAGCGGATTGCAGGTCGGTGGTGCTGACAAGCATGCCAACGTGGCTGTTAAGCTCATCCACGGCGCCAATGGCTTGAAAGATCGGAGCGTGTTTAGCAACGGTACGTCCGGTGGCTAGTTTGCTGTTGCCGCTGTCACCGGCGCGGGTGGTGACTTTACCAATACGTTGTTTATCAGCCATGTTCAGTTTCAAGCCGCAAGGCAGGATCAAATGGCCGTACCGTAATGATGCCGGTATCAAACGACCTGCTTAAACCCTGGTAGGCAAATTCGAGAAGCTCTTTGGCTCGCGGGTGGCCGGTGCTGGCGTCAGCAGCGGTGATGCTCACTCCTACCACCACCGGGATGTATCCCTGGCTGGTGCGAAAAGAATGCATATAAAGGCTGTCGAAGATGCGCCGGAAGCTCTGCGACGTGCAGTTTTCCAAGTTGTCTTGCAGCGTGGTGACCGCAAACACGTTGGTTTCCGGGTGGGTGACAACGTCCAGCGGTCGCACCAGCTGACGTATCTTTGCGCTGATGCCGGATAGCAGCTCATCGATGCTGCTGGAGTCATATTGGTTTTTGATGACCTCGAGATTGTTTAAACCCACCAGCAGCAGGCAGGCAGCGCCACCCCGGGTTTCGGATTCGGTCAGGGTCGCCTCGAGGCGCTCCATGGTGAATTTTAAATTGCCCAGACCGGTGACCGGATCCACCAGGTCTGTGGTTTGTAATTCCTTCACTTTACGCAGCAAATGCCGGTTGCTTTTCATCAGCTCGTTATGGCGTTCGGTGATTTTTGCCGCGGCCACAATTCTCGGCAGCAGTTGGGTGCGTATGTGGGCCTTGTTGAGAAAATCATCCACGCCGACATCAAAAGCTTTTTGTAGGGCATCAAAATCGTCGCGCGCGGTCATCAACATGACATAGGTGTGGTGGTGGTTGGCTTCGTCCAACTTCTTAACCTTGACGGTCAGTTCGAGGCCATCCATGGCGGGCATTAACCAGTCGGCGATGATGATTTGCGCTGGCCGTTTTTCCACTGAGCGCAGTGCTTCCAGCGGATTATTGGTAAAACGCACATTGTTGAAACCACCCGCTCGCAGCACCTTAGCGATAATCGCGCTGGAAAACTTTGCATCGTCGATGACGAGGATTGGAATGTCGGAATCCGGCATGTATCGTGCGGGGGTGCAAGTCGTAGTTGTGCGATAGACCTTGATATGCGACCCCTGTCGCGATGTCAAGGAAGGCGTCGACAATTCGAACAAGAGCTCACTCAAGCTGCTTGGTCGCAAGTGGCTTTTACAAGTTGCGATGAGGAGGGTAAATGCCGTCTTTTGATATTGTCTCAGAAGTAGACACCCACGAGCTGACCAACGCGATCGATCAGGCGTCGCGCGAGTTGGGTACCCGTTTCGACTTTAAGGGTGTGGATGCCAGCATCGAGCTGCAGGGAGAAGTGGTGCAAATCAGTGCGCCGGAAGAGTTCCAGATTAAGCAGCTTGAGGGGATTCTGCGCGATAAACTGTCTGCTCGTAAAGTGGACAGCCGCAGCCTGAATCCAGGCGCGGTAGAAGGCGCGGGTAAGGTTAAACGCAAGACCTATACCTTGCAGCAGGGTATCGATCGCGATACAGCAAAAAAGATCACCAAGCTGACGAAAGACTCCAAGCTGAAGGTGCAGGCTCAGATCAACGGCGACAAGTTGCGTGTGCAAGGCAAGAAGCGTGACGACCTGCAGCAGGTGATGGCGCTGCTGCGGGACGCCGAGCTGGACACACCGCTACAGTTCAACAACTTTCGCGACTAAAGCCCCCGTTGTCTGACTCCGCGCAACCCGCACCCGTTGAGCGAGACTGGCGTGCGTCGCTGCTGGCGCTCACCCACCCGCGGGTGGTGACCATGTTGTTTCTTGGTTTGTCCGCGGGGATCCCGCTGCTGCTGATCTTTTCCTCGTTGTCCTTGTGGCTGCGTGAAGCCGGCGTGGAACGTGCCGCGGTGACCTTTTTTAGCTGGGCGGCGCTGGGTTATTCCTTCAAATTTGTTTGGGCGCCGCTAGTGGACCGTTTGCCGGTGCCTTGGCTGACCCGCAAGTTGGGCCGTCGGCGGGCGTGGATGTTGGTGGCTCAGGTGAGCATCATCGGCGCCATTATCTGGATGGCGTTGACCAACCCGGCCGGTGGACAGTTGCAATTGACCAGCATGGCGTTGGGTGCGGTGCTGCTTGGCTTTTCCTCTGCCACCCAGGACATTGTCATTGACGCGTACCGCATCGAATCGGCGGACGCTGATTTACAAGCGTTGATGTCATCCACCTATATTGCGGGTTACCGAGTGGGTATGTTGGTGGCCGGTGCCGGCGCATTGTATCTGGCCAGTTTTTTTGGTTCCGAGAAAGACAGTTATAGCTATCAAGCGTGGTTCTATACCTACTGTATCATGGCGACCACCATGTTGGTGGGCGTGGTCACCACCTTAGTGATTGATGAGCCTGTCAACGAGCGCACCCCCGCATACGCGGATGCGACCACCGATTATGTCGGTTTCTTAGGGTTATTTATCACAGGGGCTGGTGCGTTTGTGCTGACCTTTGTGTTGTTGGGTGATGTGTTGGCGACGTTGGCCGGGTCGTTGAGCGAGTTGGTTGCCAACGACGTGTTGGCCGCGGTAGCGACGGAAGCTCTACGTTTGCTTGGCGCTCTTGCCATCGCCGTAGGGGTAGCCCGCTTGGTGTTAGTCACCGGTTGGGTAAATCGTGCCATGGTGATTGAGACCTATGTAGAACCGGTACAGGAGTTTTTTCGCCGCTACGGCGCCAAAGTGGCGCTGCTGCTGTTGGCCTTGGTGGGTTTGTACCGCATTTCAGACATTGTGCTGGGTGTCATCGCCAATGTGTTCTACCAAGATTTGGATTTCACCAAGGAGCAGATTGCCACCGTGGTGAAATCTTTTGGGTTAGGCATGACTATCTTAGGGGGTTTTCTCGGCGGCATTCTGTCGGTGCGCTACGGCGTCATGCGCATACTGTTTGTTGGCGCCCTGCTGACCGTGGCGACAAACCTGCTGTTTATCTTGCTAGCGGTGGTGGGTAACCATGAACCGCTACTGTATCTGGTGATCTCCGCGGACAATCTCACCGCAGGGCTGGCAAGCGCCGCCTTTATTGCTTTCTTATCCAGCCTCACCAACGTGCGGTTTACAGCGGTGCAATATGCCATTTTTAGCTCTTTGATGACGCTGTTGCCGAAGGTGATCGGCGGTTATTCCGGCACCATGGTCGACAGCTTCGGCTACGTCAACTTTTTCATGCTAGCCGCCGCCTTGGGGGTCCCGGTCCTGCTGTTGGTATGGGCAGCCAATCGCTACGTTGAATTGCAATTGCCGTCAGATCAGCAAGATTCCAGCTAAGGTGTCCAGCGGTGTGCCTTGGCGATCCGTGCACCGATGAAGCTCACACCTTCCGCTTCAAGCCGTTGCTTCTGCGCCGCCTCACCGCCACCCCTCGGTGAAATGCGTAAGTTGGCATTCACCACCCTGTGCCAGGGTAGTTTTGTACCTTTTGGCAGCTGGCGTAGCACTCGTCCGACAAAGCGCGCGTGGCTCGGCAGGCCAATGAGCGCGGCAATCTGGCCGTAGCTGGCGACCTTACCGTGGGGAATCATCGCCACTACCTGCCACACACGGGTAGCTGGATCGTGTTCGGTATCCTCAGGATCGGCAATTGGCGCTTGAACTTTGCGGGTGTTGCCCCCAGGGTTAGGACTAGATTTACTTGAGCGCCGTGCCATGTTGTGGCTGTTGGTCTTCTTCTTAACTCCCATTGCAGAAATGTACCTGCTCATCGAGGTGGCTGGCTACATCAACACTTGGCCAACCATAGGGCTTGTCATGTTAACTGCGGTGATTGGTGTGGCCCTATTAAAACGCCAAGGTGTGGCTACTTTGACGCGCGGCATGAGCCGCATGAATGCAGGTGAGGTGCCCGCGCGTGAAATGGCCGAAGGGATCCTGCTGGCGGTGGCCGGCGCGCTGTTGATCACGCCGGGTTTTGTAACAGATACCGTTGGATTTGTATTGCTGTTCCCGCCCAGCCGCATGGCCATCGCCGCACAAATGCTGCAACGAGTGCAGGTGCAGACGGTCTCCGCGATGCACGGCCACTCGCACCACCACAGCGGTCCATCTCCGGCACCTGGCTCAGGTCAAACTGCGCCGGACTCGCAACGGGATAACGTCGTGACGCTAGAGGGCGAATACGAACGTAAATAGCCGCTAGAAGACGGCCAGGACCTGGTTAGAAGCTGCTAGAAGGGCTTTTCCACTCCACGCACCCCACGCTGGTCCCAATTTCTTATCAATTTCTCATTTTCGGGGCTTGAAGTCTCCAACAGCGGCCATATGATAGCGGCCTGGTTTTTGGCACTCTCTCCTTGAGAGTGCTAATTGACATCTGTAGCCCCAGCTTTATGGGGGAACTAGGCCATATCCTGGATAATGGGAGATAACAAGTAATGAACATTCGACCCTTACACGATCGTGTAGTCGTGCGCCGGTTGGACGAAGAAACCACCAGTGCCGGCGGTATTGTGCTGCCCGACTCTGCTACTGAGAAGCCTTCTCAGGGAGAAGTGGTCGCAGCCGGTCCCGGCAAGGCAAACGACAGCGGCGACGTCCGTCCATTGGACGTACAAGTTGGCGACAAGGTCATCTTTGGTCAGTACGCCGGTAGCACGGTGAAAATCGACGGCGAAGAGCTGTTGATCCTGAGCGAAAGCGAGATTTTCGGGGTGGTGGAAGGCTAAGCCGGTTCCACTCGATAAGAAACTACGAGGAAATAAGCGATGAGCGCTAAAGACGTAAGATTTGGAGACGACGCCCGCAGTCAGATGCTCGACGGCGTTAACACGCTGGCGAACGCGGTGAAAGTCACCTTAGGCCCGAAAGGCCGTAACGTGGTGCTGGATAAGTCCTTCGGTGCCCCGACGGTGACCAAGGACGGTGTATCTGTCGCCAAAGAAATTGAACTGGAAAACAAGTTCGAAAACATGGGTGCACAAATGGTCAAAGAAGTGGCCAGCCAAACCTCTGATGAGGCTGGTGACGGCACCACCACAGCCACGGTTCTGGCCCAATCCATCCTGCAGGAAGGATTGAAGTCTGTTGCAGCCGGCATGAACCCCATGGACCTCAAGCGCGGTATCGACAAAGCGGTCACCGCAGCGGTAGAAGCCATCTCTGGTATGTCTACTCCCTGTGAAGACTCAAAGTCTATTGCTCAGGTGGGCACCATTTCTGCCAACAGTGATGTTGCAGTGGGCGACATCATTGCGGAAGCGATGGAAAAAGTCGGCAAAGAAGGTGTGATCACCGTTGAAGAAGGTTCCGGTCTGGAAAACGAGCTGGACGTGGTTGAAGGTATGCAGTTTGACCGCGGCTACCTGTCGCCGTACTTCATCAACAACCAAGACTCCATGGCAGCAGACATGGAAGAGCCTTTCATCCTGCTGTGCGACAAGAAGATCTCCAACATCCGCGACCTGCTGCCGATTTTGGAGAATGTTGCCAAAGCCGGTAAGTCCCTGATGGTGATTGCTGAAGACATCGAAGGCGAAGCTTTGGCCACCTTGGTGGTTAACAACATGCGCGGCATTGTGAAAGTGTCTGCTGCAAAAGCACCCGGCTTCGGCGACCGCCGTAAAGCCATGCTGCAAGACATCGCCATCCTCACTGGCGGTACTGTCATTTCCGAAGAAGTGGGTCTGACCCTCGAAGGCGCTACCTTGGATGATCTGGGTACCGCCAAGCGTGTTTCTTCTACCAAAGAAAACACCACCATCGTTGATGGCGCCGGTGATCACTCTGACATCGAAGCACGTATCAAGCAGATTCGTCAGGAAATCGAAGACACCTCTTCTGATTACGACCGCGAAAAACTGCAAGAGCGTCTGGCCAAGCTGGCTGGCGGTGTTGCCGTGATCAAAGTCGGTGCACCTACCGAAGTTGAGATGAAAGAGAAGAAAGCCCGCGTTGAAGACGCCCTGCACTCTACCCGTGCGGCGGTTGAAGAAGGTGTGGTGGCCGGTGGCGGTGTTGCCCTGGTCCGTGCGCTTGACGCGGTTAAGCAAGTTCAAGGCGACAACGAAGACCAAAACGTCGGCATCGCCATTGCAACTCGGGCGATGAGTTCTCCGCTGCGCCAAATCGCCGCCAACGCGGGTGACGAAGGTGCTGTCGTGCTCGACAAAGTCTCTGCCTTAAAAGGTAACGAAGGCTACAACGCAGCCACCAGTGAATACGGTGACATGCTGGACATGGGTATTCTCGACCCGGCCAAAGTGACCCGCACAGCCCTGCAGGCTGCCTCTTCTGTTGCAGGCCTCATGATCACCACCGAAGCGATGGTGTCTGAACTGCCGGAAGAGAATCCGCCGGCAATGCCGGGGGGTATGCCCGACATGGGAGGCATGATGTAAATCAAAGCGTTTGCTTTGTATTCTCAGAAAACCCGGCCTTGTGTCGGGTTTTTTGTTTTAGGGGGTATCGCTTGTTATTAGAACGGCTGCTGGGGGTGGGAGACGGATTTCTGGACCGCATGAATACATC
>JANQKS010000078.1 GCA_028281005.1 Pseudomonadales bacterium
GAGACCGTATTGCCGTCGTAGTCAACGAGCCGTGAGTTGGAGATGGCGATTCGATGGGTATACAGAGAGAGGTAGCCGAGTACAGCCTCTGGCCCAGCACAGGGCCGTTTGGCATAGACCACCCACTCGGTCTGTTTGAGCGGCGTGAGAGACTCGTTGAAGGCGTCTGGATCCGCGAGGTGTTCTAAGGGTACCGCAAAACTTGAGTGGCTTGTGCTATCAAGGTGGGTTTAGATCGGCCTCGCTAACCCGTACCGCGCGAGCGGTTTAGTGCTTCGCCCAAAGCAGACGGTTCGTCGAGCGCTAAACTTCGATGCTGCTCCACTCCTCACGCTGCCAGACGTAGGCGAACATCAACGCAGCAGCCGCTGTTGAAAACAAGAAGATCATCATGGCTTCACTGAGACCGTACCCCAGAAAAATGGACACAGCGAGCAATGGAAGCAGCAAAAGCCATTGTGGAAGCAGCGTGAGTCGCATAGCAGACGGTGTAGCACCCGCCCCGATTAGGGCGGAACCAAGAACTTTGCCATAGCCATCTAGTGCTCAAACCCAATATTGTTTGAGGAAAGAAAGCGACTGCTAGTCCTGACGCCAGCAAGACCACGAGACCAACGTTTGATACCTGCCACCCCCAAATCTTTGCATCGCGAACATCCCTTCGCCCCAAAGACTCGCCGACCAAGGTTATTGCCGCTCCGCCGATTCCGATGTGCGGCATGTACGCAATCAAACAAATACTGATAACGACATGAAACCCGGCAAGTTCTCTAGTCCCGATTTGACCTATCAATACATACATCAATAGGACACCCACGCTGAACAGCGCCTGACGCAGGCTCTCAGGATAGGACATCTTCACCATCGTTTTTACCTGTTCCTGCTCTGGCAAACCTTCCAAGAATCCATTGGCCAGTGCAAATTTGAACGCTAGGCCAATGTTTACTAGAAGCCCGACAAGGACCGCGAGCGTACTTCCCAAGCCAGCACCCGCAACCTCCAATCGTGGTGCGCCGAAATTGCCGAAGATCAGGATGTAGTTAAATAGGATATTGGCTAGTGACAGGGTGACGATAGAAATCATGGACCATTTGGCCAAGCTAACGCCGATCCAGTAAGAGCGAAAAGCCACATTGATTGCTATGAAAAGCAGGGACGGTATACGAGTCGATAAGTATTCCCAACCCTCCTCGACCACCAAGGCATCATCGTTTAGCCGTTCGAAGATCAGGGGCATGAGCAGGTAACTGGTGGCGACCAGTAAGAGACCAACCAGTGCAGCTAGCAGGATTCCCGCATTGAGCACTTTACCGGTGGCCTCGATACGATCTCCCCCTACACGTCTCGCCACCATCGCTTGCACGCCGGCTGCAAGACCTAGGGCTACTGCTAGGAAGAGGAAGAAAAGCTGCTCTCCGATCCCGACCCCAGCCAATGCTGGACTACCCAGTTGGCCCACCATCAGGGTATCCACAAAGGTCATCAGATTTGTTGCGACGGCTCCTCTAGTTTGTCCCTTGCTCTACTGATAAGCGATTGAACGGTGCCAAGCGGTAGATTTAGCGCCTCGGCAATATTTTTGTAGCTCTGCCCCCTTAGGTGAAATAGTCGAATAGGATCGCGATACTTTTCAGGTAGTTCGTTAATCGCGGCCATAACCGCTTCTTCTCGCTCCTTAGCGATGGCTTCACTTTCGGGATCGTTGTGTTCATCTTGGAGTCGCTCTAACGTCGCTTCATAGTCAGCCATATCAAGTAACTCGGGGTGTACTCGACGAACTTTGGACACGCAGCACGAGACGACTATGCGATCCAGCCAGCCCCCGAAGCTTTCAGGATTTTCTAGCTGGTCTAGTTTCAGCAGCGCGCGGACTAACGCATCCTGTACCGCATCCTCGGCATCGGCTGGTTCACTTAATATCGCGTGTGCCCGACGAAAGCATCGGTTGTAGTGACGCTTGATCAGCTCCGCATAGGTTCCTGGTGCTGAGCCATTTCGAGACAGTTCAACAAGTTCGAAATCAGTCCTTTCATCGAGTTTTTTTGTATCCATAAGCTATAGACGCTTTACGGCAAGACACTTGGCTCAGTCGTTTATCCACCAAACCGTCCAGTCCGTCTTCTTCATATCGATCGATGTGACGCCTGAAACTGCGTGCACATAACCCCAGAAGCGATGCCGCTTCTTCTTGTGTCAGGCGCTTACAGCGCCAGCCTTCGTAGGCTTCTTCCCATCTCATGAGTCGTGTCTCCTGTCACCACTCTGTCCGTCTCACGAGGCCCTCCAACGACCAAATCATGAAACCGGACAGTTCTATGTGTTACGAACACACGGATACGCTGAGCGGTTAATTTTCTGCGTTCTATTTCCTAATTGATAATAATTATCATTGACAAATTTACACTTTATGAATAACAATCATTCTCATTCGCATCAATACGCCTCTGCTCCCCCCTTGCTCCCCTTTGAGTATGCGTATTGGTGCGAGCACTAAAATTTTGACTGTGAAAAAACGAACGGGAAACAAGCTATGAATCTGACGGCAGATCCGGATCTGGCGCATACTCAGCAAGCCATGCACATGTTGGAGGGATTGCTTGAAAGTATGCTTGAACAGTCTGAAGCAGCGGTGCGTGATCGTGTGGATAATGCGTTGCTCAACATTGCCGTCAATCGCATTATCGATGTTGAGGGGGAAGCCGTAACCGCCACGATTCTTTGGCGCCTGGCGGACGCCATCAACTCCGGGGTCAGCCCCAACCCCGAGCAGGCTATCGAATTAACGCAGCTGCACGGGTAAGCGATGTCTGTTCAACCCAATTTAAATATGGCTTGTGGCACCGCAGCGACTGTATCCGAACAGCCTACCTCTAGTTTGTCGTTAGGAGGGCAGCTGTTGGTCTGGAGCTTACGCCACGGGACGATGACCGCGCGCTACCAGATCGATGGCACCGCGACAGCGGAACATGTCTACAAGTCCCTTGGATGCCCTGATGCAGTACCGTTGCTCGATGTGTGGATTGGACTGTTACCTAAGGTGGCTTATCGTCCTGTGCTCATTCGGCGCGTGTGTTTCCCGACCTTGGGCGAAGACGAATACGCCATCCTCCAATGCATGCGCGCTCTGCAGCATGCCGACCAACGCCGCGCATTGGGTGCGTTGAGCCAGATACTCGCCGGGCCGTTCAGCACGTCGTTTTGCGATGCTGCATCTGCGTACGTTAAGGCGGTGACGTCGGCGGGTCTGTCATTCACCGGTGTCGACGCCTTGCGATCAGTGGATCAGCTGCGCCGAACAACACTCTAACCTAGTGCTCAAACCACTTGATATGGCTGCGCAGCTCAAGGCCCCAAGCGGAGCCGACGGCCTCGCCGTGGCGAAACAAATGAACGAAAACAATGGTGCCGCCAACCTTGCGGCCATCGAACTGCTCGGCTTGCAGTCTGGCCACCGTGTGTTGGAAATTGGACCTGGTAACGGCGGTTTTGTTGGTGCGATCGTCAGTCGGGCCGACCACATCAGCTATACAGGCGTTGACTGGTCAGCCGACATGGTGGGTGCGGCAACGGCGTTGAACCGCGTGCTGGTAGACAATGGTCGCGTTTGCTTCGAGCAGGCGAGCTCGGCAGCTTTGCCCTACGGCAACGCCAGCTTTGACCGCGCCGTTGCGGTACACACGCTGTATTTCTGGGACTCGCCGACGGCTCATCTAAAGGAAATTAGGCGGGTGTTAAGTCCCGGCGGTAAATTCTGCCTGGCCTTTGGGGATCGTCAGTTTATGGCCAAGCTGCCATTCACCGAACACGGTTTTAACCTCTACGATGACGTACAAGCCACTGCGCTGCTCACGGATTGTGGGTTTTCCGATTTGAACCACCACGTTCACCGCGAAACAGGCCGGAGTAACGACGGCAGTATGGTGGAAAAAACCATCAACATCATCTGCGCAGGCATCTCTGCGGCGTGATTCCGCCACCGCATCCCCAGACCCTTGAAGGTTGGGTGCGCTGGGCTTCACAACCCGACGATCCCCGCCTGCTGCTAACCTACCTGGATTTGTGTGACGAACAGTCGGATTGGAGCGTCTATCTGCGCGCCTACGACGTGTTGGTCGCAGTGATCTGTGACCACAACCTGCCCCGCCACTGGCGCTGCCTATGCCTTGACCACGTTTATCGCGCACTCGCGGGTTTACATCGACTGGCTTCAACAGCGCAGCAGCGGCGTACCCTGCGGCAGTGCAACCATGAGATCGGCGTTTTGAGCCACTTGCATCTACATCAGTTAGCACCACCGTCGTCTTCATCTCCCACACGTCCTGTTACCCAATCATCCGATCGAATATCCTCGCCTAATTCTCAGCCACCTTCCGGGAGACCGTAATGCCTAACCACATTCGCATCGTTCAGGACAGTATGGGCGATGTAGAAATCGATGCTGAAGCGCTTTACGGCGCCCAGACTCAGCGAGCGATCAACAACTTCCCAGTCAGCGGCCAAACCATGCCGCGTCGTTTCATTGAGGCACTCCTGCTGATCAAACAGACCGCCGCACTCACAAACGCCGAGCTCGGGTGTATTGAAACCGATATGGCGGAGGCGATAGCCGAGGTCAGCAGTTCGTTGACTGCTCAAGACGATCTGATGACTCATTTCCCCGTTGACGTTTTTCAGACCGGCTCAGGTACAAGCTCAAATATGAACGCTAATGAGGTCATTGCCACTTTGGCCAGCAGACGGCTGGCGCGCACAGTAGACCCAAACGACCATGTAAACTTCGGGCAGAGTAGCAACGACGTTATTCCCACTGCCATCCACGTCAGCGCCGCATTGAGCGTTAACGCCGAAATGATCCCCGCCTTCCAGCACTTAATCAGCGTCATCGAAAACAAAGCTGAAAACACGCAAGGCCACTTCAAAACCGGACGGACGCATCTGATGGATGCCATGCCAATTGCGCTGAGCCAGAGTTTGCGCAGTTGGTCCGACCAACTGCGCAACAACCTAACTCTGTTGGAAGGTGTCGTGCCGGGTGTCACGACACTGGCTTTGGGCGGTACGGCGGTGGGCACCGGTATCAATACGCACCCTGAGTTTGCGCGGCTGTTTGCGAGCCGTCTGTCAGACGCAACTGGTACCACCTTTCGCGCAGCCAACAATTTTTTTCCACTGATCAGTTCACAGGATGCGGCGGTAGCACTGTCCGGTCAGCTCAAAACACTGGCGGTGGCAATGATGAAAATCGCCAACGACCTGCGCTGGATGAATTCCGGTCCACTTGCCGGTCTGGGTGAAATTAGCTTACAGCCGCTGCAGCCGGGCTCCTCCATCATGCCCGGCAAGGTCAACCCGGTGATACCTGAAGCGGCCGCTATGGTGGCGGCGCAGGTGATCGGCAACGATGCCGCCATCACCATTGGCGGTCAATCCGGGAACTTCGAGCTGAACGTGATGCTGCCGATGATCGCCTTCAACCTGCTAACTAGCATTGAAATTCTGAGCAGTGGTGCGCGACTTTTGGCGGATCACGCAGTCGCCTCATTTGCGGTAAACGAAGATCGGCTCAAGGCGCCGCTGCATCGTAATCCCATACTGGTGACGGCGCTGAATCCCGTCATTGGTTATGCTAAAGCAGCCGAAATTGCAAAGTCCGCTTATCGCGAGGGGCGCCCCATCTTGGAGGTCGCACAAGAGCAGACAGAACTGTCTAAACAGGAGCTTGAGGCGATCCTGGATCCGGTCAAGCTCACCCAAGGTGGGTTGTATTAACGCAGTGCCCGCAGCCTTTCGCAAATGAGCGCAGATTTACGCAAATGAGAATCAGTTAGGTTTAAGGCCGGCGGCGTGGTAACATCGCGGGTTGAAACACTCAGTTTCGTTGCCGCATGCGCAAGCGAAACTTAGATCAGTCAGCTTTGGGGACCCGGGAAGGAGTAATGGCAGGGCCACAAACCACATTCACCGCTGGTTATCGCTGGAACATTGCCGCGCGCTTCCTGCTTGCGTTTCTCGGCGGATTTGTGTGCGTGAGCACGTTTGGGGCACTGGCCGCAGCATTGTTCGCCAATGCCCAATGGATGCCGCTGCCCCAAGGCGTACATGTCTTTACCTTATTCGGCTTTGTCGCCTGGTGCGGCATCGCCATGTGGGTGTTTTTTCATGAGCATCTGCGCCACGTGGCCTTGGGTGTTGTGGGCAGTGCAGCGTTGTTTTACGCCCTCTTCCTGTTAGTGAGGTAGTTGAGTAAGAGATGTCAGCAAATGGTTTCCACGGCGCGTTCCGACAATCCATGGCCTGGCTGCACACCTGGGCCGGATTGGTATTGTCCGTGCTGCTTTATTTCATATTTGTGACCGGAACGTTCGGCTACTTCAACGCCGAGATAGACCACTGGATGCAGCCAGAGGCACCTAGCCCAAAACACAGCGTCTCCACCGCGGCCATGGCGCAAATGGGCTTCGACTACCTGCAGCGCGAACAACCCGACGCACGGCGCCACTTCGTAGGCTTGCCCACCGAGCGCGGCAATGCCATCCGCGTGTTTGCCAACCTCTCAGAGCCAACCCCTGCTGGGGACACCTTCATTGAAGCCTACATCGACCCCAGCAGCGGTCAGCTTGTCGACGTGCGTGCCACTGGAGGGGGCGATGCGCTCTATAGAATGCACTACGCGCTGCACTATATGCCTTACGAAGTGGCCATCTATATCGTTGGCGTGGCGACCCTCTTTATGTTACTTGCGATCCTCACCGGCATCGTCGTACACAAGAAGATTTTTACCGACTTTTTTACGTTGCGTTTGCGCAAAGGTCAGCGGTCCTGGCTCGACGGTCACAACATCTCCAGCGTGTTGGCGTTGCCATTTATGCTGATGATCACCTACTCAGGTCTGGTGTTTTACACCTTCGAATATTCGCCGGGCACAATGTTTCTCACCATGGGCGTTGAACAGGAAGCCCGGGACGAGATGTACGGCTATCTTTATCCGGGCTTTGAGCAACCGAAGCCTACCGGCGAGCCGGCGGTCATGGTCGACGTGCAAGGCCCGCTCAGCGTAGCTGCATCGCAGTGGCCAAACGCGGAGATTCGCTTTGTAGACATATTTTTACCCGGCGACAGTGGTGCAATGATGCGTATCGGCAGCACTGTCGACGGCATAGCGCGCGGCGGCTCCCTGCTGCAGTTTAATGCCGTGTCCGGTCAAGTAATGGCGCAGACGCCCGACATGCCGGCGGACGCCGTGTTTTCCCAGAGTGTCTTGGCACTCCATGAAGGACGCTTCGCCAACTATGGCCTACGCTGGCTGTATTTCATCAGCGGCCTGCTCGGGGCTGCAATGGTCGCCACCGGTTTACTGTTGTGGGCGAAGAAGCGCCGCTCTAGCCTGCGTGGTCAAGCGGTGCCACGCCATCTGGCTTTTATCGAACGCACCAATCTCGGCATCATTGTCGGCTTGCCGCTCGGCGTGATGACTTACTTCTGGGCGAACCGCATCTTACCGGTGGCGATGGAGGGTCGCGCGGAATGGGAGTTACACTGCCTGTTTCTGGCTTGGGCATTGAGCTTTGCCCACGCAGGTGCCCGGGAACTGAGGCGAGCGTGGCGCGAGCAGGTGGCTTTGCTGGCCGCCATGTGTTTATTGCTGCCGATACTTAACGCAATCACCACCGACGTCCATTTGGGTAACACCCTTGTGCAGGGTGACTGGGTGCGCGCCGGCTTTGACTTGACCTCAATGACATTCGGCCTGCTGTGTTGCCTGACCTGGCGCTATCTCACAGTGCCGCAGCCACGCACTATCAAAGCACCACTCACCTCCCAAGCAGCCACCGCACCCAAAGCCAGCGCTTGATGATGATGGCCGGCTTTGTCGTAGCGTTGGGCGGCATGTTTTGCTTTGCAGCCAGCCAAAAGAAGCAGGCGCTGCTCATATTCGGTACCTCACCTGTGCATGGCTGGCGACGCCTGGCCATTATCGGCGGTACTGTTCTGCTTGGATTAAGTGCTTGGCTAGGTGTGAGTGTCTATGGATTCGGCGTCGGCCTGGTGACGTTTTTTGCCTGGGCATGTTTCGCCGCCTGGACTGTGGCGCTCACGGCCAGTTGGCAGCGCAGCAAGAAGTAGACGATCACTGGATGCGTTTTGATGGCTGCCGAACCTGAAAAAAAATCTCGAGACCTGTTCTGGTTTCGTTTACATGCGTGGGTTGGACTGAAACTTTCGATATTCATGAGCTTTATTCTCATCACTGGCACCTTTGCCGTGCTGAGCCACGAAATCGATTGGCTTTTTAACCCGGAAATGCGCGCAGCACCGGTGGATGCCCAGGCAGTGGCATGGGGTGCCGCTTACGATGAACTCAAGCATCGTCATCCGCATGTTGATCTCGTCAGTCTGGATCAATATCCGGACCCCTGGTTTAGCATTCAGGCTATGGTGAACACCCACTGGGGATCCATCGAGCGACTCTGGTTTAAACCCGCGGACGGCACCTACAAAGGGGCGACACGCTGGTACAACGTGCAACGTTTTTTCCGCATGACGCACCGGCACCTCATGTTGCCCACGCCGATTGGGATTCCAATTGTGACGCTGCTGGCGGTGCCTTTGCTGATTTCCATTGTTTCAGGATTGTTCAGTTACAAAAAATTTTGGCGCGGTTTCTTCCGCAGGCCACGGCTCGGCAAAGGCCAGCGCATCGCCTTTGGGGACCTGCATCGCCTCGCTGGGTTGTGGTGCATCTGGTTCATTGTTCTCATCGCCGCGACCAGCATCTGGTATTTCATTGAAGTGATGGGTGGTAATGCCGGGGCTTTCCCGAAGGTCCAAGATCCACAACCCCGCGCTCAGATCATCCCCGCAGAGCTTGACGGCGCCCGCGTGCAAGCCATGGTGGATGACGCCTATCAACGCTACCCAGGATTGCTGGTACGCCGCATCGTCTTCCCACAAGCCCACACGGGTGCGGTGGTGGTCCAAGGCGACTGGACCGCGGTGCTGGTGCGTACCCGCGCAAACTCCCTAGCTTACGACCCACTCTCCGGGCAATTCCTGGGCGGGTATCGAGGTGAGGAGTTGTCGATACATCATCGTATATCCGAGGCCGCCGACCCTCTGCACTTTGGTACATTCGCCGGACTGTGGAGCAAAGTACCTTGGTTCTTGTTCGGTGTGTTCATGAGCTTTCTCTCCATCAGCGGTTGTGTGATCTACGGACAGCGAGCCTTCAAGTCGGTCAGTCGTGGCCGACCCCCCTCCCAGAGCCTGTCGGCATGAGCGCCACCAAGTTGTATTGGCGGTCGATGGGTTTCTGGAAGTGGATATGTTTGTTTCCGGTGGTCATGGCATTGCTGCTGTTCGCGGCGGCCGGACCGATGGTGGCACGCACCGAGAAAAACCAAGGTGAGCAGCAGCTTGGTGAACAGACCTTCACACTGTACACCACCGGTGCTGTCGAGCCCGGCGCACAGCTACAGCTGCGTTTGGAACCCGTCGTAACGGACGCGTCGTTTTTCTTAAAAGGTGCGCAAGACGCACCTCAAATGTCCGCTAACGGCATTGCGTTGTTTGAGGTGACCGAATCTTGTGAGGCTCTGGTCGCAGTGGTCGAATTTCAAGGCGCCAGCGCGGAGTGGCTGCTCGGCCGTAGCATCAGCGCTGACTGTTGACCAGAAATCGCGTGCAGCGTCGTGCAATTGGCTGAAGTCGCGTTCAACCTCTTGTGCATAAAGATGGTTATTCCCAAATGCCCGATCACGCCCGAAGAGCACATCTCAGCCCGGCTGCTCAACTGTCCTCCCGAGACCGCTGGTTGCTGTATAGATTTACGTTCCAAGTGATCAGTGTCGCCGCCAGAAACAATAGTGTGAACAGTGTTGTACCCCACGCCGGGCGTATAAATCCTCCAAACGGCGCAGGTAACATTTCAATCAACGGTTGGGTCAGCGGTACGATCAAAGGCGTCAGGACAACCATCCAGCGGGGGAATAGCGTGCGCCCAGACATAATGGCAACCAGCAGCCACACACTGCCAACGACGCTCAACACGCCAATCACCATGATGAGAGAGTCGTGATAAGCGTGCATGCGCTCAGCCAATGTCGTGACCGTTTCGGACAACGCTGCAGGCGCGTCACGTTGGGCATGAAAGCCAGCGGCATACAACGCATAAGACCCGTGATAGCCGGGGAAGAGGCTGAAGAGCCAGCCGAGAAAGAACACCGGAGGTATAGAAAGCCAGCGACCGGCTGGGGCGAGCGCCACGTATAGTGGCAGGAAGCCCAGCAACCAGAACGGCAGCGCCACGTTGCCCATGATGCTGCCGAGCGCGATGAGATCATATGGGACAAACGCCAAGTGCTCGTATGTGTTGACGGCACTTCGGGCGATCACTCCACCTTGCAGGTAGTAGTCGCTGACCGCATTGACCAAACCTCCAGCGACCGCCAAAACACCCGCCGCCTGCACCACCGGGGGACTGACCCGAAAACCACCACATTCATTCATTCTTCTACCCTCTAAAAAGCAGCCGGCAGGCGGTCGACTGGCTGCTGCTTGATTGGTGGTTGCTGCGCCGGTTGCAACCGCGCTGGTTAATCCCAAAGGATACAAACCCTTCCGCCTGGCGGGCCGCCTCACAATAAAAGCGTGATTTTCGCGGTTTTGTCATCGGCAGCCTGTTGGCTATAGAATGGGCAGGTCTGGTTGCACTCATTCTATTCTGAATAGCGCCAACAAATGACAAAGGGCGCCGCAGCGCCCGCGGCAATCTGACCGTGTGCGCGTGCATCGTCGAGGATCTCCTTGACCTTTTCGTATTGCATTTTGTTCTGTAGCGGACCCAGTGCGGTACCTTGTTGCAGACCATCGCCAACGACCGTGTTGTTGGCAATCTCGGACAGCTCATCGACTACCTCGTCGTAGATCGACTCGTGCACATACAAGCGCTTGAGAGCAGCACACATCTGACCGGAATTCCAGAAGGCGCCCTGAAACAGCTGCGGCGCAACCTCCTTGGGGTCAACGTCAGCCATTACAATGCCGGCATCGTTACCACCAAGCTCCAGGGTGATACGCTTCAGCAGGCTAGCCGCACTTTCCATTACTTTCTTGCCGGTGGCGGTGGAGCCAGTGAACGACACCTTGCGTACATCCGGATGTTGCGTCAGCGCGCCGCCCAGGTCATTGGCGTCCGCGACAATGTTGACCACCCCTGCAGGCACAATGTCCTTGATGATCTCACCCAGCCTCAGCGTCGACAGTGGTGTGGTCGGCGCAGGTTTGACGACAATGGTATTGCCCGCAATCGGCGCGGCGGGCAACTTAAACCCCAGCAAAAGCAGCGGAAAGTTCCAAGGTAGAATCGCACCCCACAACACCCAATGGTGTTCGATGCGCCTCCACGCGACGCGCTTCGCTGTCGTCACGCACTTCTACGTCGAGGTTTAGAGAAGTGAAATAGCGAAAGAAGGCAGCGGTGCCATGCACTTCCATGGTGGCATCCGCGAGGGGTTTACCCTGTTCCTGAACCAGAATCTGAGCAAGCTTTTCAGCCTGTCCCTCAATGGCATCCGCCATGGCCGGCCAACACCACCTGCTTGCGTTGGTCGATGGACTGCGCACTCCAGTTGGGGAAGGCCGCTTTGGCTGCGGCGACAGCCTCGTTGAGTTGTTTCTCCGAGCCCCGCGAGCAGGTCGCATATACCTCTTCGGTAGCGGGGTTGAGTACATCAAGCGTGGCGTCGCCTTCGACCAATTGTCCGTTGATGAGTAGGGGGGAAGTCATGGTAAATCTCTCGTTGGTGGCGTTCTATGAACGCACATTGTATAGAACGCATATTGTATACGAATGAGTCTCATTTAGGTTTATGGTTTAATCAACTCGACGGTGATGAACAGCGTCACTTCATCGCCTACCACCGGCGCGTATTTGCCAAGCCCCCAGGCCGAACGTGAAAGCGTACCACTGGCCGACAGACCAATGGTTGGGATGTTTCGCATGGGGTGATTGCCTACCTTGTTGATTGTGGCGTTCAGCGTGACCGGCTTAGTCACACCTTTGATCGTGAGGTTTCCGGTCACATCAAAGGTGTTGTCACCTGTCGCCACCATCTCAGTTGAGGCAAATGTGATTTCCGGATGATTTGCCGTATCAAAATACTCTGTACCGTTGAGATGCTTGTCAAATTCATCAACTCGACTGTCGATGCTGGACGCATCAATGGTCACGTTCACCGAACTCTCGGCGGGATTGTCGATATTCGCGGTGAGTTCGACGTCAAAGCTATTGAAGCCTACGTGTGGCGTCGAAAATCCGAGGTGATCGTATGAAAACGTGATGTAGCCGTGCGTGTTTTCCAATTCATAGGTACCACTAGGCACATCAAATCCAACGGCGGAATTTGCCGCACCCATGAGGCAGAGCCCCAGCATTGCTGCGCTAAGAAATTGACGTATTTGCATATTGTCTCCTTGGTTTAGTCCGAACAGTTAATTTGCTGGTGTGTCACCCTGTGACTTTTAGGGCTGTGCGCTAACCCGCACCTGCACCTCCACAAACTGACCAACCCAGGTGGTATCTCGCCAATCACCTGTACCTACGTTGAATGCCAGTCGATCGATGGTGGCGACGCCGGTTAATACTTTAACGGATTCAGTCTGAGTGACAGAAAAGCTGAATTCTACCGGCAGCCGCAGGGTTTTTATCTGTAGCTGACCGGTAGTGGTGAATCCTTCCGCTTGGGTTTTGAAGTCGGTGCTGACAAAGGTTGCCGTGTCGAATTGCTCGACGTCAAAAAACTCTACCCCACGCAGCGTATTGTCCCGTTCATCGTCATTTGAACTAACCGCACGGGTTACGATGGTCACGTCCGCACTGCTGTTTGCCAACTGTTTATCATCAAACCGTATATCGGCCTGCCAATCCAGCCAACGGCCGCTAAACGGCGCGCCCGCCTGTTGGCAGGTAAACTGAATGTAACTGTCGGCATAGTCAATTTGCCAAGATGGAATGTCCGTAGGTTGTGGACTCACTCGATCAGGCGACGTCTGCACAACAGCAGAGTCCGCCTGAGCTCGGCTGCCAGCGCCAGGAGACGTCGCAGTTGGTATCAGCAGGTATGTACCAAACACCACAACGCTCAAACTCGCGGCCACCGCGGGCCATGACAGCATACGCCGGAGGATGTCATCCCGGTCCCACAATGCATGCTTTAGCGCTGCGCCCACGTGCAATACAGCCAGCGCTATCAGGCCTTTCGCCAAGCTCTCGTGAATGAATTGCAACTGTTCCTTGAGCGTTTCATCCGGACCGACCAGATCCGGCAGTTCGAGTTGGTTAAACCAGCTTACTGAGTATGCAGAGGCTGAAGACATCAGCCAGCCGCTGAGCGGCAGCAGAAACATACAAAAATAAAACCCCCAATGAGTGGCGCGGGCTGCAATAAGTTGCCATGCGGTAGTGTCTTCCGCCGCAGCCGGGGGCGGGTGCCGAAAGCGCCAAACCAGACGCAATCCCGCCAACAGCAGTAGCGTCATGCCTACTGATTTGTGGTTTGCCAACAGCGCAAGCTGAGGCAATAGCCGCCCCGCTTCTGCTGCGCGAGAAGCAAACTCTGCCAGCACAAATTGCACCACAATCCCAGCCGCAATCAGCCAATGCAGCCACCGCGCGGTTTGGGTGTAAGCCACGCTCAATTCAACAAGGAGCCAGACGGACAGGTGTGAGCAGCAATTAGGCGGTGCCTTCCGCGGCAAGCGCTTCACGTGCCGCTATGGCCATCGACACCAACGTGTGGTGGGCATCTTCCGCGCTGGCTAGCGGCGCCGGAAAGGCGATCTTGATGTCCTGCTCCCCGGGTAACTCTTCTGCTTCAAATCGTAGCACCATATGTTCAGGGAATACGTCCACCAAACGCGCCGCACACGCGCGCGGCTGTTTTCCGAAATGCCGTACGTAGGCGAGGCATGCGTCCGCGTGGTCTTCGTTCATGTGATTGATGATGCGCGCTTTCGCGGCACCCGGAATAGCGGCAGACATATAAATCCAGCCTAATCAGAGGACCGATTCGAACGTTTCGAGATCCGGATGTCCAAGATAGGTCCCTTTTGGCGCACTGGTCTGAGCATGTGCCTTGCTGAATGCCTCTGACTCGGTCCACGCAATGAAGGCTTCTCGGGAATCCCACACAGAATGTGACGCGTACAGCACGTGATCGTCGTGCTCAGGCCCCTTAAGCAGGTTAAAGGTCTTAAAACCCGGCACTGTATTCAGATAGGAATCCCGTTCGCGCCAGATCTTCTCAAAACCCTCTTCAAATCCCGGCGCAATTTTGAAACGGTTCATTGCGATAAACATAGTGTCTCCTTATGAATAGACCACGAGTCGATTAAGTTGTTGGTGACGCTCCACTCGCATGGGAGTGGCGTACGTCGCGGTTAATAGTTCGTCACGCAGCACCTCTTGCGGTGAACCCGCTCCGACCACTGTACCCGCTTTCAACATCACCAGGCGATCAGCAAACCGGCTGGCCAGATTCAAGTCGTGCATAACAACAACCACGCCAATGTTACGCGCCGCGGCTTGGCGGGCAAGGTCCAACACCAAGAGTTCGTGCGCCACATCCAAACTTGACGTGGGTTCGTCCAGCAGCATATAGCGCGCCTGCTCAACTGGCGATAGCGGATCAATTTGCAACAGAGCTCGCGCAAACTGTACCCGCTGTTGTTCACCCCCAGATAGCGTATTAAAGCGACGGCCAAGCAAAGCTTCCAAGTCACAGACCTGCACTACCCAGGCAAAGCGCTCCTGCAATTCCACCCAACGGCCGATCCAGCCCATGGCGAGAATCTCATCCACGGTGAAATCAAATACAACCTGACTGTTTTGCGTCATCACGCAGCGCTGTCTGGCACGCTCGGCGAGACTCAGCTTAGCCAAGGCTTGCCCGTTAATCACCACGCTGCCGCTGACGGGATTCAACTCACCGCTTAGCAGCCGCAACAACGTGGTTTTACCTGCGCCATTGGGGCCCACAATAGCCGTCAATTGGCCCGCATGGAACGTTGCGTCCACACCAGACACCACCTGCTTGCCGCGGTGCGCAAACTGCAGGGCTGTTGCCACCAAACTCATACCGGCCGCACGCGTGCAATCAGCCACAAAAAGAAAGGCGCGCCCAGCGCGCTGGTCACCAAGCTGACAGGAATTTCAGCGGGAGAGACCACTGTGCGGGACACCAAGTCCGCCGCAACCATCAAGGCGGCGCCCAACAGGACCGCATTAGGTAGCAGGTACTTGTGCACGGGACCCAGCAACAAGCGCACCAGATGCGGCACCACCAGGCCAACAAAGCCGATAATACCCGACAAGGCAACCCCTGCCCCAACACCCGCGGCCGTACACAGAATTACAACCCGTTTTAGACGCGCAACGTCTACTCCTAGAAAAGCAGCATCAGCCTCGCCAAGTTGCAACAAGTCCAAACCCCGCGCTTGACGCAACAGAAACACCCCCGCGACCGTGATGATGGCAAAGGCTGGTAATACCGTTTGCCAACCCGCGCGGCCAAAACTCCCCATCATCCAGAACACCAACGTTCGCAATTGCGCATCGTCGCTTAAATACTGAAACGCTCCGATACCAACCGTGGCCAAGGCGTTAATCGCAATACCCACCAACAACAGCGTGACAATGCTGAAATGCCCAAACCAAGCCGCGAAGGCGTAGAGAAATACCGTCACCAACAACGCGCCCGCCACTGCCGCTAACGGCAATGCATAGGGACGCACCGATTCCGGCAAAGACAGCGCATCGCCAATCACAATCATCGAAATTGCGCCTAAGGCGGCTCCGGCAGACACACCGATGAGACCAGGATCGGCGAGGGGATTGCGAAACAAACCCTGCAGCGCCGCGCCCGCAACACCCAAAATGCCGCCGACAAAGGCGGCTAACAGCACTCGCGGTGCGCGTATTTCAGTGAATACGGTGCGTTCCAAAGTGCTGGCCTCACCAGACAACAGCGCCGGCAAAGGCACATGTATTGCCCCAAGGGAGAAGCCGACTAACAAAGTGCCGACAAACACCAGTGCCAGAATCCACGTGCGGTTTGTCCGCACGCCCAACTCTACTCCCGCACCGGCCTGCAGAGTTTCGGTGTTCATCCTTCCGCGGAGGGGAGTGTCCCGAGCTGCATGGCCAGATCCACGGCAGTCGCCAGCGTGCGGGGACCAAAACCGAGGAGCGACATACCGTCAAATACGATTAGAGCTTGTGAGCGACCGGCGTCCGTCAGGCGGATACCCGGATGGCTAAGAACCTTATCTATACCGCCTGCTCCGTCTACCGCTCTTTGGGTCAGCACAAGGTACTCGGGATTTGATCGCGCCATGGCTTCCAGCGAAATTGGCTTCCAGCCCTCAAATCCGCCAAAAACGTTCTGCGCCCCAACCATGTCCAACATGTTCTGCGCCGACGTGTCGGCGCCGCCCCCAACCGGACCCGCTTCACCCAGCGTGAGCAACACAGCCACCCGCGGGGCACGGTCTGTTTGCACCTGATTAAGTGCGTCCGCCTGCCCGGCCAAACGTGCCGCCAGCGCATCGGCAGCCGCTGTGGGCGCACCCATGACAGTTGCAACACAGTCAACTTTCGCGCGGATGTCTGCCGCAGTAAGGGATTGAGCCACGCGCACAACCTGTAGGCCGGCATTAGCAACCTGTGTCACCACTTCATCTGGACCCATGTCGTGCTCACCCATTAGCAGTGTGGGATCCAGTGACAGCAGCCCTTCTGCCGACAGCGTGCGCACGTAGCCGATGGACGGCAGTTCGGTTGCAGCCGGTGGGTAGTTGGAGGTTCTATCAACCCCGACGACGCGATGTTCAATGCCGAGCTCGTACGCAATTTCAGTCAACGACCCACCGGCAATGACAACGCGACTGGCGTCTTCAGCTGCATCGTCACACGCCCACGCCGGCAGGCCCAAGCCGAGCAACACCAGCACGCTAAAACGCAATTTATGCATCAAAATACCACGCGGATGCTGGCGCCCGCGTTAAAACCCGGTTGCGTGAAGCGTTCCGGCGCGTCACCTTGAATCGCCACTGTGTCTGCCCAACGGGTGTACTCTTTGTCAGTCAAGTTAAACAAGCCAACGTTAACAGTTACGGTT
The DNA here is from genome assembly GCA_028281005.1 of Pseudomonadales bacterium. Taxonomy (GTDB): domain Bacteria; phylum Pseudomonadota; class Gammaproteobacteria; order Pseudomonadales; family Azotimanducaceae; genus UBA4421. Next base: position 17,175 of record JANQKS010000078.1, read on the forward strand.
TCTGAAAAATCGAAGTAGGCCAACAGATCGATGATGCCGTAGCCGGAAGTTTGGGAGCGGGAACTCCCAACCGGAATATCTGAGTCATCCTTGCCTTCTACCAGTGTAAAAATCAGTTGCCCGCCCCAGTTGCGATTCGGCGCGTCGTACTGCAAACCAACAACACCGGTCAGCGGGTTGATGGATTCCAGCGGCTCATCCAGATCGGTGTCTTCACCGTCTGCATACGCAATGGCGTAACGAACACCAAAGTCCTGCAGAGCGTCGCCGAAGGCCGCCAATGGCATATATCCACCCAGTTCTACCCCTTCGATCTCCACTTCAGCACGGTTTACAGACTGAAACACCGGCAAAAAATCTGCCGGGTCAATACCCACCAATGAGCGAGGATCGATAAAATCTTCGTACTCGTTACGGAACACCGTGAGGTTGTGGCTACCAAAGCGGCTATTCAAGCGGATACCAAACTCCACCCCCTGACTGGTTTCCGACTTGAGGTTTGGATTAGAAATGGCTTTGTAGCGCCCCGGATTAGTAAAGCCAATATTGACATCGTCATACGGTGGCGCGCGGAAACCTTCCGCATAACGCGCAAAACCGCTGACGTTATCCGTAAATTGGTATACGGCTGAAAAGGCAAATGTGAGCTCGGCATCGTCATAGTCTTCTGGAAGCACGGTGCCTGGATTGCCCGCCAGATAAATGGCGTCAGCCTCGGTGTCCGCATCGTAGTCGTCATAGCGCAGACCCGGAGTCAAGCGTAGACGCTCATCCATGAGCACTATTTCATCCTGAACAAAGTACGCCAAGTGATCAATTTCCGTCATCGGAAAATCTCTGGTGGGTAACCCCTCCGGAATTGGCGTTCCGTCTAGCCTGAAACTACCCCCATCACGCAACGACACACTGTCGGTGGTGTAGTATTCGACCCCGTAGGTCAGACTGTGCGAGACACCCCCTGTCTTGAAGTCTGACCCCAACTGTAAATAAAAGCCGTCGATTTCCTGTTCAAACTCTGAATAACGAAAACGCGTGCGAGGGCCATCAAAGTAGGTTCTCAGATCCTCCGTGAGCTGGGCATTATCCGACTCTTGGTGGTAGACCCGGACGACGCCACGATCCAGCCAGTTGTCCCCGACCGAAGAGTACCGATACTCCAGCGCCCACTTTTGCCGTTCTCTTTCGTCTCGCGCATCAGAGGTATTGACGATAACAGGCGGACCGAAGGGGCTGACAATCACCGCCCCATAGTCTGAAAGGACTTGCGTGTCGATGTCGGTCTCAAAGCGATCGTAGGAGACGATGAATTTATGCGCTTCACCCGGCATAAACACCAGTTTGGCCGAAACGTTATCCACCTCTATGTCTTGCGGATCAGCTTCTTGGCGGGCTGCGGCCACACCACCCGACGAACCGGAACTTTCCGTTTCTTCGCCATCTCGGTGGGTAAAGGTGAGCATTCCGGCAACCACATCATTGCCTGCCGCAACCGTGGCCGTGCCGACCATGGACGCATCATCACTGGAATATCCGCCCTTGATGCTGGCATAGAACGGATCGTCGCTGGACACATAGCGCTCAGGTCCCTTGGTAGTGAACGACACCACGCCACCTAAGGCATCGCTGCCATATAGCGAAGACACCGGGCCGCGGGCAATTTCAACCATCTCCAAGCTATCGACGTCTACAAAGTCGCGGCGTGCGTTTAGGAAGGGGCCAAAGCTGAACTCATCGGAGATGCGCACTCCATCGACAATCGTGAGTACGCGATCACCTTCAATACCGCGGATGTTGAACCCGCTCAAGCCAAAGCGGCTACCGGTACCACTCACGCTGACCCCCGGCTCAAAGCGCACCAAGTCAGCAATATCACGGGTGATCTGGCGCTCCATCTCTTCTTCGTCAATGACAGAAATGGTCGCGCCCACTTGATTAAGAGTACGTTCGGTTTTTGTGCCGATCACGGTAATAGTTTCTTCAATTTCTGCGTCGCTGCCCGCATCGGCAGCGGCATGCGCATGGATGGCAGAGGTCGCCCCGAGCAGGGCGATTGGTATCAAGCTTAGCTGTCGAAATATGACCACAACGCGACTCCTTTTCAAAAATGTCATGTTCAAGCTTGCACGCTTGTTTCAGCGTGGAACGCTTCGCAATAATGATTGCTAACATTAATGATAATTGTTCTTATTATCAATACGTACTGAAAACAATATACTGAGAACAAATCGGAGATGTGCTTCTTTGGCAGGGTCGTAGGAAGTGCAGACAGGGAAATAAAAGCGGACGGCACACAATGCGCAGGCGCTAACGATACACCGCGTTGTTCACGCCCACATGAATTTACGCGGAGTGCCCAGGCGTTAGCGCGCGACCGCCGGGAGGCGTGTTACGTTAGGCCGTAATCCGTGTAGATGATCAGCGACTAAGGTTAAATGCAGCAACCTGAACCGCAGCGGCTGCGCCAAACAACTGCGCGGCATCACTCTCCACCGTGTCTGTTGGATTCAAGCTGGGCCACATCGGGTCTAATCCAGTGATAATGTCCTGTAATTGTCCGGCCACCGCCGCGGCACGCTCATCCTGTAGAAAAGCCTCAGATCGTGCCCAAACACCGGCAATCTGCGTAAAGCCCCAAGCGTCCTGATACTCGTGGAGGTTATTCACCGCGCCATCAACAATACCAATCTGGTATTCCACGCCGCCGGTGCGTAGCAAATTTTCTACAACCTTGGCGATGACTTGCGGATCCTTTGTAGCAGCCCCACCTTCACACGCTGTGATCGCCGCCGTCAGTTCGGCATACACCGCCTCCACATCAGACTGGCTCTGACGTTCCACCACAGCTGCGGTCAGGGCACTGAGATTGTCGCCAAAGCCGCCACAGCCACGGGCTTCAAAGGCGGGCACCACCGACGAGTAGATTTCTTCCCGTGGATGCTTCATGTGAGTCTCTGCGAGCTCCGGAAGGTCTTGACGGTACAGTTCATATCCCACCGCGAGGTGACCACGTATAAGGCCAAGTTGTGTTAGGTAGGCGGCATCGTCGGTAGTCAAATCGGCGCCCGCAGTAGCGGCACCTTCGCCCTCGCCTTCTCCTCCACCACCTTCTCCTTCGCCACCTTCTCCTTCGCCGCCACTCATTGTGGGCACGGCCACCTCTTCCATTTCTGCCTCGGTTTGCGTTGCAGGCTCTGAGGTCTCCGCGCACCCAGAGAGTTGCGTGCTGACCAACCAGGTAGCGGCTCCAATGGCGGTGACGGTGCGCCATTGAAAGCGCTTGTTGTCAGAGGAATGTATACTGTCGCTCATGATTGTTTTCCTAGAGAACGTGTTAAGCCCAGACCATGTGGGCGCGTTTGTTAATATACTCGACGATGCCGAGCTGTTCGAGTCCGGCGCAATAACTGCCGGACGTACCGCCAAAGCGCATAAACAAAACCTGCAGGCATTGCATGCCAAACCCGAAGTTGAGCGCATTCTTAAGCAGGTGCGGGAAGACCTCACAAAACATAGCGTGTTTAGACACTTTGCGATCCCCGCCAAGTTTGGCCGGGTCATGATCAGCCGCTACGAACCGGGCATGAAATACGGCAGCCATTTCGACGAGGCGTTTATTGACGGCGTGCGCACGGATCTTTCGTTTACTCTGTTTCTCTCCGACCCGGACACATACGTTGGCGGGGAATTGGAATTGACGACACCCTCCGGCAGTCAAGCCATCAAGCTGCCGCCGGGATGCGCCATCGTCTATCCCAGCGATCACTTGCACGCGGTCTTGCCAGTTACTGATGGCGTGCGTTTAGCCGTGGTCGGTTGGGTCCAGAGCCGCGTTCGCGCCAGCGCCCAACGCCAACTGCTGTATGAATTATATGAAGGCATCCGAGACGCCGAAGCAGCCCCTGGCAACGCAAAAGACGCCATTACACGCCTGAAGCTGGTGCGCAACAACCTCATCAGAATGTGGGCCGATTGAGTCAGCAAAGCAGTAAGACCCCCGCCGCTGGACACTCTAGATGAATACTTTGCGCCATCAGCGCCACCCGGCCTTGTCGTAGAGTCGTACCGCCTGGGCTTGATTGGTACCGAGCAAGGCCGCGTTGATCGAATCTTCCGTAAAGGTGCCCAATTGTGTGATTGGACCAGTGGCCTCGCCAACCACGGGGTATTCGTTGTTGCCTTCGGCAAACAACTTTTGAGCAAACTCGCCGCTGAGATACTCAATGAACTTGATGGCGTTGTCCCGGTTTGGTGCGTGCTTCGTCACTCCGGCACCACTGATGTTGATGTGGGTACCACGCCCGGATTGGTTGGGGAATATAATTTGAAGTGCATCTACGATGTCCTGCGCACCCGCATCGTCGCTGTTTAACCAACGCCCAATATAGTAAGTGTTAGCGATCGTGATGCCGCATTCGCCGGACGCCACGGCGGCCAGGTTGCTGGTGTCATTTCCTTGTGCTGAACGCGCAAAATTTGCGACTACGCCGCTGGCCCAATCTTGCGCCGCCTGCTCGCCGTTGGCATCGATGAGCGCCGCGAGCAGGGACAGGTTATAGATGTTGGACGAACTCCGCATACAGACCATGCCGCGCAATGCAGGATCGGACAATTGTTCGTAATCGGTTAGCTCAATGGGTAGTTCTTTGTCACGCTGGTGCACAATTACGCGCGCACGTTTTGACAAGCCGAACCAATGACCTTCCGGTTCGCGTAGGTGCTCAGGTACACGTTCGTTTAAAAGTTGCGACTCCACCGGCTGAAAAATCCCCTTGGACTGAGCCCGCCACAGCCGCCCGGCATCCACCGTGATCAATACATCAGCGGGCGTGTATTGACCTTCGTTAACGATGCGTTCAATCAAGGCGTCGCTGCCGCCTTCAATGAGGTTGACTTGAATGCCGGTCTGTTCGGTAAATTCATCGTACAGAGCAATATCAGTGTCGTAGTGACGCGCGGAGTAGACATTGACCTGCTGCGCGGACACAGCGGTGCTCACGAACGTTGTAAGCACCAACACGGCTACCCCCATCGTTCGGCCAAGATTTGCGCTGGTCATTTTTGCGCCGGTCATTATTGGGAGTCTGTTTTGCTTCAGATACTGCTTCATTGTGTTTGCTCTGTGTTTGCTCTCAACTTTGCTACTGCGTGTGGCTCACTCATCAACTGAGAATCATTCTCATCAACCCGATGGGCGAACGTACACCAGTAGGCCGGCTGAGTCAAAACTTGCCTGCACATGTGTGCCTATCGCCAGATTTGGGGCATCCGCTAAGTCGACGCGCAAGCGCTCACCTTGGGCCTGCAGCACCACCAGGTAGCGGCCACCAAGGAAGCGGATATCTTCTACCAGAATTCCAGCGTCCGGCCGCTCGGTGAGGGTCACAGAATGACGGCGCACAATAACGTCATAAACGGTCTCGTCGAGCGGTACGGGCACGGTGGGACTGATAGGGCCAAAGGCCGTGACGATCTCACCCGCCTGTGCTCGACCGACTATCGCATCGGTTCCCCCGAACAATTCGGCGACAAACCGATTCACCGGGTGTCGCCAGACTTCCCCAGGCGTACCGAGCTGTACAATTTTGCCGGCATCGATCACCGCGATGCGATCAGCGAGTTCCATCGCCTCTTCTGCATCGTGCGTTACGACAATGGCCGGGATACCCGCAGTACGCAAGGCGCGCCGGGTTTCTTCGCGCAGTTGCCGTCGCAGCGTGCTATCGACACTGGCAAACGGTTCGTCGAGTAACATCAGACGTGGCTGCGGCGCCAACGCGCGCGCCAACGCTACACGCTGCTGCTGACCGCCAGACAGCGTGTGCGGATAGCGTTTGGCAAAACTCGCCAAGCCGACCGCCTGCAGTTGTTGCTGCACACGAACATCACGCTCTGTGCTAGGTAATTCGTTTAAGCCGAAGCCAATATTGTCGGCCACCGACAGGTGCGGGAATAAAACATGGTCTTGAAACACTAAGCCAAAGCACCGCTGTTCCGCTGGAGGCTCGTCTCCCGGCGTAGCCAAAGCATCCCCGGCAAACAACACTCTGCCCTGTTGCAAAGGTTCTAATCCCGCCACGACCCGCAACAATGTGCTTTTGCCGCTGCCGGAAGCACCCAACAGGCAAAGGATCTCACCGTCGTCAACAGACAGATCGACACCATCAAGCACCACGGTACCGTCAAATTGGTGATGGACTGCTTCGAGCTCTAGCATGGTAACTGACAAATGCTCCTGGAGCGCTCAGAGAGGGAATGTTTTAGCGTAGAATGATCGCGCATGACAACCGGCGCAACGTTTAGTACGCAAAACAAATCCAGGCACAGCAGATGGCCATCCATCTGGACTTGGGGCGCTACGGCTATCGCGCTACCCGTGGCTGTCCCCATCATCACCATACTGCTGACTTTTTTCAGCCCAACCAGCGAGGTTTGGCAACACCTGCGCGATTCGGTGTTGTTGGAATACATCGGCAACACGGTGTTGCTGCTGCTGTCCGTAGCAGTGCTGGTTGCCTTAATTGGTATCAGCAGCGCTTGGTTGGTGGCCACCAAGGATTTCCCCGGGCGGACACTGTTCAGCTGGGCATTGATCGCCCCTATTGCAACCCCCGCGTACGTGGTGGCTTACGCCTATGCCGACCTGCTGTCCTTTACCGGTCCGTTGCAAAGCCTATTACGCGAGTGGGGCCTGTTAGAGAGCGCTCTACCTTCCATTCGCTCCTTACCGGGCGCAGCCTTTGTCCTAGGGCTCACGCTTTACCCGTACGTTTACTTGTTTGCATTTAATGCGTTCAGCGAACAGGCCCGCCCCCTGACAGAAGCCGCTCGCAGCCTGGGCGCCGGACCACACCGCGCCTTTTTTCAAATTGCGCTACCCCATGCACGGCCTGCTATCGCCGGCGGTATCGCGCTTGCGCTGATGGAAACCGCCGCCGATTTCGGTGTGGTGGATTTTTTTGGCGTACCCACGCTAACGAACGGCATCTTCCGCACTTGGTACGCCCAAGGTGAACACCAAGCAGCCATGCAACTGGCGGCATGGTTGTTTGTGGTGGTCGCCGCACTGGTGGTGTTCGAACAACTGGCGCGCCGAGGTTCCCACGCTAACCCCGTGTCCCGCAACGCCGCAGCCACCCGCGTTCGCCAACGCGGCGCGTCCGGATTGGTATCTTCACTGGTCTGTCTCATTCCCATCACTTTCGGGTTTTTAGTACCCGGCGCGGTTTTGTTGGATCACACCCTCAATGTGGGGGATCCCATGCTGGGACGGCAATTCACAGACTATTTAGGAAACAGTTTGACGGTTGCCGGTTGTGCCGCGCTAATAGCGGCTGGTTGTGGGGTTTGGCTCACCTATGCGGTGCGCTTACATGGCGCATCGGCAAGCCGGGGGCTGCTCACCGTCAGCGTACGCGTAGCAACCCTGGGTTACGCCATCCCCGGCATGGTGCTGGCTGTGGGTTTAATCGGACCGCTCACCAGCTTAGATAAGTGGTTGGCGGAAACCATTAATCCAGCCTTGGGATTGCCCCGCGGGCTGTTGATTACCGGGTCGATCGCAGCCCTCATATTTGTATATTTGGCTCGTTTTCTCACAGTGGCGTACAACAGCTGTGAAGGCGGCATGGCACGCATACACCGCCACTACGACGATGCCGCGCGAAGTCTAGGCGCCGGTCCGTTTAGTCTATTGTCCAAAATTCACTTACCTATCATGACACCTGCTGTGCTGACCGCGGCATTATTGGTATTTGTGGATGTGGTCAAGGAACTGCCGGCCACACTCATCCTGCGGCCTTTTAACTTTGAGACGCTGGCGACACGCACCTATCGGCTGGCTTCTGACGAACGCATCGCCGAAGCTTCAACGGCTGCGTTGATGATCGTTGCTGTCGGATTGTTACCTGCTGCTCTCATCGCCTGGCAAAACTTCAGCCACACGGCAGCTCGGCGCTAGCCGACTCGTACTGTAACGTTCGCGAAAGTTCGTACACTAGTGATAACCATTCTTATCCGCTACCCCTATCCTCCTATCCTTGTGTTGCTAGTTACCCCGCTCCACCTCGTCAATACTGATGACCGGATCTTGGTCTTCCACCTCCACGTCGGGCCCATCAAACGGGTGTGGTTCCTTAGGTAGGAAAAAAGGCCGCCAATGGGTGATGGGCACCTGTTTCCCGCGCCCTTCGACCATGCGCACAAACTCGCCGTCGTCGGTCAACACCGCATAGCTAATCTCGGGATCTTCGGGTCGCGTTTGTGACACAACGTAATCACCATCCTGGTTGGTGTAGCTGTAGATTTCCGCATGCCCGGTTAAAGCAATCAAAGTCAAACAGATCGCGAGGAGGCTGCGCATGATGGCGTCCTTTCTGGTAACTCCGCACCAGTCTAGGATGAAGTGGCAGCCGGCACCAGTCTCTCCACCGCGTGACATCAATCCCATTGATTGCACTGGCGCCCAGGAACGACTAACGTTCTCGCCCCAAACCTGAGAGCCATATTGACCTTGTTCAGCTTGACCTTTGCCGCGCTCTCCGCCGCTTGTTTGGCCAACGCCATCGGCGACGTTTTTATGCTCTACGGTGTTCGCTACACAAATTGGGAACCCGGTGTGGAAGCCATGCAACAGACCCCCGAACGCTACATAAAGTGGGGCGCACTCAGTGGTCTGGTCACCGTTTCCGCCTGGTTTCTGCTGGTACCTGCCGCAGCACAGGTAGGCGGCGGCATCGGTTGGGCGCTGGCTCTGGCGTTCTGTTTCTACGTCGGTGTGACGTTGTCCTTTCACGTGTCGTACTTGTTTGTTGGCCTCGGTGTGAAAGCTGACAACACCTTAGCGGAGCCTTTTGCAGGTCTGCTTGGCTTGATCTCCGCGGCAAGCTTCCTCGGTGCTGTGAGTGTGAGCGTGCTGTGGGCCGTCGACTTGTTCATGCGGAGCGCCAGCCTGTTTTACTTAGCTTGCACTCCCGCGTTCACCATTTTGTTTTTTCAAATGTTTATGGGGCGTTTCCTCGGCCGGGCGCCTTACTACAAAGTAGTAGCAGGTCCTATCGCAATGGTGGCGTTTTTTGCCGGTTTCCTACACTACACGGAGGCGGTGATTGGTTGGCACGTACCCTAGGGAGCCTCTGCATAATTTAACCGCCTACTGCGGTCGCCGAGAGCGGCAACACGGCAGCCACGGGATTGTCTTGCTGCCGCCAAACGGCATCAACTCACAAAAAAACCAAGATATTCCAGTAATAACAAAGCCACACATACATCAAGCTGGTGATACAGAAAACTCCCGCGCCGAGGCGTCCGCTTAGCGTACCGACACCCCTAGCTAAGAGGAGGCCGCCGGCGAAAGCACAGGCCAACATTCCCGCGCACACAACACTCGATAAAACCAAGGCTGCAACAATGCGCGGTGGAATGCCAAAATACATGTCGTCGGTGTTCTGCAAACCCTGGATCAGCATAAAGAGATTGACGAGAACGCCAAGTGCCAGCAGAAAGAGAAGCCCATTAAACCACGCCGGTAGTGGCGGTATATCACCCGCTCCTCCCTTCCCTAGCCTGCGACGCAAAACTGCCAACGGTATGCTCACGATGGTGATCAATGCAACGAGACCCACCACGGCAAAGAGATACTGGTGTAGTGTCGGGTTGGCGAACCAGGCCAACTTGTCCATCGTACTGGCGGCAAACCCCGAACGGTGCAGATGGCTCACATCGCCGTTCTCATCGCGCACAAATTGAATCACTTCATGGTCGTAACGGGCCACGAAACGATCATCGCCAACTGATGAAAATTGCTTGGTACCATTCCCCGACGACAGCGTTAAGTAGCCATCATCATTGGTGTCAACCTGCACATGACCAATCAGTAACGCCAGCTTGGAGAAATCGCTAAAGTTACGGCGCAGACCGGCATATGCGCCGTGCAATGCTTCCTGCATTTGTAGCGCATCGGCAGACGGCCGCGGCACAGAGGGCGGTGCTTGGGGAAAATGATAGTCGAGCAGCGCATCGATCAGATGCATGCCAAAATTTGCTGATGGGTCGGTATTAACGGCGACAAACACACCTAGATTGAGCTCAGGGAACAAGGCGAGTTCCGAGTGATAGCCGTTCAAATCGCCACCATGCCCATAAGAAACGACACCGTTGGCATTACGCTCTACATAGCCATGTAGCCAGGCGTTGGCCGCATCGAAGGGGCGATACACCGGCTGCAGCATGAGCTGGTGGGTGGCTTCGCTTAACAGTGGCGGCCCACCCGCCAATTGGCTCAACATGAACCGCGCCATATCAGCGCCGGTAGTACTCATCATTCCTGCGGGATAGATGAACCAATGCAGAAATTCTTGGGGACGCCATTCGCCGCCGCGCAAGCTATATGAGGTCGCAAGGCTTGTTCGTAACTTCTCCGCCATCGGGTGGCGCGCCGAGGTCCGCTCCATCTGTAATGGCACCAATACGTTTTGCTCAATGTAGGTGGACCAATCTAGCCCGCTGATGGCTTCCACCACATGCGCGGCTATTGCCGTGCTGTGGTTGGAGTAAGAGGAAAACACGCCGGGCGGGCGCATGCGTCGCGGTAGATGATCCGCCAAGTACTCACCGAGCGGCTGTAATTCGGCCGCGCTGCGCCGGCCCAAATCAATCACTACATCTTCGAATCCCGCGTTGTGGCTCATAAGGTGGCGCATGGTGATGGGTTCGGGAAACGTCGCGGGAATCTGGAAAGCGCTCAAGTAAGCGTTTACATCTTCGTCCAGATCTAGGCGTCCTTGCTCCACTAACTGCATGGCAGCAATCCACGTAAAGGGTTTGGAAATAGACGCAATCCGAAACAAAGACTGCTCGGCATCCACACGGGTCTGGGTGTCCCAATCCGCCCAGCCGTACCCTTTGTTCAGCCAGATCTCCCCGTCTTTAACGACGGTCACCACAGCACCCATGGAAGGATGACTTTGTTTCTGCGAGTACCAGACACCGTCGATGAAGTGTTCCAGCGCAACGGGATCTTGCGGGGCCGCGTTTGCGGCAGCGGCTAGACCGATACCCGCCACTAGATGTGCAAGATATTTAACCAAGCGGAAAAGCGAAATCATGACTTTTTGTGGTTCAAACAGATAGATAGGGTCGCACTCAACCTGCCTGGCTGTCATGCGAACGATTCGCGCAGCAAGCGTCGATTCTGCAATAGCCAAATGCCAATCAGCGCAGCAGCCGTACATGCCGCCGCCGTTGCAAGAATGGCGGCATAGCTGCGGTCAAACTCGTAGATGGTCGTTGCGCTCACCGGCCCGATGACAAACCCGGCCGACATCGTGGCTTGCATAATGCCTGCCACCCGGCCTTGTTCCTCGCTACCGGCCAGCAACGAAGCCGCTGACATCAAACCCGGAGTGGCAAGTCCAAAACCTATACCCATCACCGCCGCGGCAAATAACAATCCGGCAAATCCGCTGGCAGTGCTGTAGATCACAAACCCAGCCACTACCAGCGGCAAACCAATTTGCAGCAGTGTGATTGGCGAGGGCTTAAACACCTGAATCACACCACCTTGCATTGCCAGCGTGGCGATGGCAATGGTCATGAAGCAAAAGCCCGTCAAACGTGCAGATTCGGCTACATCAGTCTGCAGTAAATCCTGCAAGTTAAACGCCAATGTTTGTTGAACTGCGGACATCGCGGTGTAGATCATCAATGTCCCAAGCAACAACAGCAACAGCGTTGCAATCGGTAAAGGTGGTTTAGCGGCTGCCGCGTCATTTACGGCACGCCTAGTTTGTTTAGGTAGGTAGATTGCCGCGAGCAGAGCGCCCAATAAACCCAACCCAGCTATCGCATACAGCGGCGTCAACACGCCAAATCCAACCAACAAGGCGGCAGAAGCAGGCCCCAACACCATGCCGATGCCAAACGCCGCACCTACCACGGCTACCGCCGAAGAACGTTCAGCCTCGCTGGATACATCGGCCATCAAAGCCACAGAGGCCGGCTGAATTCCAGCCCCCAATGCAGCGTACAAGAGGCGCAGCACTAACAAAGTGAGAAACACAGCGCCTACCGCTAATTGCTGGGTTAACCCTAGCTGCATCACCCAAGCAAATAGCAAGCTGATCACACCATAAGTAGTTAAGCCAAATACAATCGTCTGTTTCCTACCCCAGCGGTCTGAAACGCGCCCCCAGATGCCGGAGGAGAAGACAAAAATCACGGCAGCAGCGGAAATGATGATGCCAAGTTGGGATTCGCTCATCCCAATATCCCGGAAGACGGGACCGGCAATGGCAAACAACACCGTTTGCCCCATCGAATAGGCAATGAGTCCCGGCACCAGGACGGCCACCAGAGTTTTACGGCTGACGCCGCTGTGCAATATTTGTTCAGTCATCGTTAGACCTCCCTTCGGACGGTCTAGCCAGATTACTTTAAATGAGAATCATTCTCAATTAGTTTTTTTAGTCCGTCAGATCAACCAAAACTGGCGCTTACAGATGCCCTATTCAGAAGGTTCAAAGCGGCTAGGGCTTCCTAGGCGGTAAACAGACCAGGTAACAGCGGCAATCGACGATCGCTAAACACCAACGCATCCACCGCATTCTCATCCTGGCCGAGATGTAGTAAAAGCACGGATTTGAAGATGGAGCGAACGTCTGTTGTTGGCTGTAGATCACGCCCCTCATACAACTTATCCCGCGCCAAACCCGGCCAATCCGCCAACACTTGACCACCACGCACACCGCCGCCGGCCACAAAGGCTACACCGCCCACACCATGATCCGACCCACGGGTGCCATTCATAGCTACGGTACGGCCAAACTCCGTGGCAAGCACAATCACCGTATCATCCCACACACTGTCCAAGCTTTCCCGCAAAGTGCCAATCACCCGGCTCAGGCGCTGCAAGCGCGCGTTCAGCTGACCCGGCTGGTTGGCATGTGTGTCCCACCCTCCGCTTTCCATGACTGCAATTCTGGGTCCATCTACGTGGGTCAAGAACTGTGCCGCAGCCGCCGCACTTTGCTGTAGGCCATCCCTTGAGCGCCTGCGGGCTAATCCTGCAACCATGTCTTCAGTGTCAAAGGCTGCGTTTAGGCGTGGACCCAGAACAGCGTCGTCCTGATACAAACGCGCGACCCGGGCCAACGTGTCGGCGTCTGCATCGGGTAAACGATCCGGTGCCCAAGCACCGACGCTGCGTGTGCCACGTAAGACAAGGGGGATCGCACCGCCTAATGCCATAGCGCGAGACTCCAAAGCGCCGCCGCCCGGCTCACCTTGCAATGCACGGTACAGCCATCCTGTGGCTGACGCGCTTGGATCGAGTAGGCCACTTTCCAACACGTCCTGGGCATCAAAGTGTGAACGTGCACGGTACGGTGGTGCTACCGCGTGCACCACCGCCAAGTCCCCAGCCTGATACAAGCTGTGAAATTCCTCTAAACCACCGTGCAGGCCAAACAAATCATCAAGTTCAAACATATCGATGTTGTTGCCCAACGATGCTAATCCGCCGCGAGCCCGGTGATAAGCGCTGTCTCCAGGTGCGGGCACCGCGGCCAAGCCATCCAGTCCACCGCGCAAAATGACAAAGATCAAACGCGGATCGCGGCCCTGAGCATCGCTGGCAAGTAACGGTTGCCCACCCACCACAAAGGTGGTTGTTATTGCACCCTTAAGCAGAAATCTACGGGTTAACATGGGGTTTGCTCCTCGTCGTATGGTGCACGCGGCACACTAGCGCCATTGGAACGTCGGCGATGCCAACATCATGCCCAACGCTTGACCGGGGCTTTCGGCACCGCGTAATGCCGAGCGCAGACCGGTGGCCTCCGTGGGCACCAAACCTTCAGCCAGGCGGCGTACCGGCAGTCGCGCAGCGATGGCGTTACCAAACGCCACCGCCCATTCCACCCGCTGTTTCAGCGCAGCAGGCGAACCCCAATGCGCCACGCTATCCGGCCATCCTTGAGGAGAAGGTGCGTTAAACGGCAGGTGATTCATTGTCGTCAGCGTCTGCACCAAGCGTGGCGCCCGGCGTTCGGTAACACCGAGCGATCGGTACACGGACACCAGATATTCATAGGGTGACTTAAACTTGACGTTGTCGGGCTGCCACGCGGCGCGCTCTTTGACCAGGGCTACGTGTACGCTGGGCAGATGCCCATCCGTCTTCCTAAATACCTTGGCAATACGCTTAACCGCGCTCGCGGGCGGCACATCGGCAATAAAGTGCCGAGCGAGTTTGCTGGCAAGGAAGTCTGCCGTGGCCGGATGCACCGCCAAATCGGTTAACGCACGCTGCGCCTGCTGCGCACCATCGGCAGCATAAGTTTTACCCAAGAGGCGAAAGCGGCCGGGTTGATGCATGGGTTCCACAAAAACAAACTTGCCCGGCTCGGCACCAAAACGCTGTAAGCGGCTGTTGCCCACTGTCCAACCGGTCAACATATTGGCCAGCGCGGTCACATCATCCTGACTGTAACCGCCATGCACACCCACGGTGTGGAGTTCGAGAATTTCACGGGCGAGGTTTTCATTGAGCCCACGTTTACGCCGGCGGCCGATGCGCGAATCAGGCCCAATCGACTGCACGTTGTCGAGGTAGTGCAGCATCACCGGATGGGCCACGACACGCACTAACACTTCCCCGAAGTGACCATCCATGCCGGTGCGGATGGCTTCGTTTTCATAAGCCAAACAGGAACCAACGATTTGCGGTTTACCACGGCGAGAGACCGCAAAGTGATTCGACCAGAAATGGACCAAACGCTCACGGAACGGTGTTGGCGTGTCTACCGCGTATTCAAAACGCCCCAGAGTTTGCGCCATCGTGGTTCCTCTCACCTGGCGACGAAAGCGGCGATTTGCAGTTTCCAAATGCGCAATCTTGTCCGTATCGCCACCGGCGTCACGCTGTGCTGCCCGGCGCTGCGCTACTGCCGAGGTATACTCCGCGATAGATTGGTGACTCGCGGGCACATTAAAGCCGGGGTCAGTTTTCTGTGGAGCCACTTGATCTAGGAGCCAGCCACCCGGATCACCGCCCATGTGCTGGGCATCTTGCGCGGCGGCGCCTAAACCGAAACGGTTGGCAGCCCGATACTGCTGCGCGCGCATACCCGTTCTCCTATCTAAGTTGTTTCCTGCTTGATATACGAGTCAGTCGGCCGTTCCCGTCGCCTTCCCCAACGTAAGTTGCAAGCAAGAGAACTAAAACGACACTCTCATGCGCTGACTAATGGCTTCCGCCTCATTCAGCCAGGTGGTGATGCTGGCATCGATACCCTTACGCCAAAAATCTGCATCGCGCGGATCCAAGCCAAACGGCGCCATCAATTCCACCGCGTTTTTACTGCCGCCTGCGCGTAACAGATCCAAGTACATGGCTTCAAAGTCTTCGCCAAAATCGTCTTTGCAGGCGTACAAAGACTGCGTGAAGAGCTCACCAAAGGCGTAGGCATAGACGTAAAACGGCCGCAGGAAATGGGTCACGTAGGCCCACAGATTATCAACGTTGGCGTAGGTGAACAGGTCTCCCTCTTCTCCGTAAAACGCGGTGGTTACATCCAACCAAGCCTGATTGAAGTCTTCCACCATCAACTTGCCGTCCTTGCGGGCGGTGTGGATGTGGCGCTCAAAATTGGAAAAAGAGATCTGCCGCACCACGGTGTTCACGTGGTCCGCGGACTTCTCCATGAGCAGCGCTAGTTTGTCCTCGTCACTGGTGGTGCGCTCCAACACATACTGGAAGGTGGTCATCTCCCCAAAGATGGAAGCGGTCTCAGCATAAGCCATGGGCGCACGAAACATGAGCGCGCCCTGACTCTCCGCTGCCAACATACCGTGCACACCGTGACCGGCTTCGTGGGCCATGGTCATGATGTCGCGGTTAGAGCCCATGTAGTTCAAGAAGTTGTAGGCACGCGGCTCTCCGTTCGGCAGCAACACCGCATAGTTGAACGCGCCGCCACCCTTGCCTTCGTAAGGCGGTGCATCCACCCATTTACGCTCCAGCATACGCGCTACCAGATCGCGCAACGTCGGGCTGAAAGATTCATAGGCGGACAACACGGTATCCACACAGGTGTCCCAAGAAACGCTGGTTTGATCCGCAAACGGCATTGGCGCGTTGCGGTCCGACCACTTCAGCGGACGCCAACCTAGGTGGGCAGACAATAGGCGGTAATAACGCTGGCTTTGCACCGCCCCCACTTCAGCCACGGCCTGGTGCAACGCTTCCACCGTCTCATCATCAACTTGATTGCCGATGTTGCGCGCGGACATCGGGTTGGCGTAGCCGCGCTCCCGGTCTTCCACCCCTTTGGCACCCAACACCACGTTTAAGGTGCGCGCCATCAGTTTGTCAAAACCCTGTTCGGTCAAACCCTCACTGAACACCTTAAGCGCCTCTGCGCGGCGCTCGGCATCTGCATCGTTACTTAACACATGCAGCGTCTCCGGCAGCGTGAGGGATTTACTATCCAGCTCAAAACGCAATTCGGCCTCGCGTTCATCAATCAGATCCGACCATTCTGAGGCGCCAAACGGCGCACGCAGCTGCAGCGCGCGCTCGACATTTTGTTCCAACAGATAACGCCGGTTTTCGCGGATATGGTCGAGCATGGGTTTGTGCCGCGCGACACGCTCATCAGAGCCCAGCAGCGCCGCATAAACTTCGTCAGCAAGCGCGGACAGCTCGTGCTCAAAAAAGGTCAGGTAATTGGCACTGGCTTCACTGAACGCTTCCTGGACCTGGCCCAGACGTTGCTGAATTTGTTGATTGGTGGCGTCGGTACTGCGGCGCAAAAATAGATAGACCATCAGCTGATCCGCGCGGCAGGAAATGTCTGCCTGGGCGTCCAACGCATCGCCTAACGTAGTCGCAAGCTTGCCGGCGTGGTTTGCATGAAAACTCTGCATGGCACCTAACAATGCCTGTAAGTCATCCTCCAGGCTCGGGTCGTCCAGATCTTTATAAAGATCCGTGAGGTCCCAGCGTACGTCGGCGGCAGAGCTGTCGATCACTTCCTGTTGCGCCATCTACAGCAGCTCCTCAGCAAAAAAGCGTAACGTGTCGGCATCTGCAGCGCCAACGTTCAGCTGGGTCACGGGGCTGTCTTTCCAGCCTTGCAGACGTTCGCGTATACGCTCTTTAGGGCCACACAACGCAATCTCATCAACCAGCTCATCCGGCACCGCGGCAAACGCCTGTTCGCGTTGGCCGGACATGAAGAGATCCTGGATTTCCTGGGCCGCGTCGGCATACCCCATGCGGCCAACGTGGTCTTTGTGTACGTTAAAGGTCTTGGCCCCCATGCCGCCGACATAAAAGCCAACGTTTTGCTTAATTTGGGCGCGGGCTTTGTCGACGTCATCATCAATCACCACGGGCACGGCCGCGGCGATTTCGAAGTCCGCGGATTTGATGCGCATGGCGTCGGCATACTGGTCAAACATGCGATACGGCGACAAAAACATGGGGATCCAGCCGTCACAAATTTCTGCGCTCAAGGCAACGTTTTTGGGTCCCTCGGCGCCTAAGTACAGGGGAATATGATCGCGAACGGGATGTTGCATGAGTTTTAGGGGTTTACCCAAACCAGTACCACCCTGCAGCGGCAGCTGGTAGTGCTCGCCGTCAAACGCCACCGGCGCTTCGCGCGCAACAATTTGGCGAAATATCTGCACCCATTCGCGCGTGCGCGCCAACGGTTTTGGGTATGGTTGCCCATACCAACCTTCTACGACCTGCGGCCCGGACACACCGATGCCGAGCATGAGACGGCCGTTGGAGAGGTAGTCCATGGCCACCGCGTGCATGGCAGCGCTGGCCGGCGTGCGCGCAGAGATCTGCATAATGGAAGTGCCGAGATTGATCTTCGAGGTGTGGGCACCGATCCACGCCAGCGGCGAAAAACAATCCATGCCGTAGATTTCCGGACACCAGATGGTGTCGTAACCGAGGTTTTCGGCCGCCTGGGCCAGTTTGATGATGCGTTCTCCGCCGGGAGGCCCCATGGGACCAATACCAACTCCGAGTTTCATGCATACTCCTTAGGTTGCTTGAAGGTTGCTTGAAGGTTGCTTGAAGAAAAATGGTCCGCCCGGTAATTAAAATCCGGGCGGTGGTGTAAAGCCGCCGATCTCCTGGCTGAGCAAACGCGCCACCTCAATACTCTGATGGTCTCGATAGGGACCGCTCACCGCTTGCAGACCAATGGGTAAGCCACTGCTCGACACCCCGGTAGGAAACACCGTGCTGGGTAAATACGAAGCAATGATGAGCCCCGCCCAGAATATCGGTTCAAAGTAAGGCCGCACGTCACCATCGACCTCAATACTGCGTTCACTCATGGGCCGATGGTCATGTTGGATGGCGGGTACAGTGAACTGCGGACAGATCAGCACATCCCACTCTTTAAAAAATTCATCCCACGCGCGGCGCACGCGTTCACGGCGAAAGTTGTGCCGGATCCAGTCGCGGTGCAACATCACCGCGGCGCGGGCGTTGACCGCTTCCGACGAGCTGTCATCGTCGGCAAAAGCTGCGGCAAAACCCTGCATTTCCGGCACCCGTTCCGCCGGTTGCGCGCTGGACATCACCGCTGTTAACAAACTCTGGTAGGTCATATGGGCGCTGCGCACGTCAAAGTCCGGCCGTGCGGTATCGGACACCGTGGCGCCTAGCGCGGCTAAACGATCCGCCACGTTGGAGACGCGCCCCGCGGTTTCCGCGCTGACCGGCGCCATCTCGTCGCTACTCCATACTGCAACTCGCAGATCACTAAGATTAGAGAAGCCGGGGTTGGGTAGATCCAACTGCCAACCAATGGCTTCGCGCTCGGTGGGACCCGCCATGACATCCAGCGCCGTTGCCAGGTCTGCCGCATCACGCGCCATCGGCCCACACACCGACAGATCCGAATCCGGCACACCGGGAAACAGCTCATGGCCTTGCTGCGGCACAATTCCCCAGGTGGGCTTGTGCCCAAACACGCCGCAAAAGTGAGCCGGGGTACGAATCGAGCCGCCTATGTCCGAACCGGCTTCCAGCGCCGCAAAACCAGCCGCCAGCGATGCCGCGCTACCACCGGAGGAACCACCGGGCACATGCTCTAGGTTCCAAGGGTTATTGGTGGTGCCGTAGATGTCGTTGTAACTTTGAAAATCTGCCAGATCAATCGGTACATTGGTTTTACCCAAAAACACCGCCCCTGCCTGCCGAAAGCGCTGCACCGCCAGGCCATCTGTGGCGGACACATTGTCTTTGTAGGCGGGAATACCCCAGGTCGAGGGGGTATCTTGCATCACATAAGACTCTTTGATGGTCATGGGTACACCGTGTAACGGACCCAGGGCCTCCCCCTTGGCCACTGCCGCATCTGACGCTGCTGCATCATCTAACGCGCGATCAAAGGTGCGCACCACCACCGCATTCACAGCATCGTCCAGGCGCTCGATTCGTTCGATAAAGTGCTGCGTCAGTTCCACTGAACTGATTTGTTTATCAGATATCTTTTTCGCCAGCTCCGTCGCGGAACTGAAGGCTAACTCATCACTCATTGGCATCCCCCGATGTTGACCATCGAGTGTAGCCGATATGTGTTAAGCCGGCACCGTCACATCGCGTAGCATCTGTGCGTAGCTGCCCGGGAAATTCACGCCATCGTAAACCCCTTTGGCGCGCAACATGCGGTGCATCTTAGGCAGGTTGTAGATCGGCACCGAGGCCATCATGTGGTGTTCAAGATGATAGTTCACACCCAGCGGGCAGAAGATCAGCCGGTCGTACCACGGGGCTTCGATGGTGCGCGTATTCAGCCGTGGATCGAGGTCGAAGAGATCCGGCACGTGGGCGTGTTCGGCCACCTGGCGTAAACGGGTCACCACGCGAAAGCTGGTAAGAAACGCCACCCACCAGACAAGGTACAACCACGCCGCATCAAAAAATACAAAGGTGCCAAACATCAAGCCATGCACCACCAGCCCACGGGCCAAGGCGTAGCGTCGCTGCTGGGGTTGCTGATTAAACGTGCGCAGGGCCTTAAACAAGGCACGGGTTTGTTTGATGCCGGTTTGACCGGATATATCACGCCACAGTTTACGGCGCAGGCGCTCGCGACTAATGGGGTAATCTTGATAATTCGGCAGGTCCGGATCTTCATGCGTGCCGGCCAACCGATGGTGGGCCAAGTGTCCGCGCGCATAACGTCGCATATCTTCAAAATTTACCGCAGCGCCAAGCCAATCACCCAGCACTTCATTCAACTTTTTGCTGTCGAAGAACGTGCCGTGGCCACACTCGTGGACCAGCACGGCAAACCCGAGCTGTCGGCCACCCAGCAATACAATCCCTAATAAAATAGTCAGCGGGTTTGGCCAAATAGCCATCATTGCAAAAATGGCGGCAAAGATGGCGAAGTTGCTGATCACTACCCAGGCGGCGCGCAGGTTGTCACGCCGGCCTATTTCATCAAGTTCTTCGCGGGTAAGGACATCTTGTATATTCATGGCTCTTACAACACTTCTCAGGAAACGTAATGCCCCAATTTTACCTGTTCTTTGCGCTAAAAACCTGTCTGTTCATCACCCTGGCCGGCGCGTTGGCATTACCCTCGCACACCCGTGCAGAGGAAATTGGCAGCGTCGATACCGCGTTTAAACTGCTGGGACCCGATCACAAAATCAAAGTAGAGGCGTTTGATGATGAGAAAGTTGCCGGTGTAGCGTGCCACGTGAGCCGCGCTGTGACCGGTGGCATCAAGGGCGCGGTGGGGTTGGCGGAAGATACCTCCGATGCCTCCATTGCCTGTCGCCAAGTGGGTCCGGTACGCTTCACCGCAGCACTTGACGCCGGTGAACAGGTGTTCAGCGAGCGGCGCTCCATCTTATTTAAAAAACTACAGGTGGTGCGCTTCTGCGACGAGACTCGCAATACCTTGGTGTATTTAGTATATAGCGACAAATTGGTGGACGGCTCGCCAAAGAACGCCATCTCTACCGTGCCGCTGCGCCCCTGGTCGCCCCAGCAACCGGCGCCGCGGTGTAACGACGAACGTTAGCCGCGGGCTTAAGAATGGCCTCCGCCGCGCGCAATTTCATAGACACCACCACTGCCGAGGCTGTCCATTTCGTATTGCAGAATCCCGCGCACGTAATCGGGACCTTTTGCCTCTTTCAGTGCCTGCACCAACATGACAATGGTCGCTTCATGCACATCCGCGCTGTCTAAACTGTGTTCTGCTGCCAAGGGAGAAACTTGCGCGATAAGGTCATTGGCTATGCCGTATTTTGAGGCCATCTGGTTTCCTGAAGTCTTGTATACGCTAAATTGCCTGAATTAGCCTCTACATACACTACGTACAACTACGCATCCGGATGGCTTGGATAGGGCTAGACAAGCCAGCCTTAGCGATCTAGCGTTAAGTTCATGGCCGAAACCACTGTCACTACCGCGCCACCGCGGGCACCTTCAGCGGGCCACGAGTGGGTTTTGCCTGTGCGCCTCGCTGCCATCGCTTGGCGCAATTTGTGGCGTAATCGCCGGCGCACGTGGCTCACCGTAGCTGGCATCGCATTTGCCGTGTGGCTGCTGGTGGTTGCCCGATCCATGCAGGACGGCACCTTTGGCACCATGGTAGACAACGGCGCCCGCCTGTTGCCCGGCCATATCCAAGTACAACATTTAGATTACGCCGACGCGCCGCACATGGAGTACACCCTGTCTGGCGGCGGCATTTTGCAGGCGCTCCAAGCAACCGGTGACTTTGAGTATCTGAGCCAGCGCGTCCAAGGTTTTGCGCTGGTTTCAGCGGGCGAAAAAAGTTTCGGCGCCCAGGTGATCGGCGTGGAAGCCGCTAGCGAAGCGCAGTGGTCGACGCTGGCCACCAGTCACATGCAGGGGCGTTATTTAGAAAATCCAGGCGAAGCGTTTATCGGCGAGATCCTGGCACGCAACATCGGTGTTGGCGTGGGTGATGAGTTGGTAGTGCTTGGCACCGCGAAGGAAGGTGGCGTCGCCGCGCTGGCGCTGGACGTCGTCGGTGTGGTCACCAGCAGTATTACCGAACTGGATCGCAGCATCTTGCTGGTAGACATCAACGACTTCCGCGACGCTTGGCATCTTAAGGCGCACGAGGCCCACGCCGTGGTAGGTATCGGCAAAACGCTGAATCGCAGCGAAAGCGGCTTGGCGGAGGTGGCTGCAAAAGATCCGGCGCACAACTATCGCAACTGGCGGGATCTCATGCCGGAAGCGGAGCAAATGTGGAACATGAAGGTGGTCACTACCGAGGGAATGTTCTACATCATCGCCATCATTGTTGGCTTCTCTGTCATCAACACCTTCATGATGCTGGTGTTTGAGCGCACGCCTGAGATGGGCATGCTGATGGCAGTGGGCATGAAACCCGGATACCTGATTGTGCAGCTCCAGGTAGAGGCGTTGTTGGTGGCCCTGCTCGGCATTGTAACCGGTGGCCTGATTGCTGCTGCCATCGTTCTGCCGTTGGGCTCGGTAGGCATCCCCTACCCGCTTGAAGGGCTAGAAGGGTTAATGCAAACCATGACCATCCCCGAGCGTTTGTACCCACAGTTTGAACTGCAGCCGCTGTGGATCGCCGGGTTGATTATGATCCTCGGCACCCAGGTTGCTGCCCTCATTCCCGGTACGCGTATCCTCCGCCTAAAACCCGTCGAGGCGCTGCGCCAAGAAGCGTAAGCGAGGCTTGCCAGTGAAGGTCATCTTACAATTGAGCCTACGCAACATTCTGCGCTACAAACGGCGCAACCTCATGCTGTTTGCCGCGATTGCCGTCGCGGTGGCCTTTGTTTCAGCGTCCAACACCCTCATCCGCGGCTTTCAAGTCAACATGCAAGACGCCGCCATCTCCAACCTCACCGGACACATGAAGGTCCACCAGCCCGGTTATCGGGAAGACCCCACCATCGCCAACGCCTTTGAATTGGCCGAAGACTTTGAACCCGACGTACCCGCGGAAGATCTACTGGGCTGGGCGCCGCGCATCCTGGTACCGGCGGTGATCATGAGCGAGCGCGAAACTCGCGGCATACAACTGGTGGGGGTGGATCCCGCAGCGGAGCATATTTCATTTCTCGGTGACGCCGCCATCGATGGCAAACGCCTGGCCGGGGTAAACGACGGCGGTGTATTAATTGGTGCCGAACTGGCCCATCAATTAGAAACCAAGGTAGGTCGGCGGTTGGTCATCAACACCCAAGGAGCCGACGGTCTGGCCCGGGAGCGCGGGTTTCGCATCATCGGGACTTACGACGTCGACGGCACCGGTTTGGAAAAGATATACGTTTTCGCCGGATTGGCCACCATCCAGCAGTTGTTGGACAGCACCGGCGTAACCGAAGTTTCGGTGCGCCTGCGCGAGGAGCCGAGTTCATGGGGTATCAAAGACCAGCTCATCGACTTTTTCATCGGCCTGGAAGTGCTGAACTGGCGTGAGTTGAATCCGCAAGCGGCAGTAATGGATGTGGCCGCGAACAGCGCTGTTTTTATTTGGTTTGCGCTGATGATGAGCGCGCTGATTTTTGGCCTCATGAACACCCTGATTGCATCGGTGATGGAGCGGGTCAAAGAGTTTGGGCTGTTGCGCGCCGTCGGCATGGATAACAAGTTGGTGGTCTGCCAAGTGGTGGTGGAGTCCACCATCCTCATGATCATCGGTGTGAGCGTCGGGCTGAGCGCCGGTTATCTCATCTACCTTGCGCTTGAAGATGGCCTGGATTTGAGTGCGTTTGCTGAGGGAATGGAGGGTTTTGGTGGCTCAGTGCTGGTGCCGGTGCTAATCCCTTGGGATGTTGTCTTGGTGGCGCTGCTCAGCCTCAGCCTGGGGATTGTGGCGAGCCTTTATCCTGCCTGGCGCGCCGTCAAGATCGCCCCCCTCAACGCGATGAGGCGTTGAGGACTTAACCGCCTTGCGGCGTTGAGGCTCAGCCATGATTCCACCAAGGCGTGTCTGAGAAAGCACGCATATCCAGCTCAAAAGTCCACGCTGACCGGTGTTGCTGGGCGACGTGAAAATAAGTGTCGGCAATCTCTTCTGGCAGCAACAGACCATCATGCTGCATGCCTCGTGCTTCCCGCAGTTTCTGAAAGCCTTCTTCTCCCAACATCTTGCCTAAGGTGTCTGGTGCATCCACCGCGCCGTCGATGATGATGTGGGCAATATGAACATTTTTGCTCGAAAACTCGGCGTTTAGGGTCTGACAGAGTAGCCGTCGTCCTGCCATGGCCGCCGCATGGGAGTGTTGCCCGGCATTACCTCTAACCGCAGCAGTGGCCGAGGTCACCAATAGGGTGCCTTTGCCACGCTCCACCATGCCCGGTGTCACCGCCTGGGCAAGACGAAACAGGCCAAACGTACCCAAACGCCAGCCCATCTCAAACTGTTTGTAACTGGTGTCGGCCAAGGCGTGATTGCCGATCTGAGCGCCGAGGTTGTAAACCGCCACCTCGATGGCACCGATGTCCGCTTGCACTGCCGCCACGCGCTCCTCAATCGCGCCCTCCTCAATGGCGTTGAGAATAAATCCCGAAGCACTTCCCCCAGCAGCTTCGATGTCGCCCACCATACGCTCCAAGCCTTCGGCATCACTGCGCCGACACAACACCGCGTGATAACCCTCAAGGGCAAATTTTTTGGCGACGTTGCCGCCGATGCCGGCACCCGCGCCGATGACCAAACAGACCGGTTTCATATGTCCTACTTCCTCGAGTTTTGCGATAGCGTATATCAGGCGCGAACTAAATCAGCCCCGAACGTGCACTTCGGTGTGCAGAAAAGACCGCGCCCATGGTCGAGGCCTTCGCGCTAATCTTCGCCCGCGGATGGATTGTTTAAAGGGTGCTCACGGTCGAGCAAGCGCGCGCCGCGTATGATGTTTCCCAGCGCGTAATTACCTTCATGACACGCGTATTTATAGACCTTCTCGTCCGTCTGCGGCCACGAATATTCACCACCCCAGGGTCCTGCCCACACGGTCTCGTTGTAAACCATAAAGTTGCACATCAGGGTATCTGCATCCACGCGTCGAAACGTCTCCACCACATGTAGATTGCGGTCAGCTGAGGTCAAGGCGGGTTGGTCGGTGAAGTTGGTGGTATCCACCATCAGGGTGTCACCTTCCCAATGTCCCACAGAGTCGCCCATCCAGGTGCGGATAGGGTTCGGCCGATGTTCCGCGTTCATGCAAATGATGCGCGCGTCGTGCACCATTTCCGCAAAAATCATGACGTAATCTTTCGTATGAACAATGCGTTTGTGGTTGTTGTACACCGAAGGCAACGCCGGCGGCCCAGCGACCGGCCCAAAACCCGGCAGACAACGTTCGCGCAGCGGGCGCTGCTCCATATTGTCGAATGGCGTGATGGTCGCGACATCAAACACGCCTGACAGACTTGATTTGCCGTTGGTAAGCCGGGGTATATCTCCGGCAGCATGCGGCGTTGTCAACATGAAGGCGGCAGCGATAAGCACTGGTATAAAGAGGTGCATAGGTTCTCTCCCCGATCACCTCAAAAGTCTATACGTCGCTCAAATTTAGCTTGCCAGCGTGTACACAAGGCTGCAGGGTGGTGCGCAAAGGAGGCAATTATGGGTCAGTTAGTAGACGGCGTCTGGCACAGCAAGGACCTGCCGCGCAACGATGCCAACGGCGAATTTGTCAGGAAGGCATCGACGTTTCGCGCATTTGTCGGCGACGATGCGTTTCCCGCTGAAGCTGGTCGTTATCATTTGTTTGTTAACGCCGGGTGTCCGTGGGCCTATCGCACCGTGCTTTACCGCGCCATCAAGGGTTTGACGCAACTGATCAGTATCTCCTATACGCAACCCGCGGCAGGCCCGCAGGGGTGGACGTTTGGCGAACCGGAAACGTTGCTAGGTGCGCTACACATGCACGACGTTTATACCGCCGCTGATCCGAGGTTTACCGGCCGCTGCACGGTGCCTGTGCTATGGGACAAACACAGCCACACCATCGTCAACAACGAATCCGCTGACATCATTCGCATGTTAAACAGCGCATTTGACGCCTTCCCGGGGGTTAGCCAAGTGGACTACTACCCGGCAGCGCTGCGCGATCAGATCGATCATTTCAACGAGCACATCTACACCACGGTCAACAACGGCGTTTACCGGGTCGGTTTTGCCCAATCTCAGGAAGCCTACGAGGATGCGTTTGACACCTTGTTTGAGACACTGGACGGGCTAGACACGCACCTCGGCGAACAACGTTACCTATGTGGCGAGCAGATCACCGAGGCGGATTGGCGCTTGTTCGCAACGCTTGCGCGTTTTGATTTGGCGTACCACGGCCAATTCAAATGTAACCGGCAAATGCTGAAGGATTACGCAAACCTTTGGCCCTATTGCCGCGATCTATACCAACAGCCCGGGGTGGCGGACACTGTGGATGTCCAAGCCATACGAGGGATTTACTATGGTAGCCGCCCTCCCCGGGTGTTACCCAAGGGACCGGAAGTCGACTTTGCAGAGCCGCACGGGCGTTAACAGTTAATCAACTTCGGTCAATGGGTCGCGGCCAGGGTATCAACCCCGGCAACGCGCCTTCAGTTAGAGTCTGCATCACTTGATTCGCTTGCGGGTGAACGCTAGGGCTCTTCTTCCCTTGCAAGTCTCAACCTCAAACTGTCCTCCACGATAGCACGCAAAGGTTGACCGGTTTGCTTGGCAAGCTGCTTTGCTCTCAGTAAGAGATCGTCTTTGATATCGAGTGTTGTCTTCATACTCTGAGGTGGTGTAAATACGTGCCATGTTTTATACATACAAATATGGGTCGCCCGTATCAGGACGGACACAGTGGGTGGTTTGGCAAGACAAGCAATTCCCAGCTGCCCGCCGACGTAACCCGCAGCAGCACACCTAGGGTCAGTTGGGTAGTTTTGCGAATAATCCTGCGCATGGCCTGGTCCCCGATCATCATGGATTACTCCATGAGTCACGCCCAAGCCCGCGCAGGATCAATTCATCTCAAATTGACCGAAGTCTGAGGTTTATGCCTCAACCACAATTTCTTTGGCCAGTGATTTACCTTGCTCAGCCGCTTGGAGGAATTCCGGTACCTGATCGAAATTCAGATAGTTATAAATCTCCGGCGCCATGGAATCGATCTGATTGGTATATTCCAGGTACTCCTGCGGCGTTGGCAACTTGCCCATTACCGCGGCGATGGCGGCCAGCTCCGCTGAGGCTAAGAACACATCTGCGCCTTGCCCCAAGCGGTTGGGGAAGTTTCGCGTCGAAGTTGACACACAGGTTGAGCCGGGGGCAATCCGCGCCTGGTTACCCATACAGAGACTACAGCCCGGCATCTCAGTGCGGGCGCCGGCCTGGGCGTAGATGTTGTAGTAACCCTCTTCCATCAGCTGGTTTTCGTCCATCTTGGTCGGCGGCGCAATCCACAGCCGCGTGGGGATCACCTCACCCGCGGCCTGCAGCAGCTTACCGGCGGCACGGAAGTGGCCGATGTTGGTCATGCAGGAGCCAATAAAAATCTCCTGGATGGGCGTTCCCGCAACTTCCGACAACGGTTTGACGTCGTCGGGATCGTTCGGGCACGCCAATAGCGGTTCTTTAATCTCCGACATGTTGATTTCAATGACTTCCGCATACTCTGCGTTGTCGTCCGCACGCAACAAGCTCGGATTGGCGAGCCATTCTTCCATGGCGCGGGCGCGGCGTTCCAGGGTACGCGCGTCATCGTAGCCATTGGCGATCATCCAGCGCAGCATGACCACATTGGAGCGCAGATATTCCGCCACCGAATCTTCCGATAGGTTAATGGTGCAACCCCCCGCGGAGCGTTCAGCGGAAGCATCCGACAGCTCAAAAGCTTGCTCCACGGTAAGATCTTCGAGGCCTTGGATCTCCAGGATGCGGCCGTTATAAACATTCTTTTTACCTGCCTTTTCCACCGTCAGCAGGCCACGTTGAAGGGCCGCGTAGGGAATGGCGTTCACCAGGTCGCGCAGGGTGATACCCGGCTGCATCTCGCCGGTGAATTTCACCAACACAGATTCCGGCATATCCAACGGAATCACGCCGAGTGCAGCGCCAAACGCCACCAAACCGGAACCCGCCGGGAACGAAATACCCAGCGGGAAACGCGTATGTGAGTCCCCACCGGTACCCACCTGGTCCGGCAGCAGCATGCGGTTGAGCCAACTGTGAATGATACCGTCACCCGGTCGCAGCGATACGCCACCACGATTGGTGATGAAGTCCGGCAAAGTGTGTTGGGTATCGATGTCCACGGGTTTCGGGTACGCCGCGGTGTGGCAGAAGCTCTGCATCACCAGATCCGCGGAGAAACCGAGACAAGCCAGCTCTTTCAGTTCATCGCGGGTCATCGGACCGGTGGTGTCTTGTGAACCCACCGTACCCATACGTGGTTCGCAATAAGTGCCTGGGCGCATGCCCTGGCCTTCCGGCAAACCGCAGGCGCGGCCGACCATTTTTTGCGCCAGGGTAAACCCTTTGTCGCTGACAGAGGGGTCTTCAGGGCGGCGGAATACATCCGTTGGGCCCAAACCAAGCGCCTCACGAGCGCGCTCAGTCAGGCTGCGACCGATGATCAACGGGATACGGCCACCGGCTTTAACCTCGTCTAAAATCACTTCGGTTTTTAGCTCAAATTCGCTGAGCAGTTCGCCGTCTTCAGTCTCGATGCGGCCTTCGTAGGGTTTCACCACCACCACATCACCCATGGCGAGTTTTTCCACCGGCGCTTCTATCGGCAGCGCGCCGGAATCTTCCACCGTGTTGAAGAAGATCGGCGCAATTTTGCCGCCAATCACCACGCCGCCCTGACGCTTGTTGGGCACAAATGGAATGTCATCCCCCATGGTCCACAACACTGAATTGGTGGCGCTTTTGCGCGACGAACCGGTGCCTACCACGTCGCCCACATAAGCCACCCCATGGCCTTTATTCTTGAGCGCTTCAATCTGGCCTATGGCGTCGGTAATACCTTCGCGGGGGTTTTTCAGCATGGCCAACGAATGTAGCGGTATGTCCGGGCGCGACCAAGCATCCTGCGCCGGGGACAAGTCGTCAGTGTTGGTTTCGCCGGTGACTTTAAACACCGACAGCGTGATGGTTTCGGGCAGATCTTCTTTCTCGGTGAACCACTCCGCATCCGCCCAAGCCTGCATGACGGCCTGGGCATGGGGGTTGCCGTTCTTGGCTTTTTCAGCCACATCATGGAACGCATCAAACATAAGCAGCGTGCCTTTCAACTCCTCAGCCGCCGCGGCCGCTAGTTCCGCATCGTCTAACAGTTCCACCAAGGGCATGATGTTGTATCCACCTAACATAGTGCCGAGCAATTCAATGGCCTTCGTTTTGCTGATCAGACCGCAGGCGGTCTCACCCTTGGCGATGTCGGCCAAGAAGGCCGCCTTGACATACGCGGCGTCGTCAACACCCGGCGGCACACGATTGGTGAGCAGGTCCCTGAGGAAGCTGTCTTCCCCGGCAGGTGGATTTTTCAGCAGTTCAATCAGTTCGCTAACTTGTTCAGCAGACAGCGGCAGCGGGGGGATACCCTGTTCTGCACGTTCCGCCGCATGGGCACGATAAGCATCTAGCATGTTCACCTCGTTCGGTTGCTGGCTGAGTGGCGTTTTCAAAGGGCGGATAATCTAGCAAAGGCATTTGCATGCGTAAAATCGATAGTTTTAATGTTTAACATAGATTATCTTTATGCATAATCTACGGAAGTTAGCGCTAATAGCGTCCCGAGGCACACATATGGATCTCAGTTTAATGCGCTCATTGGTGGCGGTGGCTGATGCCGGCGCCATCACTGAAGCCGCGACCCGCTTAAACCTCACCCAACCCGCACTCACCCGGCGCATTCAATTGCTGGAGGAGGAGTTTGCCGCGGAACTACTCAGCCGTAGCCGCAAAGGTGCTGAACTCACCGAGCTCGGCAGGCTGGTGGAACGCGAAGCGCGCGTGTTAATCGACCGCTACGAAAACTTAAAGCGCGAAATTGCCAGCCAGCAAAGCGTCACCGGGGGCACAATCCGCATCGGCGGTGGCGCAACCGCCGTTTCATTTGTGTTGCCCGACGCCATCGCCGAGTTTCAACGTGACTTTCCCAAAGTCCACTTTCACGTCAAAGAAGCCAGCTCCAGCGAAATCGCCAGCGATGTCGCAGACGGGCGCCTGGAATTGGGTCTGGTCACCCAGCCGGTACGCACCGCGGGTTTAGAAATACAGCCCCTGGTTGATGACCACATCGTGCTGATCGCCGCGGCGGACAACCCGCTGGCCCGCGCCAACCGTATCCAGGTGGCGGATCTCGACGGGCAGAACTTTGTTGGCTTCGAAGGCGGCAGCGCCATTCGCCAGATTGTGGATGCCAGTCTGCGGGAGGCTGGCATTGAAATAAATGTGGTGATGGAATTGCGTTCGATCCCGGCCATTGTGCGCATGGTGGCCACCACGGGCAGTTTGGCCTTTGTGTCTCAGCTGGGTGTGCACGGCCAGGAGCTGGTGCGCGAAATCAAGGTTGCAGGCCTGACCATCACCCGCCGTCTAGGATTGGCGCGCCGCAAAGGGCATGTGTTATCCCCCGCTGCGACGCGTTTTCACGATATGCTAGGCGGACACTTCGTGCCCGAAGGCGCACCCGAGCGAGCGGCATAGGTGATGATCGATCTGATCAGATCCGCCTGAGTCAAACTCAGCAAGCTCGAATCGCACCTTCCGGCCAGAAAAGCTCAGCGCACCCTTCGTACGACTACACGGGCTACAGGATTGCGCCAGTCGTAGGTTTCCGCGGGCAGGTCACCAATACCGTGCATGCCGTTGGCGACATGGACAAAACCTTCACCATCCTCTTCCGGTGACGCACCCTGCCCACCACAGCGCGGTCCGGGAATGTTTGCACACCACTCATCATTGGGTTCACTGCCGGCGTCATAGCCAAGCGCGGTATATACCCTGCTGCCGTACCGTGGCAGCCGCACGCTGTTCAGCGCCACAAAGCTATCGTTAGTCGGCAGTATCATGGCGGCAAAGCTCAGGCGGGCCCTGCGTCCATCGGTTTCCAGCCGCAGGGTGACAGACTGGCCCGCAAACAGAAGCGGCGGAGATCCCAGTACATCTGCGCTGTTGGCTGCATCAAGAACTTTCCCGGTGGCGGTCAATTCTTCTGCCAACAGAGACACGTCCCCATCCTCTGCCATCAAGGCCAGCCCTGCACTTGCCGGCTCTCCGAGTTGAAAATAAGAGATGGAAGCGCGATGTGTGGCGGCCAGAATCGGTGTGAATTGAGATGCCTTGGTTAAGTTGGTAATCGTGACTTCGTATACCTGGGATTTGTAGTAATCCGCAGCCGCGCCCGCGGCAGAGAACATCAACACAAACCCTATTGCTAGCTTCTTCATAGTTACTCCTGAATTGGTTTGGCGTTAACACGCACAGGTTTAGCGTCATGACGCATAGATTTAGCGTTTACACGCATGAAAGATGCTAAGCCGCAGCCTCGATTCGGGTCCTCACGAAACTCTCACAATCGGGGGGCGTCCACGGTGATATTTCTGTGAGAATTTCAGTTCAACATCCTCCAGGCAGCAGGAACTATCGAGCACATGCAACGTCAAACCAGCGCAGGGAAAGTAGGGGAGCATCGCACAGTGGAAGGCAAACGCGTACTGGTGGTCGAGGACGAGCCCGACATCGGCCAACTTCTGATCATGCACCTGACTGACATGGGCGTTGATGCACGGCTGTGCAGCGACGGCGAACTGGCGCTGCGTCTTCTGTTAAGCGAGTACTGGGATCTTGTGCTGCTCGATCTGCGCTTGCCCGGTATAGATGGTGTTGAAGTATGTCGCCGTCTGCGCGCCGAAGGTATAGCAGTTCCGATTCTCATGCTGACCGCCAAAACCTCCGAGTTGGACAGGGTCATGGGTCTGGAAATCGGTGCGGACGACTACATTACGAAGCCCTTCAGTGTTATGGAAGTAATGGCACGCGTGCGCGCGACCGTGCGCCGGGTGGATCTGGAGCGCCGACAGGTCAGCGAGACTTCGGTGGTCACCACGGGCAATATCCGCATCGATGAAGCCCGCAGAGAAGTCACCGTGGCAGCACAGCCGGTCAGTCTGACCGCCAAGGAGTTTGACCTGCTTCTTTTTTTCGCCCAATCCCCCGGCCAGGTGTTCCGCCGTGTGCACCTCCTGGATCAGGTTTGGGGCTTTGGCTATGCCGGCTATGAACACACCGTCAATTCCCACATCAACCGTTTACGCAGCAAGTTGCAGAAAGCTGATCCGGCGAACGACTATATCGTTACCGTCTGGGGCGTGGGGTACAAATTTAATGATGCCCCCGCGGCTACAGACCAAAATTCGCTGAGCGCAGAGGAAGACCATGTCGCTTAAATGGCGCCTGGGATGGACCCTAATGCTCACGTTGATCGGCGTGGGGATCGCCATCGCGTGGGCGGGGCGTTATGCCTCCAACCTGTATTTCCAGGAGGTCAATCAAACTTTGAATGCCAGTCTGTCCATGTATGTGGTCGAGCGCCTGACGTTGATCGAAGACGGCACCATCAACGAAGCCGCGTTTACCCGACTTGCGGACCAGGCCATGACGGTTAATCCAAGCGTCGAGGTTTACGTTCTGGACCCGACGGGTCTGATCGTTGCGCACACCATGCCGGAGGACTCTATCCTCCACCGCCGCATCCCAACAGCGCCGGTGGTCGAGTTCCTCGGCGGTGGTTTCGCGCGGCCGCTGCTCGGTCAGGATCCCCGCTCCGATTCCCCAAAGGCCTTCAGCGCGTCCGCGATCATGCACGGCGATCAATTGCAAGGATACCTGTATGTGGTGCTGGGCGGACGCTTGTTCGATGAGGTGCAGGCTTCCTTCCTGGGCACGTTTATCGGACGGATCGGTGCCGCCACCTTGCTCGCGGTGTTGCTGCTGGGTGGGGTAGCGGGCTTGTTTGCTCTGCGCCGAACGACTCGACCCCTGGAGAACCTGCAGGCCGCTCTGTCGCGCTATACCCGCAGCGGGTTCACCGAGGACGCAGATATCCATGCCGTAGCTGAGAATACCGCGGAGGTAAAGGCGCTGAAGACGGAACTCACCCATATGACCACCACGCTGCAGGACCAGTTGCGTCAGATTGAAACCCATGACCGGCTGCGCCGGGAGCTGCTGGCCAACGTATCCCATGACCTGAGAACACCACTGGCATCGATGCAGGGCTACCTTGAGACCATGCTGATTAAAGACGCTGAACTAACCGTCGATGAGCGCAAAAAATACACGGAAATCGCTCATCAGCATGCACAACGCCTGAACCGGCTGGTGAGTCACTTGTTTGAGCTGGCCAAACTCGACAGCGGCGCGTTGAAAATCGATTGCGAGCCTTTTTCTGTGGCGGAACTGCTGAGCGATGTGATTCAGGAGTTCGCATTGCAAGCCATAGAAAAGCACATCACACTGAATCTGATAGGCGCAGAAAAACATGCCGAGGTGTTGGCTGTAGCGGACATCGGCATGATGCAACGTGTGTTCGAGAACCTGTTGAGCAATGCGCTGCGGCATACACCAGAGGGCGGCAGCATCGACATTGAAATCAATCCGCACGCCAGCCGGATTCTAGTGGAGGTCAGCGACACAGGGTGTGGCATCGACCCGGGTCTGTTACCTGATATCTTCGAGCGTTACGCCAGTGGAGACGGTGGCAGCGAAAGTACGGGGTTAGGGCTCGCCATCGTCAAACGCATACTTGAGTTGCACGACAGCGATATCACCGTAACCTCCCGACCAAACCAAGGCACCGCCTTCTGTTTCCAACTCGACCGCGCCGCCTAATCCACGGCCGAACAGCTCGGCGTCTCCCCCGCCATGAACGGCGCAATCTCTCTGTTTGATCCGGACATCATCGATAAAATCTTAGAACACATCCGCACAATCCGTGGGGTGTCGTCTTTAACGTTGATGATCTCAAAAGTTTGGGCCTAACGGTGCAGCGTGGTTAGCGCGCGGGCGGTACACAAAACATCTTCACTTTGGGCCTCGTCCTGTACGATCCCGAATACACAACCAACTACGAATTGGCCTACCGGTCAGAAAGTACCGACGACAGCCGCGGCTTCAATGCAAACGCGTTCTATACACAATGGATCGATCATCCGGTGGACCGCTTTCTCTTGCGCTAGAGTTCCAGCGTCAATTCCACACCAAAGACCTGTGGATTGCCGATTACGGCAGAGCCGAGCCCGCCGCTGCGAAAGTCATCTTGGTTGATCAACAGTGCATACTCCTCATCGAAGGCATTGCGCGCAAAACCATACATGGCCCACCTTTCGCTGCGGAAACCGGCTTTGGCATTGAAGAGCATGTAGGCGTCAAGCGTGTTGTCGCTTGGGTTGGAATCACTTGGGGAGTTGTCCGCACCCGAGAATGCTTCTGCAACCCAGGAGGCGTCGACGCTCAAGAAAAGACCGTGGGAGTTTTCGTAGATAACGCCAAGGCTGGCCTGCATGTCTGGGGATCGACCAAACTCGTTGCCATTCAAATCCTCATCCACAGCGTCGAAGTCGACAAACTCTGTGTCGTTGTATCCTACGGTGAGAAACGTTTTCAGGTTGGGCGTGAACTGCACCGTCACTTCACCCTCAAGACCCCACAGGCGCGACTCCGCGGCGTTCTCAGTTGCAACGTCTAGACCAGTTCCGATACCGACTTGTTGGTCTGTCCAGTCGAGGTAGAAGACGTTGGCGTTCACCGACATGCGGCCATCCCACCAGGTAGAGCGGTAAAACACTTCGTAGCTCCAGAGATACTCTGAATCGAATTCGAAAGGTCTGCCGGCGGGGTTGATACCGGCGCCGCCGGATCGATAACCGCGCTGAATGATCAGCCCAATGGTCTGGGTTGGGTCGATCTCGTAGCGTAAGCCAAGTTTGGGCAGGAACGCATCGAAGGTGGTGTCCACGTCCTGTTCCACCCCGATTGAGGTCACCAACCCGAAAGTGGGAAACTCTGGATCTAGAAACGTTGAGGCCTGGGACTGACTGGCATAACGCTCTCGGTCGTAGCGCAGCCCAAACAACACCGCAAGACGCTCTTGCAACGCAAACTCCCCGTCGATGTAGAGCGCGTAGTTTTCAATGTCTGAGCCACCCTGGGAAATCTGAGCGAAGTTTGTGTCGATCAATCCCCCGGCTAATATCAGTCGTCCGGAAAGATCGCGGTCGCTGGCTCGATCCCGCTCGAAGTAATATAGGCCCAACAGCATGTCGAGATTAGCAAGGTCGATCAGCAGCCGCAGGTCGGTGGTGATTATTTCTTCGTTGTCACTGCCCAAATCAAGAAATCCGCCGTCGTTTGGATCGATGCGAAAGCGTGGTTCCGAGACTTCCTTGGCATCGGAGTAGGTTGTTATCCAGTCGAACTTCATCTCGGGGCTGATTGTGTAGGTCGCCTTCGCAGACAGATTATGGGAGTCGATGCTCTGCAGAACCGGATTGGCAACGCTGACTTCGCGAGCGAAGTAGTCCGGACCTTGCACGACCCCGGAGCTTAGTCCAGTGCTCGCATCGCCTTCGGAATAGACATACGTCAGCAGCGTGGAGAGCTTGTCGGTCGGCTCGAACAACACTTTCGTGCGGAGCGTCAGAGATTCATCTTCGTCCTGATTGTCCCGATCGGTGACGGGATTGCTGACGTAACCATCGGTGGTGCGAAAATCAGCGGCAATTCGAAATGCCAGCTGTTGGTCCACGATTGGGCCGCCAAAAGCGAGTCCGTAGCGCTGGGTATTATATTCGGCGACCTCGAGGCGGGCTTTGCCACTCCAAACGTACTCCGGATTGCGGGTATGCAGAACCACTGCGCCCATCAACGTGTTCCGACCCTGAATGGTTGACTGCGGCCCTCTGTAGATTTCAGCTTGATCCAAATCGAACACACCAGATGGTCCTGCTTCGATGCCGAGGTTGGATTGAAATATCTCGTCGATATAAAGCGACGAGGTGTTAGCAACGCCAGCGAACCCCAGCCCACCGATAGCCGGTACCCCACGGATCGAGAACGTGCCTTCGCTACTGTCGAGCTGATTGACATTGGGCGTGAATCGATAGAGATCGGTTAATTCGGTGAACGTGAGGTCTTCTAGCAGCGCAGCGTCGATTAACGCGACGCTGGATGAGGTGTCGTAAATGGACCGCGCACGTTTCTGACCCAGGACGACGATGTTCTCAATCTCGATTGGTGAAGATATGTTGCTGCTCTGTGGCGACCGTGGCGATTTGCCCGAATTCGGAGGGGTATTTGAGGCGGGCGTATCCGCAGCTACCGTCACAACCACGATCCCTGAAGCGGCCACACTGGCAGTGAGACCGGTTCCCTGGAGCAATGCATCGAGTGAGCGCCCCAGGGTGTAGCTGCCGCGAAGTGCTGCGGCGCGCCGATCACCTACGACATTTGCCGGCGCAATAATTTGAGTCTGATGTTGCCGGGCCAGAGCAACGAGAGAATCACCCAAATGCTGCGCCGGAATGTCAATCTCTACTTCAACCGCCTCGATTGCCGCGGCCAGCGTGGAAGGGCACGCAAGCAGCAGGGTCATGGCCAGGCAGCTACTGCCGAAGGCGGATTTGAACAAACGACTGACTTCCTTCATTGAGCTCTCCTTTTAGATGATGCGACTGAAAATCAGTCGCATTTCTAAATAAGACTCTCGTGGTGTTGAAAGCGTCGGTCTCGTGCCGAAATTTAACGTTTCGGGATTCAGCGCATACGAATATCGATACGGTTGGCCCGCAGTTGCCTGACGCGGATTGGCAGCGCCTCCTCGAGCGTGTGTAATACGCCGGTGATATCGTCAGTGTTGAACACAGCGTTGAGCGTCAGGTCAGCCGCTGCAGGGTCGGATATGGTGAGTTGTCCGTCGAAGTACCGGTTGACGTCTGCGATGATCTCGGCCAATGGCGCATTGCGGTAGACCAACTCACCCCAACGCCAGGCTGCGATCTGCCGCGCATCTAGCGCTGATACTTCGGAGTGTCCAGATTTCAGGTTGGTCTCGACCTGTTCACCAGCGGATAGGTGCATGATCTTGTCAGTCTGCCCGTCTGCGGACACGGCAACCTCGCCCTCGGCAATGCCGACGCGCACTGAGCGATTGCTGCGGCGAACCGCGAAAGCGGTGCCGACAACCTCGATGGTCACCTGGCCGACCGTCACTAAGAACGGTGTGGTCGGATCTCGGGCTACATCAAAAAAAGCTTCGCCATGTTGCAGCACCACGAGTCGTTCAGAAGATGATAAACTGGCCGTCAATCGAGTCTCTGCACCGAGGCTGACCTGAGTTCCGTCAGCCAGTGTCACATCTTCCGTCTGGGCAACCTGCGTGCGATACAGTGTCGGTTTTTGTGATGGGCTGATCAATATGATCGCCACCGCGAGCATTATGGCTGCTGCGATACTGATCGTCGCGCGGTGCCCTAAACGCCAGCCAAGCATCCATATCGTCGAAGGTTCGACTGCCTCAGCCAAGTCAGGCGGGGTCTTCCGATTGGTTGCCCAAGCCGACGACCGCAAGCCTTCGAGCTTGAACCAAAGCAGCTCTGCGCGCTCAAAAGCTTGTCGATTGTGTTCGCTAGCCTTGAGCCACTGTTCGAAATCAGCACGATCCTCAGGGCTGATATCTCCACCACCAATGCGCGCTTGCCAGCGACAGGCAGTCGTCAAGGCGGCTTCTTGTTCGGCGGATTTGGTCATAACCAGTCAGGCTCCTCATCGGGGTGCAGCGCGTGTTCGAGGTCTAGCAACGCGTTTGAAAGGTGCTCGGAAACAGTTGATCGCGCAAGCCCAAGTCGGCGCGCAATTTCCGCATTAGAGTAACCGTCGATACGACTCATCAGCAGAATGTCGCGGCGTTTGGGTTGCATGGCGTGCAATGCAGCGGTCACGGTTTCCAATTCGCTCCTTGCCAATAAGACGCGCTGCGGGTCGCTAGCGTCGGTAACGTCTTCAACAAACAGCGCTTCCAAAGTAGGCGCATTCGCCTTTCGAATCGCCGCGGCGCGCCGTTCAGAGCTTACGATGTTTTGCGCGGTTCGCCAGAGAAACGCCGGGAGGTGGTCGATGTCGTCAAGGTTCTCTCGGGCGGACAACCGAGCGAACGCGGTTTGCGCAACGTCGTCTGGGTCCGGTGGTCCAGAGCCGACTAGTTTCTGCAGATACCTGCGCAGGTTGTGGTATTGGCGCTCGTAAAGCTTCTGCAGGCGGCGATCTCGATGTGTCCCGTGTCGAGCCGTCGATTGCTGGTGGCGCTCACGACTTGGCTTCATCGCCCGTCGATGCTCTGCAATTATGGTGGGGGCGTGAGTCTACCGGTGGGGTGTTAGACTCGCAAATAGTGCTTTTGCTCGCGAAGTTTCATCGTTTGCATTTGTGTTGCGACCCTGCATTTCGGGATTTTCCCGTGGAGATGCAAGAATTGCCCTCGCTCTGGCCGAAACTGTCAAGCAAGGCGAATCGCTCGCAGGTACAAACTCTCCACGAACACGACCCGGCTTAGTCCGGTCTAGTGCGGCGTCAAGGCCCTAGAAATTTCTCGTCACGCTGAAATAGACAGTTCTCGGCAAGCCGACTTCAGAGGAGGCATTCATAAAACCATTGGCGCTCTCAATGTCTTGCTCGGCGTTCCCCACACGTCACCTGCGGTTTCGGTGATCCTCAAGGGCATCGACACTGACGGACCAGTTTCCGACGAAGTACTGAGTTGCACCAATAGCCGCAGTAATCGGTGACGCGCCTCCGGACTCCTGGCCGGTAAAGTCGTTCGTGCCTGAGGCCGTTTCTACGACGTAATCTGTGAACTCAGTATC
The DNA here is from genome assembly GCA_028281005.1 of Pseudomonadales bacterium. Taxonomy (GTDB): domain Bacteria; phylum Pseudomonadota; class Gammaproteobacteria; order Pseudomonadales; family Azotimanducaceae; genus UBA4421. The sequence continues at coordinate 56,101 of JANQKS010000078.1, forward strand.
CACATAGGCCGGTGATGCTGTAATCCCCCCCGTAAATTAAGGGAGGTTAGAAGTAGAATTTTCAATAGGATGAGATTCTACGGATGAAGAAAGGCAGACATACACAAGCACAGATCTTTGCGATCTTGAAAGAGGCGGAATCGGGCGTGCCGGTTACAAGGGCTTTGGTTTCTGGGGATATAACGATTTTGGGCACACGGTGGCTGACGGGCCTGAGCAAACCGCTCCGCAGTTGCTTGAGCCAGTAGCGAGATGTCTTGCGTCAGCGCTTGAACAGATCGAGATGGTGTAGCCATTTACCGCACTGGACGCTTCTTGCCGCAGCGTCCAGCATCGGGATAATTTGGTGTCTCGCATGATGAATAAATCAGCTGCTCAGGGCGTGGCTTCGGCCTTTTTGTTGTGTTGTGGAATCATGGGCTGCCATCTCGCCGTGGCCGCTACTGTGCCCGACGCCAAACTGGTGAAGTTCGGTGAAGCGTTATTTTTTGACGTCAACTTTTCCCTGCAACGCACCCAATCCTGCGCCACTTGCCACCTGCCGGGACAGGGTTTTGTCGACAAGCGGCCCAATCGCGCGGCAAATGCCGTTTCCCTCGGAGACGACAATGTCTCGCTGGGTACACGCAACGCGCCCACGCTTTCTTACGCGGCCAGTACACCTTCATTTCACGTGGACCGCAACGGCGAGTACCGGGGTGGGTTTTTTCTCGATGGCCGAGCCCACGACCTCGCCACCCAGGCTAAGGAGCCGTTTCTAAATCCCATCGAGATGGCGTTGCCGGATGCCCACCTGCTGGCGCAGCGCCTGCGCGAAAACCCCAACTACACGGCAGCCGTGACGATGCTATTTGGGGCAGAGGTGGTGCAAGATGACAACGCCGTGCACAGTGCGGTTGGGCAGGCCTTGGCCGCCTTCCAGAAAAGTCCACAATTTAGTCCGTTTGATTCTAAATACGACCGCTTCCTGCGCGGGGAGTACCGCATGACCGAAATGGAAGAACGCGGTCGCATTCTGTTTTTCTCCAGCCTGATCAATTGCAACTTGTGTCATCTGTTAGATAGTCCGGAACAGGAGACCTTCACCGACTACCGTTATCACAACATCGGCACGCCACCTAACCCGCTGGTGCAGCAACACGGGACAGGTAAGCTGCCGGATCTGGGTTTACTCGCCAACCCGCTGGTTGAAGACACCCTGCAAGCAGGCAAGTTTAAAGTGCCGACTTTGCGCAACATCGCCGTCACCGGCCCGTATATGCACAACGGCGTGTTTGCTGAGCTACGCACCGTGCTTGAGTTTTACAACCAGTACATCATCGCTGACACCAAAAACCCGGAAACCGGCAAACCCTGGCGAGCACCGGAAGTGGCGGACAACATCAGCCAGGACCTATTGCAGCAGGGTCAACCCATGGACCGGTATCGGATCGAAACGCTGATCGCCTTTTTCAAAACCCTCACCGACCGCCAGTTTGAACACCTGTTAGAGGATTAAGCAGCTGAATCCTGGCCTTTTTTGGCTACAGCGGTTCACCATTCTCATAATCTCGACCGTTGATGTGTGCACGGCGCCGCTCACCGGTGACCTCCTCTAAACCGGGCAGCTTAGGCTGCGTCATGAAGCGCGCAAACCAGTCAGCCAACAGGGCATCGTCCTGCAGCGCGGCCATCAGTTGTGTGCGCACTTGTTGGATGAACGCCGCATCAATGTGGTTGCCGGCCATGGAGGGATCCAACGGCGGGTCAGCGTAGTAGGCGGCTTGCCCGGTGGCAGCCGTTTGTTCCGCAACACCCACCGCTAGTTCTGCCAACATATCTGCCACGCTCGGTGCGCGAAAGCCTACGGAAAAAGTCATACACTCGCTGCTCGCCACACCCCAATGGGCCATACGCGGTGGTAGGTACAACATGTCGCCAGGTTTCAGCAGCCACTCATCAGACGGCTTAAAGTCCGCGAGGATATCGAGATCTGTCCCTGCTACCGTGGCTTGTGCGCCATCACATCGCTCGCCAATCTGCCAGCGCCGCTCTCCGGATACCTGCAGCAGAAAAACATCGTAGTGATCGTAGTGTGGGCCCACGCTACCCCCCGCCACGGCGTAGCTGGCCATGATGTCATCCACGCGCCAGCGCGGCAGAAAATCAAAATGATCTAATAGTTCCGCAACTTCTGGCACCCAAAGGTCCAGCGCCTGTACCAACAAAGTCCAGCCGCTGGCGGGTAAGTGCTGAAAATCCTGCTCTACAAAGGGCCCGTGGCGTAGCTCCCAGGGGCCATGCTCCCCCTGCTCCAACACCAGGCGAGATTCCACCTCGGGCTGCAGCGCCAACCCCGCTAATTCATTCGCGGACAGCGGCGGCACATAATCCGGCAAGGCATCACGAAACAAATGCGCTTTCTGCTGCCAATAGGTCCCTAAGAACTCGTCTGCCGCCAGCTCTCCCAGGATACCGGCCATGGGCTTACTGCCTGGTATGTTAAGCCGAAGCCAAGGCTTGGGCCGCAGCCGCCAGTTCAGCTTCGGCACCTTGCACCGCTTTTGACAATCCATCCGGACCCGCCAAAGTAGCCTGCACCAACACTTCGGTGACCGGTCCTAAACCGACCAGGCCCAACCAGGCGTTGAGGTACGGAGATTGAAAGTCAAACGGGTCTGGTTTGCCGTCTTTCGGGCTGTAATCGCCTCCGCGGGAATAGATCACCGTGGCGGGCCCCGCCGAAAGGCCACGAATGCCTTGAGCGTCACTGACAAAGGTCAAACCCGGGTGGGTAATCAGGTCTATGTACTGTTTCAGCTTGTAAGGTACGCTGAAGTTCCACATGGGCACGCCAAACAAGTAGCTGTCCGCGTTAACAAACTGTTCCACCAAACGAGTGACGTGTTGCCACTGTTCTTGTTGCGCATCACTCAACTCCGCGCCCATCATGGTGGCCTGCTTGGCACTGGCCAACACCGCTGTGTATTCCGGCAAATCCGCATCAAACAGATTTACTTGTTGTACCTGGACGCTGGCAGGCAGCGCCTGCAAAAAGGTGGTGGCTGCCTGGGTGGAGGCAGCGGCTTCCCCACGCGGGGACGCATTGATGTACAACAGTGTGCTCATGAAGTGTTCTCTTGTTAGTTAAAAGCTAGTTGTCAAAAACTATTTGTTCAAAGCTATTTGTTAAAAACGTAAGGTTCCAAGGTGCCCTGGGCCTTGGTGCGGATCTTGTGCCAGATGCCGCCGCCGTAATACGCCAAACTACCAGGGTCCGCATCGCCGTGACCGTTGTAATACGACAAACAATCGCGCAAAGGCGCGGTGGTCTCATCAGCAATACGGCAGTGTTCCGCGTACTTTTCTTCGGGCTCTGAGTGGATGTCCACCGTCGTATCACCGCGCTCCCGCAAGGTTTGCAGCATCCACACCACATAGTCGGCGTGTTGGTCGATGGCATCGGTGAAGTTAAAGCTGCCGCCGCCACCTTGTGGCCCCGAAATAATGAACAGGTTAGGAAAGCCTTGGGAGTGAATCCCCAAAAAGGTCTTGGTGCCCTCTTGCTGCCATTTTTCGGTCAACGTCTGCCCGCCGCGGCCGGTGATCATGTTAAACGTTGAGGTGGCCATCCATTGAAACCCGGTGGCGTAAATCAACACATCCAACGGATATTCAGTACCGTCATGCACGACACCCCGTTCATTGATTTCCTGTACACCTATGGGCGCGGTGTCCACCAAGTGAACGTGAGGTAAGTTGAACGTCGGCAGGTATTCGTCGTGGAACGTTGGCCGTTTACAGCCGTAGGGGTAAAAAGGTTTAAGCGCCGCAGCAGTCTGGGGGTCTTCCACAATGGCATCCACCCGGGCGCGTATCTGCTCCATAATGCGGAAATTGGATTCCAGCTGTTTCTCAATCATCTCCTCGGCTGAGAGTTTGCGCTCGTGCTGTTTACGTTCTTTGAAATCCGGCACCTTACCGGCCAGATAATCGTCGTTGGCTTTGATGGCGGTACGCCCGGCGGAGATCTTGGCAAAACGCGCGCGTCGCGCCCGCGCCCAACCTGGTTCCTGGGCCCAGGTGTCACGCTCTTCTTCGGTGGTTTCACGCTGGTCTCGCACGTCTACGGAAGACGGTGTGCGTTGAAACACGTAGAGCTCACCCACTACTTTGGCAATCTCCGGGATCACCTGCACGGCGGTGGCGCCGGTGCCGATGATGCCGACCCGTTTACCTTCTAATTCGATGTTGTAGTCCCAACGCGACGTGTGGAACGACTCCCCCTGAAACTTTTCCATCCCCGCGATGCGCGCAAGCTTCGGCGTGGTGAGAATACCGTTGGCCAAAATAACGTAGCGGGCACGCATGGCATCACCGCGATCGGTATGCACCACCCAGCGTTGGTCGGTTTCATCCCAGTCGGTGCGATCCACTGTAGTGTGGAACAGGCAGTGATCGTAGAAGCCAAATTTCTCCGCCATCTGCTGGCAGTACTCCATGATTTCGAACCCGGAAGCAAACTTCATGCTGGGCACATAACCCATCTCTTCCAGCAACGGTAAGTAGCTGTACGCCTCAACATCACAGGCGATCCCCGGGTAGCGATTCCAATACCAGGTGCCGCCGACATCGCCGCCCTTTTCACAAAAGCGCACGTCGTTGAAGCCCGCCTGGCTGAGCTTGTACCACAGCAACAAACCCGCAAAACCCGCACCCACCACGAGGATCTCACACTCATCATCTAACGCTTCACGCGGGACCGGTGCGGCCGAGTAAACGTCTTTGAGATAACGCGCAAACTCCCCTTCCATGGCCATGTAGTCAGCAGCACCCCGCCGCGCTTCTTTGTAGGCGCGATATTTGGCCTGTTCTGCGGCGTCAAACACCGCGCCTGCGGGGGGCTCAGGCAGCGTTTTGAGCGACTCATCGGTCACCACGTCGTAACCCTTGCCGCGGATTTTTTCCGTGGCCATGGCCGCACGGGTGGCAAATATTTTTAGTCCGGTTTTTGGATCAACAGACACAGACATCGTCATCCCCTTCAGGTGTACGTGCTTATCAGGTTTAAGAATTTACCACATCCAATTGGCCAAGCCGCGCGCGGGCTTTACCTTCGTCAAACAACAGCAGCAGGCTACCGGCAATCACCGCCAACACCGCCATAATGTAAAACGTCTGTGGGTGGGTGAGTTCCGCCGCCACCAAGGCAAACAAAGCGGCACCGATGGAGCGGCTCAAGTTTGCCAACGACATGTAGACGGCAAATTGGGTGGCGGCCACTTGTTTCCAACAGATATTCATAAACGCAGCAATCATGGCCACAAACATGAGGTGACCCAAAAGTTCATACGCTGCCATCATCGACAGCACCATGGGCGTGTGCGACCAAAACGCCTGCAGACTGGCAAAGCTGGCGGTGAGGCAGGCTTGACCAAAAAAGCCAATCAACAGCAGGCGTTTGGCGCCAAAGCGGTCAATCAACGGCCCGAACAAAATCCCCACCACCGCGCTCACCCCACCCAACAAACCGACCCAGTAACTGTATTGATCCGCTCCAAACCCCAGCTCCTGGGTCGCCACTACCGGGAAGATGGTGATGGCGATGCCCGCATTGGCGCGCCAGAAAAATTCGACCAGCACCAGCATCAGCGCCATGGGTAAAAACAGCACCTTGATCAGGTCCTTAAAAATACCCACAAACGACTCCGGCTGTTGTCGCCGCTGGGGATAAGCTTGGCCGTCGCTCCAGGGTAATAGACGCTCGCCGGCGCGTTCGCGGATGATGGTGACAAAGATAAACACCAGCAATACGGTCAGCGCAGACACCAAGGCGGTCAGCGGCAGGCCGTACTGAACAAGCAGAAAGCCGTTTAGAGCCCCAAAGCCAGAGAATCCAGCCACCTGCCCACAAGCCATAAAGGCGTTTGCACGGCCACGTTCGTCTTCAGGCAAGACGTCGATCGCCATACCGTCCACGGCGACGTCCTGCAGCGCGCCAAAGGCGTTAATCACAAAGCCAATGACAATGACCGTCCACAGCTCGGTCACGGGATCACTCACCGTGCTCATCGATAACATGGCCAAAGTCAGGCCACCTTGCGCGGCCATCACCCAGGGACGCCGCCAGCCCATGGCTGGAAAACTGAAGCGATCCATAAATGGCCCGGCAATCAGTTTCACCCCCCATGGGATACCGGTGATGGCCATCATCGAAGCAATTTGCGCGGCCTCCACCCCTTGGGAGGCAAGCCACGCGGGCATGGCAATGGTCAACAAGCCAATGGGCACACCCTGGGCAAAATAGAAGGTAAAAAAACCGGCAAAACGCAGCGGCCGGGAGGCCGCCAAGTTGAGTTCTACGGACCCGTGCAATTCCCTAGAGTTGTCGATTATTGGCCTTCCACCTCAGCTAAAAACGCCAACATCGCCTGATTGGTTTCCGACGCTGCTTCTTGTTGCACCCAGTGGCCGATGTTCGGCAACAACACCACATCGCGCAGATCACTGACCACCGGAGCCATACCGGCACGCAGTTGCTGTGCGTCCGCGCCACCAATGACGCCGTCTTTCTCCCCGGCAATAAACAACACCGGTGCTTTGATCACCGGGTCTGCAATGTTGGCCGAGGCTTCCCAATTCATTTCAAAGGTGCGGTAGTAGTTCACACCGCCGCGAAAGCCCGCACGCTCAAACTGGGCCACGTAATAATCCAACTCAGCCTGACTGAGCCAATCAGGTAAACCTTCAGGCTCGCCCATGCGCGGCACCCACCCGCCGGCGCTGCGTTTTGGATCCGTCACTTCAGGCGGCTGCCGGATGGCATCCGGGGACTGATATATACGGCGCAGGAACGTGCGGGTGTTGGCATCGTATTCCGCTTCCGCCACACCGCCCGGCTCGTTGTGATAAACCATGTAAAAGAAGTTATCCCCGGTGCGCTCACGCATGGCGGCTAAGGGCGACACCGGTGAGCGCGGACCGTAGGGTACACTCATCAAGGTCAGGCTTTTGAAACGCTCGGGATAACGCACCACGGTGTGGCTCGCCACCGGCGATCCCCAATCGTGGCCGACCATATGAGCCTGCTCCACACCCAGCGCATCCAACACACCCACCATATCTGCCGACAGGGTATCCAACACGTAATCCGACGGATCAGCTGGCGCCGAGGACAAGCCATAGCCGCGCATATCCGGCGCCACGGCCCGGTAGCCGGCTGCGGCTAACGCCTGTAACTGGTGCCGCCAGGAGAACCAGGATTCCGGAAACCCATGGGCAAACAACACCACAGGGCCTTCACCCGCTTCGGCGATCCGCAAGGTGATGCCGTTACTGTCGATGAAGCTGAGCTTGATGCCGTCGATGGGTGGGTTATCGTCCGCGGCAGCCTGTGCGGCGGCGCTGCCTTCCTCCAGCACCGTTGACGTATGACGCCATATGGCCCACTGGCCATCCGCCTTCTTACGCAATACATCAAAGTAGCGCGAGCGAGTGCGCTGGGCGGTTAACGCACCTTCTTGAGTAATACCGCTATCGGCGTCCTTCAGACGGATGTGTATCACGTAGTCATATTCAGCGATGGCTACGTCCCCCACCACCACTATATTTGGCGGGCTAATCACTTCGACACCATAAGTGGCCGCGGCAAATACCTGCTCGAGGAAGTCGGCGTAACTTTGCGCGCCATCAATGGCGTCCGCCCCCGGCGGCAACAAACGCACCTGTGGATGGAGTACAGCCAGATAGCCGGCTACGCTGCCGCTTTCCACCGCCACCTGATAGTCGGCGTACAGCTGCTCAATTTTTGCGACCTCCGCCGCGTCATCCGCGGTAGTGACCGGTGGCTGCGCTCCGCTACAAGCACTCAAGGTCACCGCCAGCACGCTCAGCAAAAGAACACGCATGTTCCCCCCTTTAAATTCACACCGATTTCGAATCACATACCTTAAACTTGGCATCTTTTGTTATCCACCACGCAGCGCGCCGGGTTCAAGACCGGCCGACTGAAAGCACCCTGAGGAAGATCAATGCCACAAGACTTCATCGTTGATAGAAACAACCTGTCGGACTCGCAACTAAAAGCTACCGCAGCGCTCTCTCCCGATGTCGGTGAAATTGTGCTCAGCGTCGACCGCTTCGCCTTCACCGCCAACAACGTCACCTACGGCGTAGCCGGTGACATCATCGGTTACTGGAATTTTTTCCCCGCGCAGGACGGCTGGGGGCGAATACCGGTATGGGGTATCGGCACGGTACAAGCCAGCGAACACCCCGATATCCCGGTCGGAGCACGGTTCTACGGCTACTACCCGATGTCCACAGAGCTGCTGGTCAAACCGGAAAAAGTCACGGAACGTGGATTCACCGACGCCTCTGCGCACCGCGCCGCGTTGCCGGTGGTGTACAACCAATACACCTTGATGAACGAGGCCAATGGATTTGCCGCGGACTACGACAATCACGCCATGTTGTACCGGCCATTGTTTACCACCTCCTTTGTGCTGGATGACTACTTTGCCGATCACCAATTTTTTGGTGCTGACCACGTGATCCTCGCCAGCGCTTCCAGCAAAACGGCGTTTGGACTGGCCTTCATGTTGCAGCGTCGGGCCGGCATTCGCGTCAGCGGTCTGACTTCAGCCAGCAACCGCAGCTTTGTGGAGGGGTTAGGTTTGTATGACGATGTGTACAGCTACGACGACATCGAAGCCCTGCCGCAGGTCGATAGTGTTTTTGTGGACATGGCCGGAAATCCGGAGGTGCGTGCGCGTGTCCACCATCACCTGACCGACCAGTTAAAAAACAGCTGCGGAGTGGGTATCACCCACTGGGAAACGCGGGATACCGCAGCACCGGTAGACTTACCCGGCCCGCAGCCGAGTATGTTTTTTGCCCCGGATCAGATTGCGAAACGTAATGAAGAGCTTGGGCCGGGCGTGTATCAGCAGCAACTTAACGAGGCAACCAACGCCTTTTTTGCCCAGGTGGATAACTGGGTTAGCATTGAAGAACACCCCTTCAGTGAGGTGGCCTCGGTGTACAAGACCGTCTTGGAAGGTGCGCCGCCGCAGCGGGGCTTTATTGTCACTGCCTAGTCCCTGCCTAGGCGTCACCTGAACCCTAGAGGATAGGATCCAGCGAGAGCAGCAGTCGTTCACCGTCGCCATGGGGCGAACGGTGCACGACGCCGTGAAACTGCGCGTTCCACGCACCGCCTTTTAACAACGACCAATTACCTGTGGTCAGGTGCTGGACTTCGGCGTTGCCTTTCAACGGTGGCGCCGCGGTTTGCAGATTCTCAAAAACCTCCCAGTCGACGTCGCTGTTGGGAATCCATTCGGTGCCTTTGCCGCTTAACGTAATCAACATCCGGCACGGCACGTAGTCCACGTGGAAACGCGGACACATGGGCGCACTGAGTGTTTCGAGACGTACACCCACCTGGTCACAACCAACCAGTTCACTTAACACTTCGCTGGCCGCAGCGATTTCACCCACCAGGGCAGAACGCACATCAGCTTCGACTGTGGGCGGCAGCACATTGTCAGCACCATCTGCGTCGTTGGCGGCCTGTACCCAACGTAGCGTGGGTACTTGCCGTGTATCGATGAGCCGCTTGGACAGTGCTTCACAGGTCTGCCACTGAGGGCGGGAGACACTGACAAGTTCCACATCCGCTTCATAAATCGCGGCAAAATCACCAAGTTGATCACCCGTAACGGTTCGCATCACAGTTCAGACTCCTCCACCTCGCGAATCCACTGGGGGAAAGGATCTGGGTAGTGTTTCCACACGGCCGGACCGGCCGCAAGCTCTGCATCGTTGAGCAAACAGGCATCTAGCGCGCGACTGGCTTGCTCCTCATCCAGCCCTTGACCGATAAACACAATTTCCTGACGACGATCGCCGTACGGCGCCTCACATTTACTTTCGATCGCCTGCCGATGTTCCGGGTGGTCAGGCCAACTCTCTTCACCAACCGCTGACCAAAACAGGCCAGCAAAGCCGTGGTTCATGATTCCCCCGGCTTGGGACCAAGAACCCGCCTGGTCGTAACGTGACGCCAACCAGAAATAGCCTTTTGATCGGACCAGATTTCCATGGCGCCACCCTTGCACCAAAAAGTCATACAGGCGCTGTGGGTGAAAGGGCCTACGTGCCTGATAGACGAAGCTGCCTATGCCGTATTCTTCCGTCTCCGGCACATGTTCGCCGCGTAGCTCCGCCAACCAACCGGGGGCGTTCGCCGCTTCAGTCATATCAAACTTGTTGGTGCCCAGAATCACCTTCGGATCTATTTGACCATGCTCGGCAACAATCACCTCCGCACCCGGATTTAGACGGCGCAGCGTGGCGAGCAAGGTGTCTACTTGGGCAGTATCGAGCAGGTCGGTTTTGGTGACCACAATGACGTTGCTGAACTCAACCTGATCAATGAGAAGATCAGCGATGTTGCGTTCGTCTTCCTCACCAATCTCCATTTGCTTGTCTTTCAGACTCTCGGCTTCGGCCATCAGTTTGGGGAAATTGAACGCGTCTACCACCGTTACCATGGTGTCGAGGCGGGCGACCGAAGACAAAGAACGACCCATTTCGTCTTCGAACGTGAACGTCTCCGCCACGGGCAGGGGTTCAGACACGCCAGTGGATTCGATGAGCAGATAGTCAAAGCGTTGCTCATCCGCCAGCCGCGCCACCTCAATCAGCAGGTCCTCACGCAGCGTGCAGCAGATGCAGCCATTGGTCATCTCAACCAGTTTTTCATCCACCTGCTGCAACGAGACATCTTCGCGCAGCAGATCGGCGTCTATGTTCACTTCTCCCATGTCATTCACAATCACCGCGACGCGCAGGCCTTCGCGGTTATTGAGCACATGATTCATGAGTGTTGTCTTTCCGGCCCCGAGGAAGCCGGACAAAACGGTGACAGGTAATGCTGATCCCAAGATCAAATCTCCAATAAACGATATGTTGTAACATATCAGCAACCCGGCTGGCACGTCTAGGTGTGGCGTTCGAAGGTGAAACACAAAGCAAACGGCGACGCGCTCTGGTATGTTGCACAACACAACCGTAGCTGAAACGTATATGCCTTCAATACAGTTGCGAGTAGCCATCACGCTAGATGTTCTGGACGAGCTTCTGCAGGACGAGCTTTCTGCCAGATGCTCTGCAGAGAGGGGTTCAAACCGAATCAAGCTAATCGAGAGCCCTGCGAGGGGTTGCAGTGTGTCGATACGAGAGAGCCGAGGCACTCAAGTATGTAGGGTAACTCCGCTAATGCCTTCCACCGCATTGCGAGCTGGCACGTTTGCCGGTGTTGTTGCGATATTTAGCACGGTAACCACACTGGTCCTGGGCGAATTCAACCTCGTTGGCGGGGGCCTCATCCCCTTACTTGTTTTTTTTATGCTGATGGGTATTCCGTCTCGCGAACTTGTTGGTGACGTCGTTTCGATCATTCGTCACCACGTGGGATCTGCAGATCAAGCGGAGCACCTGAAGACTCGGCAATGGGAATTTGGGCTAGTCGGTGGCTGCGTGCTGTTATTAGTTGTCGCCGCAAGCATGTTTTTCTGGCTGGAATCTTCACCGACGCAAATATCTCCCCCGCCTCAGATGGAGAAAGCCGCTGAGCGCGACCCCGTATCCGGAATCACGAGCAACACGGCTTCTCTCCTGGCACCAACAAATCCTCGAGTGGAATACTCCGTCGTTGCGGGGATGGGTGGCAGGATCGATTTTCTGCATCCTGACCTAGCGCCCGGTTCCGTTTTCAAAAAGGATACGGTTGTTGCTCGTATCGACGCACAGGATCTACAGGACTCTATGTCCCGCTTGACCGCAGAATTGCAGGCTTACGAAGCGGAGAAAGCTAGGCTCGACGACGAATACCAGTGGCTAGCAGATCTACGACAGGTCCAGTCACTTTCCCAACAACAAGTTGAGGATCTGCAAGCCGAGGCGGTTAGTCTGTCAGAGCGGCACCTGATGACCATCGCGCAAACAAACGAACTCAAACGGGCGTTAAAGTCGTTGAGAGCGAAGATCGCGCGCACTGAAGTCAAGATGCCCGCCCGCATGCGGATCGATCAGGTCAATGTCACGGTGAACGAATACGTCTCACCAAACCAGGAGTTGATCAAAGGAACACGCGCACAATGATGCCAAGCTATCGGCGCCCACACCGCGCGTCATGCACCTATAATCCAAACTGGAACTCAAGCTAGTAGTCCGCCGGTACCCAGTTACCGTGGAAGCCCGCCGGAACGCGCACCGGCAGGTGGATGCGCGCCACCGGACCCTGGGCAAATTCTCTGGCGTCAATGATGACCACTTCACTGGTGTCGGTTTCCGGCTGGTATACGTAACCCAATACCCAGCCGTCATCTTCCGCGCTGCCTGCGGGGTCTTTTACAAACACCGCCTCACTGCCCTGCCCGCCGTGTAAGTCGTGGTAAACCGAGGTCCCACGTTCATGGTCATACTTTACATAACCTTCCGCGCAGGGTAACCCGCCCATAAACGCAGCGGCGTAGCCGTAACGGTTTTTTAATCCCACCTTGGTGTCACAAACCCGCGGGAATTCCACCGCACGGTCGTCCAGTTGAGTTTCCGTTACCGTGCCGGCGGCCTGATCGATGGTCCAGCGGAACAGCAGCGGCGGTGAGTTGGAACCCGGCTTAAAGGTGTCGTTCATGCGGCACACGTCAATGTAGATACGATCGCCTTCTTCCCAGGCATTCATCGGATGGAATACATAACATGGGTCAATTTCATACCACTTCACATCCGCGTCACCGCCTTCTCTGGGCATGACGCCGAGGCGCGCCCCGTAGGACTCATCCCACATGATAGGCATGCCGGTGGCGGCCATGCCATCTAAGTTCCACACCGCAGGCAAGTCCATAAAGATCACATGATTTCGGGTGATGTTGAAATCATGCACCATGGTTGCCCCTTTCACGGTGATAGGTTCAACCTGCACCATCTTGCCGTCCGCCGAAGTGCGATGGTAGGTCAGGTAAGGGGCTTGGGTGGCATATCCGAACGACAACAGTTCTCCGGTTTCGCCACATGTTTTCGGATGGGCGGTCATGTTGGCGGCGAGTTTGCCGTCAAAATTGTAGGGGCCAACCGTCTCCAGATTGTCATCCACTTCGAACGGCCAATGGGCTTCTTCCAGCGCCAGGATTTTGCCGGCGTGATGGATCACGTGGGTGTTGGCGGCGGAGCGTGTCATGTCACTCATGGCGCTGACCGGATCACCGGCGGGGTCTCTAAACAGCGGCGACTTAACGTAGCGATTGCGGTACCAGTTGGCTTGGCCTTCTTTTATCTCCACCCCGTGCAACATGCCGTTGCCTAGAAACCAATGCGCAGATTCGCCGGTTTGAGGGTTGGCGCCGTTGCGCAACAGACGGCCGTTTAAGGCTTCGGGAATATGCCCCGTGACGGTAAGGTCCGTGGCGGTGGTCTCTTCAAATACCGGCGCAAAGTTATCGCGCAGCCAGAAACGTTGCTCTTGTGCAGCTTCACTCATGTGGGCTCTCGCAGAAGTTTGATTGCTTGAGATCATCCCATAGCTTCTAGAACAAAGGTAGCGCCCTCACGGCGTTCCTCGATCCCCGGATAACCGGTAAAGTCGCGCAAGCACGGACTACGGCCCCTGATCCGATATCTCATGCGCAGCGTCGCACGGCTGGTTCATACGGGTCGACGTTGACGTTTGGACTTTGCTAAGAACAACTATCGGCCCGACTGGTTGGTGTACGCCGCGTTCCAGCTGGAATCACCATACTCCGTAACTCTGATGAGCATGCTGGCATAAGTAGAACTGGCCGACTGTGTGCCGACGCTGCAATCACAACGACCTCAATCAGCCAGTGTCGGCTACAGATCCACCCGCTCAAACCCATCCCAAACGAATCATGCGTCCACTCGAAGACTCTACGGTACTCTCACCGTATTATCTGCGCCGTTATCCGGGGATCTAGACTTTAGCGGCACCACCGGATCGTCACCAAGATCGAGTGCAAGCTGACACGTTTCATCCCCCTCATAAGCACGTTCCATAATCATATGAATGGGCCTTTGTTGAGGACCTAACTGCTTCATCAGGGCGCATCCCGCCGGAGCATCATGGGATTATCCGGGTAACAATGAAACAGTAATCGCCGTCTTCGCATCTGCCGCAATCATGTGGATCTTTAAAATCCAACCACCTCGCGGTTTTCCGATCGGTTGCAGACCGTTTTTTGCGCGCCTGTACCATCGGAATGTACCTTTGCCTTCGAAGCATAGAAACCCATGGTTCGGTAAAGAAAGATCACTACATTGTGAAACCTTTTCGTAACTATGACTGCGCTTCAATAAGCGTGAGTGTACAGCACTCACTATCGTTGAATTGTTTACAAGGAGGAGAACAGTTATGCGAATATTCTACTTATTCGTCATATCATCAATCGTTGCGATCTCGGCATTGGCGGACACTCCCCTCGATAACCCACGCAAATCGGCTACCCCTAGCGCGAAAGCAAAGTTTGAAATACCAGAGACCGTGGATGCTAATGTCAGTGGTGGTTTAACTACTGAAAAGTATCAAGTAACGATTAGAAAAAAAGGTCGGGCAGAACGGTGGATTCGTAACTTGTTGAAGGAAAAACAAAACGTAGATGCTGTTGAGATTCAGATCGAAAAAGGATTTCTTGAAAATCCCCAGAACCAAACCATTACTTACGACTTCGGTGGCGGCGAAACAGAGCTTGTCGTTGTTAATGTGGAAAAAGATAGCTTTGGGATGACACACATCTTAGCCGCTGATCCGAATCATAAAGGAAAGTGGGTAATGATGTCGGTGGATCAAGACCGAAACACTTCTTTCTCAGCTTTTGAATCTGATCGTGTGCTACGAGTCAGCCAAATCGATGGCCAAAGCCACGTCATGGTTCAAGGTAAACGGAAGATTAGGCGCAACGAGCAAAATCAGTCAAAGCGCCATACCATGCGGGAACGGCGTCACGTACAAATGACAGAGAAAATTTCTCGTGGAATCCAGCGTGATCGGCAGTTGAGCGAGACCGGGGAAACATCCTATGTTCTTGGCGGTAACCTCGGGACGCTGCGTAGCGAAAACGACTTGCAGCGTTACGTTCAAGAAATGGACAATTTGCTCGGATCGTCTGCGGAAGCTGAAATTGTCAGTGACGTTGTGGAGGACGCGAACGGCCGTAAGAAATATTTTGCCTATCAATACATTGATGGAGCGCGAGGCGACACGCGTATCCAAATAACCACAGATGAGGCCACAGGCAACGTCCTATCGATGCGTGGTGCTGTGTCCGGGCACAAGCGCTTTCAGAACCTCAAGGTCGATTCTGAGTCGGTCGCTTCTGATCTAGCAATGCGTGAGGCGCTGAATCAATACCCAAGCGATGACCCAAACGATCCCATCACGGTAACTAGCGTTGAAAAGCGCTGGCAGTATGGGAAAGGAAACCAACCATTGATGTATTGGCTTTTGGAATTGCGAAATAAAAGCAATACTAGGTCTTTGGTCGCAAGAGTAGATGCCAAAACGGGCAAGACACGTGTATCGGTACCGCTATTCGGCTCCTCTATGCGAATTGGTACTTGCGAAGGTAACAACAGTCAGGGGGCGCGAGACTGTACAGGTTTTAGTGGCGACTTCCCTTGGGTCGTTTATGACGATAATGATCGAGACCGACAATGCAACACAACCCCGGCAGAGTGCAATCTCCCAAAGTACAACGACCCTCAAGCGGCACTGCAAGGGCTTGAGGTATTCTGGGAATCAGTGCTAGGGAACCGTTGCTGTGATCTGAGTGGTAGCACACTCAACATAGTCGTCAACTCCGGGGCAGTGTCTGACATGATGGGTACGCTCCCAAATGCCGCTTACGACATTACCAGCGACGCAATATTGCTCTCAAACGATACGATTGGGCTGTCGGTAGACATTCTGGCGCACGAAGCGGGCCACGGATTGCTAGATCACCGGAACGCTGAGGTCACACAAGACGCAATCTTTAACAACGATCAGTTTGCGAGAGCAATCCACGAAGGTTATGCGGATACGAACGCAGCTCTCTATAGAGCAGAAAGTGTCGCTTCAACTGCTGGACAGGTTTGGATAATCGGGGACGACCACCCAGCTTCTCCTGCGTCACGCGACTTAACACAGTCAAGATTTACGAGCGACTATAGTATCTTCAGCAGCGCTCAAGAGAATGGTCGAATTATCGGGCACGTGTTCTACTTGGTGAGCCAGTTTGGTAACACTGCTCAAACAAAAACCATCATGCTCGAATCAATCGAGCATCTATCCAAATCGAATGATGGTGATGCGAATAGTTGGAGCTTCGAAGATGTTCGCATTGCGATGCTCGACGCGGCAATGGGCAACCAAACACTGATCGACTTGGTGGAGCTTGCTTGGGGCGGTGTTGACGATGATGGGTCTGCTGGTACCGGGTCTGGTGGCGGATCTGGAGGCGGTTGTGGTTTATCAACACCAATTAACTTGAGTTCGACGTTTATAGGTGTCTGCTCACCTTTCCCGTACACACAATACTTTTTGTTGTGGGATGACGTTTGTCCAAGTGCGACAGATTTTTATCAAGTCTGGAACTTCTTTGTTGGTGGTATAGGTAATACCTATGTGGGTTCCACCACGAATAACTTCACTCCATACTATATTAATGGAGGTACCGCTAATGTTCATGTACGTGCGTGCAACAACGGTGGCAGCTGTTCGAGCCTTAGTGCTCCAGTTTCTGCCATCGACGGATGCTAGTGTCCTGAGTTAGAAGTTAGTTGAATTATTAGATGCTGTAGCTGTCTAATGTACCATCGATTGTGAAGGTGCGGAGTAACGATGAGTCGAGGCA
>JANQKS010000083.1 GCA_028281005.1 Pseudomonadales bacterium
CTGTGCATACAGTGAGCAGATTTGTTCACCTAGGGTGGTGTCGAACGGTACCAAGTGTTTGTTTTGCATGAGGTTTCTCATAGAAAATCGAAGCCTCATCATACCAAAATACTGGTTATATATACAGTATTAGATATAGATATTTCCGGTGAAAAAAGGACTGCGATGATTAGGGCCTTCGCTTTTTATCTTTAAAGCTCGCAGTGAGATATGACACTGTTTCAGTAGATTCGCGGGTAAAAGGTCTTCGATAGACTCAAGCATTCTTTAAATGCATACGGGACGGTGAACGCCCTAATGAGTTTGTTGGTCCTCGACGGAATGTCCACGCATTCGTCTGACTGACGCGAGAATATTGTCTACCGTCGCGATGGTTGCGGAAATCTCACCTAACATCTTGTTTAACTGGCGAACAGCTAGTCGTTTCGATTTGTTTAAGCTAGTGGTTAATTTGGGGAGTTTTGTGAGCGTTTCTCTGAATTCAATAAGGCCTTGTTCAACGCCAGGAAGTGTTACCGAAAAAGAAACAAGTCCTACCTCCAAATCCTCAAGTTGATTCGGATCCTGAAATTCTTCATATAGCGATAATGCGTTGCTTAGGGCATCAAAAGCATCTGTCCTGACCTGGGAGTAGGAAGTAATATGCTTTTCTATGTTTCGAGCAAACTGCTCGATGTTCTCTCTTCATCGGATCTTTTGTGTTCTGAAACCGAATCGGATTTCTGGGAGTCTTTTATGGACTCGATTGCGCTGCTAGCGAACTTTTGGATAAGGCTTGCAAGATGGGCACGCAGTGATTGCTCAAAAATCATTGCGTCGTTGAATGTGGAATACAACCCCCCTTTTTCTGACAGAGTCTCGCGAAACTGAATTACTTGTTCGAGTTGGTGTGGATCTACTTTTGATGGAGGGATTCCAGCGTCCTTAAAATAGAACATAATCTCCACAGATCCTGAATCCTGCACAAAGCGGTCGAAAGCGTGTTCAAACTCTTCTAACGTTCCTGAGCCAGCCCTTGGCGTGGGTGAACCGATCCGCCCCCAAAGGAATCCGATGAAAACGTCGTAATCAGCAAGGAGCTGCGAATTGAGCACGTCCTGAGGGTCTTGTCCAAAACCGGGTCGTGCGGCTGATTCCCACCGAAGAAGATCCATTCGGATCCCAAACTCCCGACTCCATGTTGCATTTAGTTCTGTAACAACGCTTTCACAAATATCTCGCTCTTCTGCTACATCAGATGGAGACGAGAGGAACAGTGTGATGATGGTTTCGGTGCGAGGCATTTTGGCCTAATCCTTTTATCCCACTGAATTGATTACGAAAGGGCATTTTGAATAGGACCAGCCTCGGTCAAGCTATTTTTAACCACTCGCACCCAGCGTGTTTACGCTGTTGGAACGGATCGGCGGAAAACGACAAATTCTAACGTAAACTAGTCTTCGAGGATCGACTTGAACCGTGAGTCATACTGAACCCCCAATCCTCCAAAGGCACGCTGAAGTACTTGTTTGAAAGGACCTGTTGCATCAGGCTGCCTTCTTTTATACAACCGAGCGCTCAATCTATGGACATCGACCACCAGAGGCTGCGAGCTAGCGCCCCTCACCGTGGAGCACTTAGACACTTCGTTTAACATTTGGATGTTAGGGACGTTTGCTGTCCTGGTTACGATTCACTTGGTCTGGCGCTACTTGAAACGTCGAGCACTGGTGGTTACTGCGGTGATGTCTTCGCTGTTTTCCCGCTGTACTTGGCGCGGATTGTTGATCCTGGCACCTTGGCGATTGCCTACATGGAACAAACAGCCCCTGATGTAATAGTCTTCAGCCCATTGAATGGTCTTTTGCGTCTAGTACTTTTCACGGTAGGCACAGCCGCCACTGTGTATTTCATTTTCCGCTCTTCCAAAGAAGATCGGGTGTGATCAACAAACAACAATCTACTGCCGTCGGCGCCACGTGCGCCGCACTTCTACTTACATGAAACTGATCAGTGGCTGATGTTGCCTTACGAGGTCAGCGGTTTGACGCTGGAAGAAGTTAAGACGCACAAACCTCTCCTGCTGCCGCTGATGCAGTAGCGATTTCAACAGCCCGGCGTCAGGGGTTTACAAGAACTTCCTCACTAGGCTGATCAGCGCGGACAGCACCACGGAGATGATAATCATCGACATGAGCGGGAAGTAGAACTGGGATCCCTCGCGTTTAATGTGGATGTCACCGGGCAAATTGCCAAACCAGCCAAAGATGCCGGTTTTTGCCACGATACCGGCGATCAGCAGGAACACACCCAAGAAGATCAGCCAGTTGCCTATAGAATTTTGCATGATGTGTGTATTCTCGCACGACACACTCCACAACCGCACGCTTGTGAAAGACCTGGGGAAAACATGATCGATCTGGACGTGGCAACTAACGACAACGAGCGTTTAGCGCTGGGCATATTCAAAGCCATGGAAGACGGTACTTTGCCGCAAGCGCTTGAAACTCTGTGCAGCGCTGACTTTGAGTGGGCAAACTCCGGCTTGCCGACGTTGCACGGGCGCCAGGCGGTGCTCGATCACATGGCCCAAGGCGGCTTTGCGGCGGTGGTGCCGATCTTAAAAGACATGACCGCGTTCAGTGCAGATCTCCTGCACATCGCCAGCCGTGACAACGTCGTGTTTACCGAACGCATAGATCATCATTGGGATGCCCAAGGCCGGGATTTAATGACCCCACACATCGCGGGGGTGATCGAGATCCGCGACGGCAAAATATGTGCGCTGCGGGATTTTTACGACGCGGTCTGTTATCAGCAAGAGCCGCTAGAGCGGGTAGAGCCGGCTGAGTCGGCCTAACGATGAGTTTGATTACACCCCAGCCGGCCGCCTCAGAGCTCGAGGGAATACTGAAACATCGCCCGGAGCTGCTCGAAAAGTACCGCACGTTTTATCTGAGTTTTTGGCACGACGGTCTGGTACCGCGGCGGGTGTTGGAGTTGTGCCGGCGCCGTGTGGCGCACATACAGGGTTGTGAGGCCGAACTCGCTTTGTCGGATCCACAGACGCGGCTCAGCCCGGCCGAAGAAACTGCCCTTGCGCAAGGTGATTTCGCGTCATTTAGCGCAGCCGAGCAAAGCGCCTTGGTGTTAGCGGAGTCGATGCCGAATGGCGTACATTATATTTCAGACGAAGAAGTTAAGAGGGCGGCGCGTGAGTTGGGTGAGCCCGCTTGCGTGGCTTTGTTAACCGCGTTGTCTTTTATGGACGTAAACTGCCGTTTAAAAATTGTGTTAGGCGCTGACGTTGCGCCCGGTAGTTTGCACGACGATATTCTTAACTAAAGCAGATTTGTAGAATAGCATGTCGACCATACCTAGAATCTCTTCAGCCATCGTCGGTCAAGCGGAAGATTTCGCCTCGGTTACCGCCCACGCACCGGACATGATTGCGCGGTTTTTTGATCTTTATGCGGAGTTCTGGCAGCGCGGTGTGGTGGGGGCCGAAATCAAGGAAATGACCCGCCTGCGTAACGCCAGAATTACGGACTGTGGATACTGAAAAAACGTGCGTTTTGACTCTGCCCGTGCGGCAGGGCTGGATGAAGGTAAGGCGGATTTGATTGAAGACGGTTATGCGCAGCAGTTGTCCGAGGCGGACAGCGCGGTGTTGGCGTTGACCGATGCGTTAATCGGTATTCCTGGGCCGATGCCGGAATCACTACAGCAGCAACTGCGGGGACATTACAGCGAGGCGGAGCTGGCGGAGTTGGTGCTTGGGGTAGGTTTGTTTTTGGGCATGTCCAAAGTGCTGATTTCGTTGGGCTTGGAGCCGGAATCGATGCCCGTTACCGTGATTCCAACGCCGGGTGCTTAACTTTTGGCGTACAACAGTCAGCAGCCTTATCCTTCTCAGCGCGCCCCGGTAGCAGCGGACAATCTGGTTGCCACGTCACAACCGTTGGCAACCCAGGCTGGCTTGTCGGCATTAGCTCGTGGTGGCAATGCGGTGGACGCGGCATTGGCCAGCGCCATTACCCTGACGGTGGTTGAACCCAACAACAATGGGGTGGGCAGTGATGCCTTCTGTATCCTCTGGGACGGTGACGAGCTAGTGGGCCTCAATGCATCGGGGTGCTCACCGGCGGCCTGGTCATTAGATCGTTTTGCCGGGCGTGAGCGGATGCCAAACCTGGGGTGGGACAGCGTGACGGTGCCAGGCGCGGTGAGCGCGTGGGTTGCCTTGTCGGACCGTTATGGGCAGCTGCCGTTTGCGGACCTGTTTGTCGATGCCATTGGTTATGCGGCGAACGGATTTCATGTAGGCCCTAAGTCAGCACACTACTGGCAGATACTGGAGCCGCACTACAAAGATTTTCCAGCCTTTGTTGAGCACTTCATGCCGCCGCCGGCCGCCGGAGAGCGTTTTCGTCGGCCCGAGTTGGCACGCACTTTGGATCTGATTGCGGCCAGCAAAGGTGAGGCGTTTTATCGTGGTGAGTTGGCGGATGCCATGGCGGCTTGTGCGGCGCGCGAAGGTGGCGCCATGACCAAGCAAGACCTCGAAGCGCATGCCTGTTTTTGGCTGGCACCCAGCGAGATCTCTTACCGCGATGTTACTTTGCATGAAATTCCGCCGAACGGTCAGGGATTGGCGGCGCAGATCGCCTTGGGCATGCTGCGTCATCTGCCCGCTGCAGAAGTGGATTCCGCGCTATGGGTGCACCAGCAGGTCGAGGCAATGAAAATTGCCATCCGCGCTGCGTTTCAACATTTTGCCGATCCTTGCGCCATGCGCATCAGCGTTGAAGAATTGTTAGACGCGGGCATGCTTGCGCAGATGGCGGCGTCCATCGGTGAACGCGCCGCGCCACTGCCTCCGGCTGAGCTCCCGGTGGGGGCCGACACGGTCTACCTGACCACGGCGGACGCCAGCGGCATGATGGTGTCTTACATTCAATCCAACTTTATGGCGTTTGGTTCGGGTGTGGTGATCCCGGGTACTGGGATCAGTATGCAGAACCGCGGCGCTGGGTTTGTCTTGGATCCACAACATCCCAATTGTGTGGGGCCGTCCAAGCGACCGTTCCATACCATTATCCCCGGCTTTGTTACCGCCGAGGCTCAGCCGCGCCTAAGTTTTGGGGTCATGGGTGGCCACATGCAGCATCAAGGCCATGTGCAGATGGTCACGCGCATATTTGATCACGGTCAAAATCCGCAAGCCGCGAGCGACGCGCCTCGCTGGCATGTGCACCCTGATTTTACGGTGAGCTTAGAGCAAGGTTATGCGGAAGAAGTGTGTCAAACGCTGCAGAACTGGGGGCATCAAGTTACCCTGGGTGGGCAGGAAAGCACTTATGGTGGGGCGCAGCTTATTTTGCGTACCGCTGATGGCTATGTGGGCGCATCCGACCATCGCAAGGAAGGTTATGTGGGCGGGTTTTAGAGTTTAGCTACGATGGTGAAACCAAGAGGGAGGGTAGCGAGGGTAACATGCCGATAAAAAATGTATTTGCGGAAACCACCGCGCTAAAAGCCAACATCGAAAACCTGAGCGTGGTGCAACTGCAACAGGAAATGGCGGACAACGAAGATCTGTTGGTCATCGATTTGCGGGAAATCCAGGAGGTGGTGGACCTCGGCACCATTCCCGGCGCCAAACACGTGGCGCGCGGTATGCTGGAGTTTTGGGCGGATCCTGCCAGTCCTTATTACCGTGATTACTTTGGTGAACATAAACGCACGGTAACGTTTTGTGCGGGTGGTGGACGTTCAGTGTACGCCACGCTGGCTTTGCAAGACATGGGGTATACCGATGTGGCGCACTTAGAAACGGGCTTTAATGGCTGGCAAAAGGCCGGCGGCGAAGTGCAAGACGTAAGCGCCACCAGCCGCTGGGTGCGTCGGGATTCGCAAGATTAGGCGTGACACGGGAGCAGCAATGAAATTTGACATGATGGTCGGCAACAACAGCTGGGCGGATACCGCTCAGCTTGCGCAAAACCTTCAGCAGCACGGTTTTTCCGGCATGCTGTTTACGGAAGCGGGCACCACGCCGTGGATGCAAATCACAGCGGCCGCCATGGCCGCACCTGAGCTGGAGTATTCCACCGGTATCGCGGTGGCTTTTCCGCGCAGTCCCATGATAGCGGCACAGATTGCCTGGGAGTTAGCCGCCAATACCCAGGGGCGTTTTCGGCTTGGCTTGGGCAGCCAGGTGAAAAGCCATGTAGAGCGTCGCTACAGCGCTGAGTTTGATAAACCGGCGCCGCAAATGCGCGATTACGTACAAGCCGTGCAAGCTTGCTTGCGCGCTTTCCGTGGTGAAGAAAAGCTTAATCACGCCGGCCCTTACTACCAGATGAATTATCTGCCGGGGCAGTGGGCGCCGCCGCGACACGATTACGAAACTGCGGTGAAGGTGGATATCTCCGCGGTGGGTCCCTATATGTGTCGCTTAGCCGGTGAGCTGTGTGATGGCGTACACGTACATCCCATGCACTCCATGCATTACATCGAAACTCGCCTGCTGCCCGCATTGGCTGAAGGGGCGGCAAAAGCCGGACGGGACGTGACGGCGGTGGATCTGATGATTCCCCTGTTTGCCGTACCCGGTGATAGCCCGGAAGAACGCCAGGCGCTTACTCAACTGGCAAAAGTGCAAATTGGTTTCTACGGCTCCACCCCAAACTATGCGTTTCAGTTTGATGATCTTGGATTCACGGGTACGACCGCAAAGCTGGGTGCATTGATGAAAGCGGGTGACTTCCAGGCCATGACCGACACCATCAGCGATGAAATGCTCGAACATTTTGCCGTCGTTGCAGCCTGGGACGATCTGGCGGACGCGCTTATCAAACGTTACCAAGGCACCGCGCGGCGGGTGGTGTCTTACCTCACGGCCGCGGATCTGGCCCGTCATCCAGACAATATGGGCCGCTGGGGTGAAGTGGCGCGGGCAGTGACGGCGGTGGGCTAACATCGCTCATAGATATCCCAAAAGATACCGTAGAAATGTCGCAAAATGCAGTTTTGCATGAACTAATTACTAATTGATACAAAATAGAGCTTAATAATTCGGCTGATAGGTTTAGTATGCGCGTTTTGCGACATCACTGAGCCGATTTATGGATCTACCCGCAGAACTGTTAGATAACCCCGCCGATCAACCTTATTGGGACACGGCCGGGGTGCATGAGGTGCTGAGCCGTAGCGGCGACGCGCAAACTTTACGTTCCACCGAACGTTTTTTGCAGAAAGCCGATTGGTTGCCACAGGCGCTCAATCGCGAGGACATTCGCGATGAACAAAGTCGCGAACTCGTTAGCCTGGTGGCGCAATCGCTGGAAGCTGCCATCAAGAAAAAGCGTGCCGCGAGTCTGCTAGTGCAGGTAGCTGAGATCGATGCGGGTGTGTTGGTCATGGCCAACGATGGCCGCGGCGGGCGTCGCTGGGTGTTTGTGCAACAACTCGACGAGACGAGTTTGGTGGATGCCCTGGATCGCCTTACGGACGGTAAACCGACCTGGATCTGGCCCCATGGCGACGTCACCGCGTTGTGCCGCGCGCTGCAAGCCAAGGACAACAGTCTCAGCGTCAAGCTCCCCAGCGGCAACAGTGTGCAGTTGGCGCTGACTGCCTATCGCGGCACGTTACATCTGAAAGAATATCCGCCAAGCCCACCGCGCACAGACGATGAGCTGACCCACCTTGACCGTTTGGAAGCGGAAAGCATCCACATTATGCGTGAAGTGGTGGCCCAGGCTGAAAATCCGGTGATGTTATACAGCGTGGGCAAAGACAGTTCCGTGATGCTGCATCTGGCGCGCAAAGCTTTTTACCC
This sequence comes from Pseudomonadales bacterium, assembly GCA_028281005.1. Lineage (GTDB taxonomy): Bacteria > Pseudomonadota > Gammaproteobacteria > Pseudomonadales > Azotimanducaceae > UBA4421. The sequence goes on from JANQKS010000083.1 coordinate 7,826, forward strand.
GAGCCCGCCGCCGTTTCCGTTGATGCACGTGGACACCCGCTGGAAGTTCCAGGCGATGTATGACTTTCGCGACCAAATGGCGCAAGAGGTTGGCATGGAGCTGATTGTGCACATCAATCCGGACGGTGTGGCCAAGGACATGAACCCGTTTGACCACGGCAGTGCGTTGCACACCGATGTCATGAAGACCCAAGGTTTGAAGCAAGCGTTAGACCAACATGGATTTGATGTGGCGTTTGGCGGTGCACGGCGTGATGAAGAGAAGAGCCGCGCTAAGGAGCGGGTGTTTTCTTTCCGCAACGCAGCACACCGTTGGGATCCGAAAAACCAGCGTCCGGAGCTGTGGAATATCTACAACGGTTACAAAAAACCCGGTGAAGGGATCCGCGTGTTCCCACTGTCGAATTGGACCGAGCTGGACATCTGGCAGTACATCTACCGTGAACACATTCCCATAGTACCGCTTTACTTTGCCGCGGAACGTCCCGTGGTGGAACGCGACGGCATGTTGATGATGGTGGACGACGACCGTATGCGCATGTTGCCCGGTGAAGAGATTCAGACCCGCCGTGTGCGTTTCCGGACGTTGGGTTGTTACCCGTTGACCGGCGCGTTTGATTCAACCGCGGACAATTTGTCCTCCATCGTGTTGGAGTTGCTGCAGAGCAGAACCAGCGAACGCCAGGGCCGCGCCATCGATACCGATAGCGCGGGTTCCATGGAGAAGAAAAAACAAGAGGGGTACTTCTAGTGGCCGAGGAAATCAGAGAAGAGGTTTTAGAATCCCGGGTGCAGACTTATATCGACACCCAGGCCAATCTTGATCTGCTGCGCTTCATCACTTGCGGGAGCGTAGACGACGGCAAAAGTACGCTGATTGGCCGCATGTTGTACGAGGCGCAGTTGATTTTTGAAGATCAAGTGACCTCCCTGCAACAAGACTCCAAACGCCAAGGAACACAGGGGGGCGACATCGACTTTGCCTTGCTGGTCGACGGGCTTGCTGCGGAGCGTGAGCAAGGCATTACCATCGACGTGGCGTACCGTTTCTTTAGTACCGATCACCGCAAGTTTATTGTTGCCGACACCCCCGGCCATGAGCAGTACACGCGCAACATGGTGACCGGGGCTTCTACCGCAGACGTGGCGGTGATTTTGGTGGACGCGGTGAATGGCCTATTGACCCAGACCCGACGGCATTCCTTCATCACCTCTCTGTTGGGTATCAAACACGTGGTCTTGGCGGTCAACAAGATGGACTTGGTGGATTACGATCAGGCGGTCTACGAGCAGATTGTGGAAGACTATCGGGAGTTTGCTAAGCAACTTAACTTCACCGACATCACACCGATCCCGCTGTCCGCGCTGAAAGGCGACAACGTGATTGAACGCTCGGCTAAAACGCATTGGTATACCGGCCCAACGCTGTTGGGCTTCTTGGAAACTGTGGAAGTCCACAAACAAGAAGACAACAAGCCGTTTCGTTTTCCAGTGCAGTGGGTGAATCGGCCCAGCGCTGATTTTCGCGGCTTTGCCGGCACGGTATTGGCGGGGTCCATCGCCAAGGGGGATGAGGTGCGCGTACTGCCGTCCGGCGAGGTGGCCAAAGTTGCAGACATTGTCTTGTATCAAGACAGTCTGCCGCGCGCGCATACCGACCAGGCAGTGACCATCACCTTGGACCGTGAAGTGGACGTGTCGCGAGGGGATGTATTGGTCGCCGCAGAAGCGCCCAGCGAGGTATCGGACCAATTTGACGCATCCCTGGTATGGATGGATGCGGATGAAGGCTATATCGGCCGCAACTATTGGCTGGTTATCGGTAGTAAACGTGTCAACGCCACGCTCAGCGACATCAAGTTTAAGTACAACATCAACACCCTCGAGCAACTGTCGACACGCTCGTTCGGCCTAAACGACATCGGCCGGGTGACGCTGAGCTTTGATCAGGTGGCGCCGTTTGAGACCTACGAGGATTGTAAAGGTCTCGGCTCCTTTGTCCTGATCGACCGTTACACCCACGCCACCGTGGGTGCGGGCATGATCAATTACGCGCTGCGCCGCGCGAAGAATATCCATCGGCACGCCCATGACGTGGACAAAAACGCTCGCGAGCAACTTAAAGGCCACAAAGGCAAAGTGTTGTGGATGACCGGCTTGAGTGGTTCGGGCAAGTCGACACTGGCCAATGGCGTGGAGCAAGCGTTACACGCGCAAGGCAAACACACCTTTATTCTCGACGGTGATAATGTCCGCCACGGTTTAAACAAAGATTTGGGGTTCACCGATGCTGACCGGGTAGAGAACATCAGACGTACCGCGGAAGTTGCGAAACTGATGGTGGAGGCGGGTCTGATTGTGATCACGGCCTTCATCTCACCGTTCCGTTCAGAACGGGATATGGCCAGGGCGCTGTTTGAAGACGGTGATTTTGTGGAAGTGTTCTGTGACGTACCGTTGGATGTTGCTGAGCAGCGTGATCCCAAAGGTTTGTACAAAAAAGCTCGACGTGGCGAGCTGCCGCACTTCACGGGTATCGATTCACCCTATGAAGCGCCGCAGTCGGCGGAGATTCATATCCGCACTTCGGACATGAGTCTGGAGGAATCGGTGGCCGAGGTGCTGAAGCATGTCTGATGTGATACGCGATTCGCGTGTCCGCAGCCTCGCAAAAGCGTTCTCCTGGCGTATCGTCGCGACACTGACAACATCGATCATTGCCTGGGTGATTACCGGCGAATTGGACACCGCCGCGGTGATTGGTGGTATCGAATTTGTGCTCAAGTTCTTCATTTACTACTTCCATGAGCGTATTTGGGCAGTGATTCCCTGGCGGGCGCCGCGAGCACCGTAGTAACATCGGGTGCATGAAACGTGCGCTGGTTGTTGACGATTCTCGATCCGCCCGAGCAGCTCTAAAGAAGCTGCTCGAAGAGCATGAGCTGGAGGTGGCGGAAGCCGATTCCGGTGAAAGCGCGCTGGATTATTTGAAGCGCGATAGTGTCGATGTGATCTTTATGGACCACACCATGCCCGGCATGGATGGTCTCGAAGCCGTATCGGCCATCAAAGCCAATCCGCAAACCGCCACCATCCCGGTGATGATGTATACCACCAAGGAGGGTGAGGTTTACGTAGGCCAGGCCCGTGCCTTGGGAGCGGTCGGCGTATTGCCGAAAAACGTACAACCGCATCAGTTGTTTGAGATGTTACTTAACCTCGGCCTGGTGCATGACCGCCGCGCCGAGCCACGTCTGTCGGCTGAGCTTACCGAAGCGGTGGATGAAGTAGATCGGGCGCTCGACAACCAGGCGCTTGGCATGTCGGTGCAGGCCCTGGTGACGCGTATCCTTGAAGACCAACACCTCACCTTACGCTCGGATATCCTGCGCAGCCAAAAAACCCTGGCGCGGCAGGTTGCCCACGAAATCCTCAAAGAACAAGCGTTAGCGCCGGAAGACGCAGATGCTCAAGCCAACGCCTCCAACCCGGCAAAAGGCGGGCAGAGCCGTTCCTGGCTGGCGGTAGCAGGTTTTGTGGCAGCCTTTGTCTGCGCCTTCCTGGCGTTTCAATTTAAACATCAACGCGATGTCGCCTACCGTGAGCTGGTGGCGGTGGAAACCTCCCGCGCGCAAAGTGATACTGCGGAAGTCAACGAACTCAAGGAAGCGCTTGGCGGCGCCCAGTCGTCCTCGGCCGAGGTGGTCAGCGCCGCTCTGGGCGGATATGCAGAAGTGCTGAACCAAGACACCGCCACGGACATGTATGAAGATGCATTCAGCGAAGCGCTGGCGGATCAGCTGGTTGAGTTACTGCCTTATATAGAGCGTATGGGTTTTGTTGGGGACATCACCTTAACCAGTCACTTGGGTAACTTTTGCTTGATGGTGGATGATGCGGGGGTGTATCAACTGGCGCCGGATGACCTGCCGTTGGAAGCCTGCAACTACATGGGCCATGTGCTCGAAAACAACGACTATGTGAGTGACCGCCTGTCAGAAGCTTTTTCCCGCTTGTTAGCGGCACAAACCGGCAGCGAGGTGGGGATCAATCTGGTGGCGTTAACTGCGGGTGAATCAGAGCCGCTGGTCGACGTAGGTGGCGGGGCGTTGATCGCCACGGCGGGGGAATGGAATCGGGTTGCACGGCAAAACAACCGCGTGGTGATTACATTCGAATAACCGCTGACGTAAGTCCCAAAAATCAAGAACAAACCAACACCGACTCGAACAACGATTACAACAACGTCTACAACAACGCATACAACAAGAAAGAGCACACATTATGAGTTTTGCACCGTTTGATTTAACCGGGCGCGTCGCGCTGATTACCGGCGGCAATGGCGGCATAGGTTTAGGCATGGCGCGCGGCATGGCTGCCGCCGGCGCGGAAATCTGTATCTGGGGGACAAACCCAGACAAAAACGCTAACGCGCTAGCGGAGCTGTCGTCGTTTGGCCCCAAAGTCACCGCCCAGGTGTGCGATGTGGCGGACGAACAAGCTGTGGAAGCGGCTTTTGCTCAAGCCCTGGCAGACCATGGCCGTGTGGATGGCTGTTTTGCCAATGCCGGTGTGGGTGGTCGCGGTACGGGTTTTGACGATATGACCATCGAAGAATGGAATCACATCATCGGGGTCAACCAGACCGGTGTTTTTTTCACATTTCGCGCTGCCACCAAACACATGCGCGAACGGGCGCAACAAGGGGATGCCTTTGGACGATTGGTCGCCACCGCCAGTTTGGCGGCCGTTTCCGGGCAGGCGCGGGGTGAACATTACGCGGCGGCCAAAGGCGGCATGATCTCCATGATCAAAGCGTTGGCGGTAGAGTACGCACGTTATGGCGTTACCGCACATACGCTGCTGCCGGGGTGGATAGAAACCGAGATGACCGAAGGGGCGTTTGCCAATCCAAAATTTGTAGACAACGTGTCAAAACGTATTCCGACGCGCCGTTGGGGGGTGCCGGATGACTTTTCCGCCATTGCGATCTACATCATGAGCACAGCCAGCAGTTATCACACGGCTGAAACTTTCCTAATCGACGGCGGTTACGCGTCTTTTTGATACGGTGGTGATTAACCTGGTCAGGCGCGATAAATAACAGGGAGACACACATGCAGGATTTTGCCGGCAAAATTGCGGTGATAACGGGGGGTGGTACCGGCATGGGGCGCGAATTGGCGTTGCAACTGGTGGAGCAGGGTTGTGATGTGGCTATGTGTGATGTCTCGGCAGAGGCGATGCAGGAGAGTGTGGCGCTGTGCCAGGCGGCCGCACCCCAGGGGATCCGTACTACTGCCCTTAGCTGCGATGTGTCCGATGCCGAGCAGATGCAGCAATTTGCTGAACATGTCAGCGACACCTTTGCGACCCAACACATCAATTTGCTATTTAACAACGCCGGTATTGCCGGCGGCGGAAGCTTCATTAAGGAGCCCCAAGTTCAGTGGGAGAAGACTTTTAACGTCTGTTGGGGCGGCGTGTACAACGGCGCGCGGTCGTTTATGCCGATGTTGGTGGCCAGCGATGAAGGGCACATCGTCAACACCAGCAGTATTAATGGCTTCTGGGCCAGCGCCGGGCCGCAATCCGCCCACACGGCCTACAGCGCGGCTAAGTTTGCGGTGAAGGGGTTTACCGAAGCGTTGATTACCGATCTGCGCCTTAATGCGCCACACGTGCAGGCATCGGTGGTGATGCCAGGGCATATCGGCACCTCCATCCTGCTCAATTCGCCGCAAATTGATACCGCCGGTGACGACGGCGGTAAGTCTCTGCTGACCATGATGGGGGTCGATACGGACACCATGAGCGCGGCGGAAATGCAAGCTGCGCTGCAGCAGGCCGGCGAAACCTTTCGTGACAATGCCCCGACTAGCGCCGCCGAGGCGGCCACCGTGATCCTGGACGGGGTGAAACAATCTCGCTGGCGTATTCTCATCGGCGAAGACGCCCACATCCTCGATGAAATGGTACGCGCCACGCCGGAAGATGCGTATGAGGTTGAGTTTATTGTGCGGCGTAATGCCATGCGTGATGCGCAGTAACAAAACCTCTCTGACAATCCTGCTGGTCCTAGGGGTGTGGTTGTCCGGCTGCGGCGCTGGAGCCGACGGCACCTTGGCGCCAACCTACGCCATCGCTACCGGCGGGCCTGCCGGCCTGTACTATCCATTTGGCGGGGCGATGGCTTCGGTGTGGTCAAAGCACCTGCCCCACGTGAACGCCAAGGCGGAAGTGACCGGCGGCTCGGTGACCAACGTGATACAGGTGGCGCGGCAAGAAAGTGAGTTTGGCATCGCCATGGCGGATGTAGTGACCGCGGCCTACCAAGGTGGCGGTCGGTTTCCGCAGCCGTTGCCGCTGCGGGTGTTACTGAATGCCTACCCCAACATTGTTCACATCCTCACCTTGGCGGATAACGGCATCAGCCAAGTGGCAGACATGCGTGGCAAACGGGTGTCTCTAGGTGCGGCGGGTTCCGGCACTGCAGTGGCGGCGGAAAACGTGCTCACCGGTTTGGAGGTCGCGTTGTCTGCTATCTCCCCCGCCTATTTGAGTTTTGCTGAGACCACCTCAGCGCTGAAGGACGGCACCATCGATGCCGGTTTTGTAGTCGGTGGTTTAGGCTTGGCCGCGGTGACGGAGTTGTCTGTAACCCGCGATATGCGGCTGGTAGCCCTGAGTGCCGCAGAGTTGGAACAGTTACAAAACCAATATCCCGCCTACAGCGGTTATGTGATTCCCGGGGGGACTTATAACGGGATAGACAGTGATGTGTCGGCGCTGGGTATCTGGAGTGCTGTTGTGGTGCATGAAACGATGCCGGAGCAACTGGCTTTCGAGCTGACGTGTACCTTGTTTGCCAACAAAGCTGCCCTGTTGAAGGTATCGCCGGTGGCGCGGGATATGACCGTTGAAAACCTCGACAAGCTTGCGGCAGTGCCGCTGCACCCTGGCACCCAGCGCTATCAGCGTTGGGTTGCGGAAGGTGGAGAAGGTGGAGAAGGTGGAGAGCAAAACGCATGCCTATAACCGCTTGGTTTGGACCCGGCGGTCGGATGGTGGTCGCGTTAGCCGCACTGTTGTCTTTGTTTCAGCTGTGGCAACCGCTGGTGGGTTTTTTCCCACCAGGTGTGGTGCCGTTAGAACATATTTTTGGGCTGTTACCCGCGACCTATTTCCGTCCGACCCACCTTGGCTGGATCCTGGTGCTGGGGTATCTCGTGTATCCGCTGCAGGGCAAAGAAGGTAAAGAAAACAAAGAAAGTAACAACTGGTACCGCTGGTTGGATGGCTTCGCCATCCTCGCCGTGTTGTGGGCTTCAAGCCGCGTCTTGCAGTTTGACTACCAAGGTTTGGACCATCTCCTGTATGGGCTTGCCAGCGCCGATTTTGTGGCCGGCCTGGTCTTACTGGTGGCGACCTTGGAAATGGCGCGCCGCTCGGTGGGTTTGGTCATGATGTTGGTCGGCTTGGTTTTCATTTTGTATGCCGCGTTTGGCAATCTACTGCCGGACGTGCTGGCCACCCGGGGTTTCAGTTTTGAACGTATCGTGCGCTTTCAAGTGTTTACCGGCGCAGGGTTGTTTGGTGCACCCATCGGCATTGCAGCCGGTGCGGTATTCAGCTTTGTCTTGTTTGGCGCGTTTTTGCAGACCACCGGCGCCGGCAAATTTTTGATAGACCTGTCTTTCGCCGCCGCCGGGCGCTATCGCGGCGGTCCCGCCAAGGCCAGTGTGTTGGCCTCGGCCGCGATGGGCTCACTATCCGGCAGCGCGATCGCCAACACCGTCACTACGGGATCTTTGACCATCCCGATGATGAAACAGCTAGGATACCGTCCGCACCAGGCGGCGGGTATCGAAGCGGCGGCCTCCACGGGGGGGCAAATCATGCCGCCGATCATGGGGGCGGGGGCTTTTGTGATGGCTGAGTTCACCAAGACACCGTATGGCGAAATCGTGTGGATGTCTTTGTTACCCGCGCTGCTGTATTTCACTTCGGTATTGTTGTACGTGCACATCATGGCGGTCAAGGCGGGTTTTACCGGCATGAAAGACGCCAGCGGCGTGGCGATGGTGGTCAAAGACGGCTTTCATTTTTTACTGCCGCTGGTTTTGATCACCGTGCTGCTGTTGCAAAACTACTCTCCGGTACTGGTGGGTGTGTCGGGGTGTGCAGCGGTTGTATTGGCCAGCTTGTTGCGGGCCCATACTCGGGTGAATTTGACGGGTGTGGTGGAAGCGTTACACCGCGGGGCGGTGTTGGCGGTGCCGATATCGGTGGCTTGCGCTGTGGCTGGCGTAGTGGTTGGCACCATCGGACAGACCGGCATTGGACTGCAGTTTACCGAGTCCGTAGTGGGCTTAAGTCAGGGGCAGCTGTGGTTGGCGTTGTTGCTGGTGGCCATAGCGGCATTGGTGCTGGGGATGGGTCTGCCTGCCACCGCGGCCTATATCGTGTTGGCTGTCATGACCGCCCCGGCATTGCAGGAGCTAGGTCTTGCGCTGCTGACGGCGCACATGATGATTTTCTGGTTGTCACAAACTTCAAATGTCACACCTCCCATCGCCTTGGCGGCGTTTGCCGGTGCCGGTGTGGCCGGTGCGGCACCGATGCAATCGGCTTTTTCGGCGTTTAAACTGGCCGCGGGTTTGTTTGTTATCCCGTTGATGATGGCGTACACACCTTTGTTATTGATGGGTGATCGTACGTGGGTGGATGTATTGCTCGCAGGGGGCGTGTGCCTGGCTTTGATTGTGGCCATCGCCACCGCGGTTGAACGTTACCTGTTTACTGCATTGACCCTACCTTGGGCGGCGTTGAGTGCTGTCAGTGCGGTGCTGTTGTTGGTGCCGAGCACCTGGAGCCGCGGGGCAGGGTGTGTGCTGTGCAGCGTGGTGGTGGCGGTAAACTACCTCTCCCACCGGCGCCTGTAAGCTCAGAGCTTGTAGTACGCTGGCAGCGATTCTGCGGCAATGGGTTGCAGTGTGGACATCGGATCTTCCCCGAAGTAGATGTCCTCACCAACCAGTTTGGCATCCGGGTCCGCCGGCCACACGGTGATCAGTTGGGCATTGCTCAGCCACAATTCGTGATCCTCTACGGCCTGGCCGTTCACTTCATTGATACCCATGGCCTTCAAGTCCGCGGACCTATAAACCTGTCGGACTCGGCCTTCGGTGATCACCCCGTTGTCGTCGACGATGATGCGCTCTACGACGACGTGGAATTGTTCGCCCCCGCTTGCAAACATAGTGCTGTAGAAACCGGCCACCGCCTCGTAGCCTTCAAGCACCATGTTTTCCGGCCCGACCCGCCAGAAGTGGTAGACCGGTTCAGCGGTTAAAGTTGCCATCAGCGGTTCCAGGCGGCCGTTGATCTCTGCCTCCATATGATTGGCCACTTCTTCCAGCAGTTTTTTGTGGCGCGGGTTGCTGGTGGCGGCAGCCCGGTCACGCAACGGCTGCCAACTGGCATGTGGATCAAAGGTATGGGGTGCAAAGGCGTTCATAGGTTGCTCTCTTCTCGAAATAGGTCTCGATTTAGGCGGGGTAACCCATCCAATCACCGCTCATGTCCACAGGACCGCGATACATGCTGCTAAACCGGCGCACCGCGAAGCGCCAGGCGCCGTCTTCCTTGACCAGCTCGTCGTTGTACACACCGGCCACCCGAAAGCTGTTGCCTTCGGCGTCTTTGATGTTTTCTTGCACGTAAAATCGCGCGGTGGCGCGGTTGCCATCCACGCTGATGATGCCGGGCTGCACCCAGTGAAGAACGTTTGGATAACCGGCCATGACGCTGAGCCAGAAGGCTTTGAGGTTTTCACGGCCTTTCACCGGGTCCATACCCGGGGCAAGATGCCACTCGCCTTCTGCAGCGAAAGTATTCCCCCATATTTCTGCGTCCCGCTGCATCACGCCGTCGGCATAAACCTGGGCGAGGTGTTGTATGTCTTGAATATCGTTGCTCATGCGCTCGTCTCCGCTGCTGACTGATCTTCTGCTAACCGATAAGGTGCGGCTTCTTCCACCTCACAGTAGAGGCTGGTGAACTGCCAGCGGCCGTCGATGCGCGCGTAGCGCTCGTTGTACCAGCCGATGATACGGGAGTAGTGCAACTCACCATTTGGGTAAATGCCAGTATAGAGCATGATCAAACGCCAGTGACCGCTGGCGGTATCACCGTCCACTTCGATGATGGGGTTAAACACGTTGTGGGCCGAGTTGCGGATCACGCCGCTTTTGCCGAGATCGCCAAGCATCTTCTGGATCGCTACGCGTCCTTCGGCTTTGCCCATGCTGGAAGCTTCCCAAACCGCATCTTCGGCAAACAGCTCCCCAAGTTTGTCCGGATTGTGGTCATCGTCGCAGGCAGCGCAGTACAACGCCTTGAGTTTGCGGATGGCTTCAATGTCTTCGAGCACCTGCAGACGCTCGGCTAGATGGTCACTCATAGTCTTTCTCGCGGGTGGCAGCAGAGGTCGCTGCTGCTGGGGGTTGAGGGGCTAACACCAGCAATAAGTTGCCGGCCATATGATTGTAAATACCGTAACCTGAACTCAGCACCAGTTTACCGCCGAACGCAATGGGCCCTGCGGCGCCGCCCAGAGAGCCGCCCCGGGTGGCGGTGCCGAGCACGGTATCGAACGTTTGGGTGGTGTCCAACGTCCATAACAATTCACCGGTGTGGACGTCATAACCGCGGGCAAAACCGTCCATCCCACCAGCGACGACGATGTCTCCAACCACCGTGGGTACTTGGGAAATACCGGGGTGGCAAAACTCCTTCCCTGCGCAACGGTCGAGGTCGATGGTGGACCATAAAATTTCGCCGCTGCTGATGTCCAAGGCGTGCATGCCTGGCCGCTCTGGATCAGGGTAACTGCGACCGTCGGCCATATCGCTGATGGGCACAAACAAGCGGTCACCGGCCGCCGCCATGCCAAAGTGAATACCGCCTTGAATGCCGCCGCGGCCAACCCGGGTTTGCCAGACTAGTTTACCGCTGTCAGGATCCACCGCGTGTACAACACCGGATTTCTGCCCGCCGATCAGCAGGTCGCCCACACTTTCAGACGTCACCATAAGCGTGGCGCCGCCAAAATCGAAATCAGGACCGTCTTCATCCGGACAGTTTTGCGGGGTAGGTGAGTCACAAGCCACGTTCCAGGCATCGTTTTCGGTGGCTTGGAACACCCAATTGACCTTGCCGGTGTCCAGGTCAATGGCAAACAACGCATCGGACGTGCTGGTGGCTGGTGAAGACATGTTTTCGCCGGTGCCGATGTAAAGCTGGCGGCGTTTGCGATCAATACTGGGGCTGTTCCATACGGTGGCTCCGGATGGACCAATAACATCTGTGCCCACGGAGGTTTGTTTGAACACGCTGGGGGTTTCTTCAATGGTGTAAGTTTTCCATTGTTGTTCACCGGTGGCGGTGTCCAACGCCAGCACTGAGCCGCGGAAGGTACAGCACGCGTACTGTGGATCGATGGCCAAGCTCACTTCCAACGAAGATACCGGCACATACAAAGTGTCGCCCGCCAACGACGGCGTGCCGGTGATGGTGGCGTTGGGGTGGTCGTCTGCGCGCATGCGCCACAGCTGTTCACCGCTGGCGGCGTCTAAGGCGTAGACATTGCCGAGAATGTCGCCGAAAAACAGTTGCGACGCTGGATCATCTTGGCCCCAGGGTGAGACGGTTATGCCGGTGCGCACCTCCCCGGAAGCTTGAAAAGACCACACTTGGCAGCCGCTGTCAGCATCAAGTGCGTACACGCGGCCGTTGTGGCTGCCGACGAACAGCAACCCCCCGGCAAAAGCAGGCTGGGAGCGCGCGCGGTTGGCGCCGGGGAAACTTAACGCCCACTGTGGCTTGAGGCGGCTGAAATCAGCGCGGGTGAGACCGGCGGTGTCGGCGTCGATGTAGCGACGGTTGTTGTCCGCCAAACCCCAGTTGGAAGCCAGTGCGGGTGCCAGCGGGTCAAAGTGTTGGTCCGCCTCGCAGGCGGGGATGTCGAGAACGCTGGCGCCTAATGCTGTGCCGGCCAGAAATTCTGCCACTGCAACCTTCTCAGCATCCGCTAAGGCGGCAGCTTCGTTCTGCATAATGCCGGTGGTCATCGCCGCCAAAATGGCTTCGGGTGTCATCAGCGCAATCATGTCTTTGTGCGGTGCCTTGGGTACATTGCCGTCATGGCAGGCCGCGCAAGCGCGCGCAAAAACTGCTTCTCCGCTGTCTGCCTCAGAACTTTTTCCCGAACTTGCGTCCGCGCTTTGGTCCGTACTTTGTTCCGCGCAGCCCCCTACACACAAACAGAAGCATAACAGACCGGCCATGCGTGCTCGCCGGCTGTTTGATTTCAATCGCATGCGGGTTTATCCCTCCTCAACTCCTTGGGTTATGCTAGCAGCATTACATGCCAAATTGAGGGGGCAGATTGGGCGGGCAGATATTTTGGCTGGCTCTGGCGGCCGGTTGTATATGGCACGGCGTCCAGATTATTTGGGTGGCACCGGTACCGTCACAGTTTGCCAGCGACAAACCCCAGGTTGAAAAAGGTACGCCGGAGGCTTTTCAGGTGTTCTGGTTGGATCAGTACGCTTGGATAGGTATTAGTCTGGTTGCGTTTGGGCTTTTGTTGGGCGGGTGGAGGCTGTTGTTGTGATGGCTGATGTAGCGCAGGGTGTGATGCCGGCCACCTTGATATACGCCGGTTTGATGGGTTTGCTCAGTGTGCTGCTCGCCAACCACGTCCTGTATGCGCGGTTACGCGGCCGCAGCTTACCCAAGTGGCAGCCGCCCGCGGCGGAGCGGGTGCAGGCCAATTTTATTGAAAATGTGCCGCTGGCTTTGCTGTTGTTGTTCTTGGTGGAGTTGGCCGGTGCCCCAGCCATGTTTGTGCATGCCTGTGGTGTGAGTCTGGTGGTTTTGCGGCTGCTGCATGCTTGGGGTCTGGCGCGTTATGAGGGCGCAAACTACCCGCGCCTGATCGGCGCGCAAGGTACGTTTGTGTTGGTTTCCGTGTTAGCGATGGCGTGTTTGGGGCTGGCGTTAGCTTAGATTAGCTCAGCTTTGTTTAGCTCAGCTTATTTTAAAGAGAGGGTGGTATGTCTAGATTTGCCGAGAAAAAAGTTGTGGTGACCGGCGCGGGTTCCGGATTTGGTGCCGCTATTGCGCAACGATTTGCCGCCGATGGTGCGCAAGTGATGTTGTCTGACATCAACGCGGCGGGTCTCGAGGAGGTGGCGCAACAGATCAACGCTGCTGGCGGCCACTGTCACACACAGCTGTGTAATGTTGCCGAGGAAGACGCGGTGGAAAACCTGGTCAACACGACGCTTGCGTCCCTCGGTGGTATCGATGTGCTGGTAAACAATGCCGGCTATTCTCACCACCAGCGGCTGCTGTGGAAAATCAGCGTGGAAGAGTTTGATGCGGTGTTTGCGGTGAATGTCCGCGGAGTGTTTTTAGGTTGCAAACATGTCATCCCACATATGATCGAAGCGGGCGGTGGCGCCATTGTCAACATAGCCTCTATCGGTGCGGTGGCACCGCGACCTGGTGTGACCCCCTACAACGGCACCAAGGGCGCGGTCCTGACCATGACCAAAGGCTTGGCGCTGGAGTGCGCGCGGCACAACATACGCGTCAACGCGGTTAACCCTGTGGCGGCGGATACCGGTTTTATGAAGGGCGCCATGGGTGTGGATGGCCTCGATGACGAAGCCACCGCACGGTTGGTCACCACCATCCCGCGGGGCCGTTTGTGTGAGCCCCGTGATGTGGCGGCTGCGGTCACTTTCCTCGCTTCGGATGACGGGGATTTTCTGACCGGGACTGCGATTAATGTGGATGGTGGACGCAGCGTTTAAGTGTTAGATTTCTGCAAATTTTCGCGATTGTGAACCTCAGAGGAGCTGCCATGGCCGAAGCCGTTGATTACAAGCAAATTGGAACCCGCCCCATACGTCCGGACGGGGTCGACAAGGTCACCGGACGCGCCCGTTTCGGCGCCGATCTGATCCTACCCAACATGATTCACGGCAAAGTCCTGCGTAGCCCGCATGCACACGCGCGTATCAAAAGCATTGATCTCAGCGGCGCCCTGGCCATAGACGGCGTATTTGCCGCGGTCAGCGGTGCGGACTTCCCTGCCATCGATGGCGGCGGCGAGGTTGGCGGTGAAGGTGGCGGCAGTGTCGGTGATGTGGCCAAAAACATCATGGCGCGGGACAAAGTGCTGTACCACGGTCATGCGGTAGCCGCGGTGGCGGCGTCTTCACCGGCGCTGGCGGAGCAAGCCCTGGATGCCATCAAAGTAGAATATGAAGCGCTGCCGCCGGTGCTTGATGTGGTGGCTGCGATGGCGGAAGACTCCCCCCTGGTGGATGAAAACAACTACACCAACTTGCCGGAAAAGCCTGAACAGCCCAGCAACGTCGCCAACATCGGCAAACTGGCGCGCGGTAATTTAGAAGAAGGGTTTGCGGCGGCGGATCTCATCATTGAGCGCGAATACAAAATCCCCATGGCACACCAAGGTTACATCGAGCCGCACGCGTGCGTGGCCAATATCGACGAAACCGGCCGAGGATCAGTGTGGTGCTGCACCCAGGGGCATTTTGAGTTCCGTGGTATGACGGCCAAGATCCTTGGCAAAGAAATGTCCGATCTGAAGTTTATTGCCAGTGAAATTGGCGGCGGTTTTGGCGGCAAAACCGTGGTGTATTTAGAGCCGCTTGCGGTCTTGTTGTCGGAAAAAGCCGGCCGCCCGGTGAAGATGGCGATGAGTAGAGAAGAAGTGTTTCGCGCCACCGGACCTACTTCAGGCACCGTTGCGCGCATTAAATTGGGTGTCGACAACAGCGGCAAAATCACCGCGGCGGACGCCTGGATTGCATTTGAAGCCGGCGCCTTTGCCGGTGCCCCACACATGCCCGGTATCATGACCATCTTTGCACCCTACGACATGGAACATTTTGCCGTGCAAGGGTTTGACGTGTTGGTCAATAAACCCAAGGTGGCTGCTTATCGCGCACCTGGCGCGCCGCAGGCCATGCACGCCATGGAATGTGCGTTGGACGAAGCCGCCATCCAGCTGGGTATGGACCCCATTGATATCCGCATGTTGAATGCTGCCGACGAAGGCACCCAAGCCCCCTATGGACCCAAGTTTCCAGTAATTGGATTTAAGGCGTGTTTGGAAGCCGCCAAAAACCACCCTAACTATCAGAAACCCGTACCAGAAGGCGCCGGGCGCGGAGTTGCTGCGGGTTTTTGGTTCAACATCGGCATGCAATCTTCTGCGGAGATCAACATCAACGAAGACGGCACCGTGATGGTTATCGAAGGCAGCCCGGACATCGGCGGCTCGCGCGCTTCTATGTGTCTGATGGCAGCGGAAACGTTGGGCGTGAACTACGACGATGTGCGCGCCCAGGTGGGTGACACCGAAAGCACCGGCTTCTGTAACGTCACCGGTGGTTCTCGCACCACCTTCGCCACCGGTTTGGCGGTGGTGCAAGCCTGCGAAGACGTCATCGCAGAGTGCAAAAAACGTGCGGCCATGACCTGGGGTGTGGATGAAGACCAGGTGGTGTGGGAAGACGGACAAGTGCTCCCCGCGCCAGGGGTGAACGCGGATGTGACCCCCATGAGTTTGGCTGATGTGGCCGCCGGTGCGGCCAAAACTGGCGGACCGATCCAAGGCCGTGCGTCGGTGAATGCCCAAGGTGCCGGCCCCGGCTTTTCAGTGAATTTCACGGATATGAAAGTTGATCCCGACACCGGCAAAGTTGATGTACTGAGCTTTACCGCCATTCAAGATGCCGGTACCGCTATCCACCCCTCCTACGTTGAAGGGCAGATGCAAGGTGGCGCCTCTCAGGGATTGGGATGGGCGTTGAATGAAGAGTACATATTTGACGAAAACGGTGTCATGGAAAATGCCGGTTTCCTCGACTACCGCATACCGGTGGCTTCGGATTTGCCGATGATCGACACCGAGATCATAGAGGTGCCGAACCCCAGCCATCCCTATGGTGTGCGCGGCGTGGGTGAGACCCCAATTGTTGCACCCTTGGCGGCCACCTCAAATGCGGTCTCTCGGGCTGTGGGCAAACGTATTGCGGACCTACCGTTGTCGCCGCCTAACGTGTTGGCGGCATTAGACGCGTAGCTACCGCGCTAAAATCATTGGCCAAAGTTGTTTTTCCAGACAGCTTCACCGCCGCCACTGGCGGCGTCCGTGAGATCGCAACCCATGCGGAAAACTATCGGGCGCTGACGGTGGAGCTGGTGGCGCGTTGGCCTGATCTCAGCGAGCTGTTGGAACGCAGCGCGGTGGCCATCGACGGCCAAATCTATCAGGACGCTTTTCTCGAACCCCTCGATGCGGATGCCGAGGTGTTTTTTATGGCTCGCATCGAAGGCGGCTAAGTGGCGCAACCTACGGTTGACCGTATTGCATCGCTGGATGTGTTACGCGGTTTTGCGCTGCTGGGTATTTTGCTGCTCAACATCATCGGCTTCGGCCTGGTGTCCACCGCTTACTCCAACCCGCCGGCGGGTTTCAGCCACCCTGCGGATCCCTTTGTCTGGGGTGGGGTGGAATTGTTTGCCGAAGGCGCCATGCGGTGCCTGTTCTCCATATTGTTTGGTGCCGGGGTGGTGTTGTTCACCACTGGTGCCGCCGGTAAAAGCGCTTCGCTACATTATCGGAGAAACTTCTGGCTGCTGCTGATCGGTTTGTTTGATGCCTACGTGCTGTTGTGGAACGGTGACATTCTGATCAACTATGCGCTCTGTGGCGCGCTGCTGTACCTGGTGCGCAACGCATCGCCCGGCAGATTGCTGATTACCGCCGGAGTCCTGATTGGCTTAATGTCGCTGATGTATACCGGCACCGGCATGGGCATGGGGGCCGCAAAACAGGCGGCGGCACAGGTAGCGGCTGCTGCTGACAAGTCGACCTTACCGGCGCAGGTATTGGAGGGTGCCGCCACCTGGGAAGACTTTGCCGGTGGTTTTGTCGGTAGCCCCGAGCAGGACGCGGCTGAACTGGCCGCGCGGCAGCACTCCTATGCCAGCGCGTTTGCCTGGAACGTGCCAAAAACCAACGAAATGCTGACCTTTGTCATGCCGGTGGTGTTGTTTTGGGATGCGTTGGCCATGATGTTACTGGGTATGGCCCTGTACAAATACGGTGTACTTCAAGGGGAACGCAGTTCAGCTTTTTACAAACGCTTGATGCTGATTGGATTTGCCTGCGGGCTGTTGGTGAACGGTTACGAGGTGTATCGGGCTTTTGCCGGAGATTTTGCGCTTTTGAGCGTGTTTGCTCAGGCGCAACCCACTTATCATATTGGCCGCTTAGGTATGGCCATGGGGTATCTCGGTTTAGTCATGCTGTTGCTGCGCGGCGATCTACTCGGTCGTCTATATGATGGTCTGGCTGCTGTGGGGCGCATGGCTTTGACCAATTATCTGCTGCATTCGCTGCTGTGTTTGTTCATCTTTACCGGTGCAGGTTTTGGCCTGGTGGGAGAACTGCATCGCTGGCAGCTGTACTTTGTGGTGGTTGGTATCTGGCTGCTGCAACTTTGGCTCAGCCCATGGTGGTTGGCACGCTACCGTTTTGGCCCCGTGGAGTGGTTGTGGCGTGGGTTAACTTATGGGGCTTGGCCCGCCTTAAAACGATGAAACTGAAATTGACAGAGACTTTGAGATCTAAAAACAGGAGAAGAAATGCAGGACTTGGCAGGTAAAAATGCGTTTATCACCGGCGGCGCCAACGGCATCGGATTTGCCATGGCCCAAGCGTTTTTACGCGAGGGTATGAACGTCGCCATTGTGGATGTGGATGCGGACGCCCTGGCGGCCGCCGAGCAGCAACTGGCGGGTAGTAACGCCAAGGTGGTGGCCCTGCAACTGGATGTGACCGACCGTGCACAATTTGCGGACGTGGCCGCGGCGGCTGAAAACGCACTTGGCCCGATACATGTGCTGTGTAATAACGCCGGGGTTTACCGTGGCGGCAACATGGATGCGATCACCTACGAAGATTGGGACTGGGTGATGGGAGTTAATGTAGGCGGCGTGATCAATGGGGTGCAAACGTTGGTGAATCGCATTAAAGCCCACGGCGAAGGCGGACACATCGTCAACACAGCGTCCATGGCAGGTGTCACCACATCGCCCGGATTGGGGGTCTACAACACCAGCAAGTTTGCGGTGGTGGGTTTGTCAGAAGCGCTGCGCCTGGACCTTGAGGCGCATAACATTGGTGTCTCCGTGTTGTGTCCCGGTATGGTGCGCACGCGCATCTTAGACAGCGAACGCACCCGACCGGACAGTTTTGCGGTCAACAGCGATGATGCCGAAGCGGCGGCTCAGGCACACAGTGAAGTGATGCACATGGCGATGAATGCCGGAATCGATCCAACCGAGGTTGCAGATCTAGTGGTGCAAGGCATCAAACAAAATCAATTGTATCTGTTTCCGCACCCGGAATTAGGCGACGCGGCACGCGAGCGCATGAACGCCATCAGCGAGTCTTTTGGCGAACCGGACCCTGAGCGGGTCAAGGCGCAAGAAGAGTTTTTATCGCAGTTATTGCAGGTGGGTGATAAGACAGATTAGCTGCGTGGCCTGAAACCCAGCAGGCTGGCTTTATAGGTGTCGGGATCACCGTGGTAAATTTTGCCGGCTTGGCTTTGCAGCATGGCTACTGCTTCGCGGTCGCCCGCCAAGTTCACCACCTCGGAACATTGCCAACCTTGTTCGTCGAACACCTCCAGCAGGGTTTGTCCTAAGGTATACAGATGGGCCGGCTGCAAGCTAACACCGACCACCCAGCGCGCCTCACACACCGCTACAATACTGCGAAAGTATTTGGGCCGCTCAAGATCACGCTCGGAAATATCCAACAAACCTTCTTCAATGATCCCGGGTCCTACCTGCATGGCGCTGTGAAATAAATTGCGCTGGTAGGCATCCTTATGCACCACACCTATGCTTTGGTTCCCGACGTGGTTCCTGCCTTGGTCCCTACTTTGGTCCCTACCTTGGTCACGGATGCCTAAGATGCGGGTATAACCGTGGCCTTCAACGGGATTCAGCGTCTCGCCGTCAACCTGCAGTAGCCCAACAGGTTGTAGGCTGTGTAGTTCGGCGACAAAACCACTGCCCACCAGCACCTTCAGGTTGTACTGGGAAAGCGCGGCGCTGGCCGCCAGGCCGCTGCCGGGTGCTGCAACCAATACCGGTTCCACCTGTAGTGGATCTAGCGCCAGCAGCAGGAGTGGGGAGGTTGCGTGTTCTATCACCAACGCTTGGACCCCGTCGGGTAGGGTGGACGCTAGCGCCTCCTGCCAACTCTGCGAACCCTGCAGAACGCCTGACGGGACGGAGGTTGCGGGCCCTGGGTTAGTGGAGCCGGCACTAGAGGTGTTGGCGTCGCAGCCCGTCAATGTAGCCATGGCCACCAAGGTGGATAACAAGGCGGCAAAGACACCATATACGCTGCGGATCAATGGCGTTTGACGCACGTGTGTTACCCTTTTTGTTTGGGTGGTGTATTTACCAGCACCACGCCGGCGCCGGCCAAGGCAACCGCGATGAGGAAGGTGGTGGTGATGGGGTCATCAAACAGCAGCCAGCCGAACAACACCCCGAAGATGGGGCTGAGCAACCCGAAAGACGCCATGTTGGACACCGGATAAATGCTGAGGATCCAAAACCACAACAGGAAACCAATGGCAACGACCACCACTACCTGACCGGCAAACACCCAGGCGATGGTGGCTGTCATTTCACGTAAGGCGGGGCCAAACAGGGGGGCGATGGCCAATAAAACGACGGCAGATACTGCCAATTGGTAAAGCAAGTTCATCTCCGCCGAGCAAGTATTAAGGCGACTTGCGCGGGTTAACAAGGCAATACCCGCCCAGAACATGCCGGCCAGCAGCGCCAGCAAATCGCCGAACCAAGCCATCTCACCGGCGCTGCCTAGATCGCCACCGAAAGCGATAGCCACACCCAGCACGGCAAGGGAAAGGCCCACTACTTTGTTACGGTGTAGTGGCTCTTCGGGCACAAAAAAGTGGGCGCCGAGTGCCACCCAGACCGGCATGATGTAAAAAAATAGGCTGACGCGGGTGACCGTGGTGTAGTCCAAGGCCAAAAACAACAGACAGAACTCACCGGCAAACAACAATCCGTTGATCACGCCGAGACCCAGCGTGCCGTCGCTGATGGACAAGCGGCGGCGCATAAAAACGGCAAACGCCAACACCAGGGGAAACGCGCAGGCAGAGCGCAAGCCGGATTGAAAAACCGGGGCCATACCCTCGTTTACAATTTTCACCAGCGCCTGGTTGAGACCCAGGACAACGCTAAAACCGAGCAGCAAACTGCCGCCGAGCATGTCGATGTGCTGCTTGCGCTGGGGTGTACTTGCGGGTGCGCTTGGAGATGGGCTGTTCACGTGCGCTCTAACGTAGCATGATTACGGCATGCCAGTAAAAAGACCTTCTCCTCGTGCTAAACCTACCGCTGTGGACCGTGCTGCCGCACGGCGCATCGTCTGGGTGCGCCTCACCCGCACGGTAGTGTTAGGCACCATCGCCACCATTGTGGCCATCATTTGGCTGGGCGAGCAGTATGGTGTCGAACGTGACGTCATTTTGGCGTTTCTTGGCACCAGTGCTTTGTTTGTTGGGTTGTTAATCCTGTGCGGATTAATGGCGATGGTGTTGCTGTGGCTGTTACGCCGCTACATCAAATCTTGGAAGAAGCGATCGCCGCGCGGAATGTAGTAGTTCTCGTAGTCTAGAGAAAAGGCGATGGCGTTCGCTTTGCCGAGAATACTATCGCGGTGCACAAAACCAATCACGCGAAAATCCTGGCTGTTATCGCGGTTGTCACCCAACACCAGATAGTGGTCCTCGGGAACCTCGATGGGGCCAAACGAGCTGCGTATCTGCGGGTGACGTAAACGGTGGGTCATCACTGTGCGCGACTTGCCGAGCACAGTTTCCCGTGCCACTTCGATGTGCGGCAAGCCATGTGCTACGGGGCCTGGTAAACCTGTCGCGGGGATGTCTTCGTAGGTAGCCACTTCGCCGTTGATGGTGAGGCGGTTCTTTTGCAGCTGCACCTTATCTCCCGGCACGCCGATCACCCGTTTGACCAGCAGCTTGGCGTCCTTGGGTGACTCAAAAGTAATCACATCAGAGCGTTCGGGATTGGCCCAACGTGCCAAGCGTACGAAGGTGAATGGCACACGTAGATCGTAGGCCATCTTGTCCACCACAATGCGGTCCCCTTCGAGGATCGACGGGATCATCGAACCGGTGGGTACTTGATTCCAGTCGGCGATGGCGCTGCGGAACAGCAACATCACCACGATGAACAAAATAAAGCCGCGCCATTCGCGCCAGTGTTTACCCATCAGTGTTGTGTTGAAGCTTCCATGGCAGCCAGTTGTTCTGGGGTGGCTTCAGTTTGGTGGTTGGCTTTCCACTCATCGTAAGTCATACCGTAAATTTTTTGTCGCGCGTCTTCGAATTCTAGTTCCACGTCTAAATCATCAGCGGCGGCTTTGTACCACTTGGTGAGGCAGTTGCGGCAGAACCCGGCGAGGATCATCAGATCGATGTTTTGCACGTCTTTACGCTCGTCAAGGTGTTCCAACAAGCGGCGAAACGCGGCGGCTTCAATTTCGGTTTGGCGGGTGGTGGCATCAGACATTTGAAATTTCCTTTTGCGGTGGGTGCTTTGGCGACCGCTGGTTTAGCGGCGCACAAAAACCCAATCGTTGGTGTTCGACATGGCTGCGTTGTACGCGTAACCCTCATAATCGAAAGCGCGTAGTGCTTTGAGCGTGCTTACGCGATGATCAATCATGTAACGTGCCATAAGGCCGCGCGCCTTCTTGGCGGAGAAGGACAAAAAGCGGTATTTGCCGTTGTGCCATTCTTTGAAATGTATATGGATGATGCGCGCTTCAATGGCGTCAGGATCCAGCACGTTAAAATATTCATTTGAAGCTAAGTTGACCAGGATCTCCTGCTTCTGCTCGGCGATGGCGTCGTTGAGCGCCTGGGTGACTTTTGTGCCCCAAAACTCGTAGAGATTTTTGCCGCGCTTGGTGCATAACGCGGTGCCCATCTCCAAGCGATAGGGGCGTATGCCGTCCAATGGGCGCAGCAGACCATGCAGTCCGCTCAAGATGCGGATGTGCTTCTGGGCCCAATTAAAATCCCGCTCGCTTAAGCTGCTGGCATCCAAGCCGATGTAAACGTCACCCTTGAAGGCAAGTGCCGCGGGACGTGCGTGTTGGCGGTCAAACTCCGGCTGCCACTCGGCGTAGCGGCGGTGGTTGAGGTCGGCCAGCTTGTCGCTGATGTGCATGAGCGACGCCAGTTGTGCGGGCTCGTAGTTGCGCAAGTTTTTGATCAGCTCCGCGCTGTCGTCGACAAACTCCGGTTGACTGAGTTTTTTGGTCGCAAGGGTCGACTCGTAGTCTAGTGATTTGGCTGGTGAAAGAATGGCCAGCATTTAGGTCCTCGTTAGTATGCTTCAGGTGAATTGAGACTGTTTATCAACGGGTTAGACAGTTGATTCTCTAGCTAGTTTACCTGATCCCAGGTACCGTACACCACGTGATGAAGATGATCGGTAAGACCCACCAAGGTCTGGTGCGCCTCAACAATGAAGACTGTGTGCACTGCGAACCCGCAGGTCAATTTGCGGTACTGGCAGACGGGATGGGCGGCTTGCTGGCGGGGGACATTGCCAGTGGTGTTGCGGTGGATGCTGCGTGCAAACAGCTGCGGGATCCGCATCAATCCCGCGCTTGCGCTGAGGATGTGGCGCACGTTTTGGCGGTGGCCCACGAAGCCGTCGCCGCACGAGCCAGGGACATGCGCTACGTTGGGAAAATGGGCACCACGCTGGTCATCTGGGCCCAAGGACAAGGACAAGGAAAAGAACAAGGAGCTCAAGGACAACACAGCGCCTATTATGCCTACGTCGGTGATTCCCGCCTGTACACCTATCGCCGCGGAGATAGCGGGGGTGAGTTAACCCAAGTGACCCGTGATCACACCATGTCCCAGCGGTTGATTGCGCAAGGCAAGTTGGCGCCACACCTTGAGCATTTAGCACCTAACCGCCATGTCCTCACCCATGCAATGGGGTTACCGGGATTGTTCCGGGCCGATTGCGGCGAAGTACCGCCGAGTGATCGGGTGCTACTGTGTAGCGACGGTTTGTCTGATCTTGTTAAAGCGGCGGAGATCTGTGAGTTGATGGCGACCGAAGATCTGGAAGATTGCGCTAACTTTCTGCTCAAGGCTGCCCTGGATCGGGGCGGCCGCGATAACGTGAGCGTGGTGCTGATCGAGTTTGACGCTTAAACAGCGCCCACACAGACTTTATAATGCGCAGTTTTCACAAACGGGAAAGTCATGAGTAGCCGTGCCGAACGCATCGAACAAACGCTGGATGCCGGTCTGCAGCTGTTGCACCTTGAAGTAGTGGATGAAAGCGGCAACCACAGTGTGCCGCAAGGTGCAGAAAGCCATTTTAAGGTGGTCACCGTCTCGCCGCAGTTTGACGACACGACCCGCATACAGCGCCATCGCCTGATCAATCAGTTATTACAGAGTGAGTTTGACCGCGGTATGCATGCCTTAGCGATACACGCGTATACCGAACAAGAGTGGCAAGCACGCTTCGGTGAAGCGCCGATGAGCCCACCTTGCGCTGGTGGCAGCGGTAAATAGCAGCCATGCGCCGGGTATTGGCTTTTTACAAATTTGTTGCCGTCAGCGACCCACTGGAGGTGCAGCGAGATCTGCTGTTGCTTGGTGAAAAACTCGGGGTTAAAGGCACCATCCTGCTGGCGAGCGAAGGTGTCAACGGCACCATCGTGGGGGAACTGGAGGCTTTGCAGCAAATGCAGCAAGCGCTGGGCCAACGTTTTGGCGAGCTACCGTTCAAATGGTCCGAGCTCAACGCGGAAAACCTCGGCTTTTACCGCTACAAGGTGAAGATCAAACCCGAAATAGTGACCTTGGGGGTGCCGGATTTGGACATGCAGCAGACTGGTGAACACGTCAGCGTAGAGCGCTGGCACCAGTTGCTGGATGACCCTGATGTTGTGGTGATCGATACCCGCAACACCTATGAAATTGACATCGGCACGTTTCCTCAAGCCGTGAATCCAAACACCACCAACTTTCGCGACTTTCCCCAGTGGGTGGCGGAACATCTCGATCCGCAAACCAATAAACAGGTGGCGATGTTCTGCACCGGCGGCATACGCTGTGAAAAGGCATCCGCCTATATGCAGCAAGCAGGCTTCGACAAGGTGTATCAGTTAGACGGGGGGGTGTTGCGATACCTCGAGCAGGTCGAGGTGCAAGAAAACCGCTGGCAAGGTGAGTGTTTTGTGTTTGATCAACGTGTATCGGTCACCGCAGCGCTGGAACAAGGGCATTTTCAGCAGTGTTTTGCCTGCCGACACCCGGTGTCGGATGAAGATATGGCTTCGGAGTTTTACGAACAGGGCGTGAGCTGCCCGCACTGTTATAGCGATGAGGCGCTAACGCCGGAGAGTGCTGCTCGTCTAGCGTCTTTGCGTGAGCGCCAACGTCAAGTGGAGTTGGCGGAGCAGCGGGGCGCTGTGCACATCGGCCAACCGCAAGAGCAGCATGCGCCGATGATTTCCGATTCTCAGAGCAGTGGTTCGAGGTAGCTCCACACCGCATCGAGCAGCAAAGGTTGCGCCTCGGCGGTAGGATGGATGCCGTCGTCCTGCATTAAACCGTCGTCCAGTGCGACGTCGTTCAAGATAAAAGGCACCAGGTGGGCACCGGTGCTCTGCGCCACCTCGGCAAATACACTATCAAACGCGCTGGTATATCGTGCCCCATAGTTGGGCGGGATACGCATAGCAACCAGCAGCGGCACCGCTCCAGCTTGTTGCACCATGTCCACCATGGCGGTGAGATTGGCGCGAATTTTTGAGATGGGGTAGCCGCGCAAACCGTCATTGCCGCCAAGTTCGATGATGACAATAGCCGGGGTGTGTTCGTCGATGACCCCTTGCAGGCGCGCGCGGCCGCCGCCGGTGGTTTCACCGGAGATACTGGCATTGACGGCACGCCAGGGCTCTTCACGCTCCACTAACGTTTGCGCCAATAGATTCACCCAGCCCAGGTCGCGTTGAAAGCCGTACCCGGCACTGATACTGTCCCCCAGCACCACGACGGCCTGGGTGGACGAGGCATGTACCGTGGGCATGCCAAAGGTCACAAGCAAAATCACAATCAGGTAGTTAAGTTTCATGAGTTCTACAGTTGTCAGTGGTAAGGGCGTTGAAAAAGTAGTTGATACCGCGGCTGGCAAGCTCGTTATCTTGGATGGCATAGACCTGGAAATCAATGAGGGCGAAACCGTAGCCATTGTTGGTGCTTCAGGGTCGGGTAAAACCACGCTATTGGGTATTCTTGCCGGTTTAGACAGTGCCACCGGCGGAAGCGTTCAATTGGCCGGGGAAGAACTGACTTGCCTGGATGAAGAAGCCCGCGCCTTAGTACGCGGCGAACATGTGGGTTTTGTCTTTCAATCTTTTCAGCTGTTGGCCAGCCTCACCGCCCTGGAAAACGTCATGTTACCGGCCGAGTTGCGTGGTGAATCCCTGGCGGAAACCCAGGCCGTGGCATTATTGGAGAAGGTGGGCCTGGGAGATCGCTTAGGTCACTATCCGCGCCAGTTGTCCGGCGGCGAACAGCAGCGTGTGGCCATTGCGCGCGCGTTTGCGTCTAATCCCAGCGTACTGTTTGCGGACGAACCCACCGGCAACCTAGACACCCACACCGGTGAACGCATCATAGAGTTGCTGTTTGAATTAAATCGAGAATTTGGCACCACCTTGGTGATGGTCACCCACGACAATCGTTTGGCGGAGCGCTGCGGACGCATCATCGCCATCGAGGCGGGCCACATACAGCGCACGGAGACGGCTTAACACATGAATTTCAAGTTGGTACGGCGTATGGCGATGCGCGACATACGCTCGGGAGAGATGGGTCTGCTGCTGGTCGCCCTCATTGTTGCGGTCGGCACGGTCACTTCCATCAGTTTGTTTGTGGATCGATTGCACCAAGCGCTGTTGCAGGAGTCGGCCAACTTTCTGGCGGCGGACCGCCAGATATCGAGCTCGCGCGAGATCCCGGAAGAGTTCAAGCAGGCTGCGGCGGCGCTGGGCTTGGAAACCGCGGATACGTTGAGTTTCCCGTCGATGATATTTGCCGGCGACAACAACCAACTGGTGAGTGTCAAAGCAGTTAGCAATAATTACCCGCTGCGTGGTGAACTGATTGTCTCAGATGAACCCTTTGAACGTGGCTATCCCATTGCAGACACGCCACGGTCAGGTGAGGTGTGGTTGGATTCGCGCTTGTTTCCGGCGCTGGGTGTAAAACTCGGCGACATCGTCGAAGTTGGTCGCGCCCAGCTGGTGGTGGGTCGTGTGTTGGTATCGGAACCGGACCGCGGCGGCTCGTTTTTTGACCTTGGTCCGCGCTTGTTGATGAACATCGACAACGTGCCCTCCACTCAGGTGGTGCAACCCGGCAGCCGGTTGTCGTACCGCTTGCTGCTGCGCGGTGAAGAAGCACCGCTGGAAGAATTGAAAAACTCGCTGACCCTAAAACCCAACTACCGCTGGGTGAGCATCCGAGAAAGCAGCCCGCGCATCGGCTCAGCGTTAGACCGGGCGGAGAGTTTCCTGCTGCTGGGCGGATTGCTCGGCGTATTACTGGCAGGTATTGCGGTGGCTTTGTCGGCCCACCGTTATGCCGCGCGTCACTATGATCACGTTGGCGTGTTAAAAACGTTGGGTGCCACACCTTCACAAATCCTCACCGGATTTTTAAGCATTTTGCTGTTGGTGGGCGCCATGGCCATCGCCGGAGGATTGGCCGCCGGCGGTTTATTGCACCTCATCATTGTTGAATTGTTGTCTTCCTTTATACCGGTGGCGCTACCTGCCCCGGGTTTACGGCCATTTGCCCTGGGCACCGCCACCGGTTTGATCTGTGCACTTTCGTTTGCCATGCCGGCGTTTATCCATCTCAAAGAGGTGTCCCCCATGCGGGTCATTCGGCGCGATTTAGGCGTACCGCCGGCCAGCCAGTGGCTGTCTTACGGCGCGGCGGTGGCCGGCAGCGTGTTTTTGCTGGTGTGGTATTCCAACAGTTTGTTCCTCACCTTTTGGACCTTGGTGGGTGCCGTAGGGGTGGTGCTGGTGTTTGGCAGCCTCGCTTATGGATTGCTGCGCAGCGGCCGGGTAGTGGGCATGCAGGCGCGCAGCGGTTGGCGTTTGGCGCTGAGCGGATTGCAGCGCCGCAGCCGGGAAAACACCGCGCAGATACTCATCTTCGGCATGGCCATCATGTTGCTGCTGGTACTGGTACTGCTGCGCACCGCTTTGATTACAGAGTGGCGTTCCCAAGTGCCGGAACAAGCGGCTAACCACTTTGTGATGAACATCGCCTCCGACGAAGTGGATGCGGTGCAGGAGCTGATTGACACTCAGGCCACCGCCGGTGATTTTCTCTACCCGATGATCCGCGGCCGGGTAGTGGCGGTGAACGGTCAGGATGCCAAAGAATATCAAGATGCCTTAACCGATCGCAGTTTTGAAGGCGGCACCCGGCTGATGTCCGAGCGTAACCTCACCTGGATCGAGGAGATGCCAAAAGACAATCAGGTGGTTAGTGGCGAGTGGTGGTCGGAGGGGTCCAGCAAACCCGAAGTGTCTTTGGAGCAAGAGTATGCCGAAGATTTCAATCTGCAGATTGGCGATGCGTTGACCTTTGACATCGGCGGCCAGTCCGTGGTGGCGGAAGTGACCAGTATCCGCACCTTGGAATGGGAAAGCATGAGCCCTAACTTTTTTATCATTTTCTCTCCGGGCGCCTTGCAAGATCTGCCTGCCACCTATATGACGAGCTTCTACCTAGAGCCGTCCAAGAAGGTGTTTTTAAATACGCTGTTATCCAATCACCCCACCATCACCGTGATCGAAATTGATGCCTTGATTGAACAGGTGAAAAGTATCATCGATCGGGTCACCCAGGCAGTGGAACTGGTGTTGGGCTTGGTGTTGGCCAGCGGCTGTCTGGTGCTGGTGGCCAGTATTCAAGCCAGTCGTGACGCACGTATGGCTGAACATGCCTTGGTGCGCACCCTGGGTGGCACACGACGTTTAATTGGCGGCTCCCTGGCGGCGGAATTTATGGTGTTAGGCGCGTTTGCCGGCGTAGTAGCCGTGGTGGGCGCGGAAATCACCGTGGCGGTGCTGCAATCTCAAGTGTTTGAGCTCAGCATGCAGTTACATCCGTGGGTGTGGCCGGTTGGTCCTCTCGTGGGTGCGTTCATCATCGTGATTGTTGGCCTGCTTGGCTCGCGCGCCCTGGTAAACTCGCCGCCCATGTTGGTGTTACGCGGATTAAATTAGTGCTTGATATTCGCAAGCAGCGCTACGAAAAAAACAAATGCCACAAGAAGCTGCGCCGTTTGGTCGGGCAAGCGGTGGCAGATTTTGATCTGCTGCAGGATGGCGACAAGGTCATGGTGTGCCTTTCCGGCGGC
>JANQKS010000089.1 GCA_028281005.1 Pseudomonadales bacterium
CCAGAGTTGCAGGAAAAACTGCAGGTTATCGCCCTACGCGCCCACCAAGTGTTGGGCTTAAGCGACTTATCCCGCGCCGACTTTATAGTGACCGACAGCGACGACATAACGTTGCTTGAAGTCAACACCTTACCGGGCATGACACCTACCAGCTTGTACCCAGAAGGCGCCGCGGCGATCGGTTATGCCTTTGCTGATCTCATGCAGCACTTGGTACAACGTGCGGCGCAGCGAGGGCCGCGCCTACCCATTGCCGAAGCCTAGAGGTCTAGAGGTCGTAACCTCGCTCGTTGTGCGCTACCAGGTCGAGACCTTCCAGTTCTTCTTCATCTTCCACCCGGTTCCCTATCAAGGCGCCGGTCACCTTCAGAATCACAAACGTCACAACAGCCGTGTAGACAATACCTGCCAGCACCCCCACGGCTTGTACTCCGAGCTGACTGGAAATGCTGATGTCCTCCTGACCGCCGAAGAGGCCCAAGGCATTGCTGGCGAACACACCCGTCAACAACGTGCCAAGAATGCCGCCCACACCGTGGACTGGGAACACGTCCAGGGAATCATCGATACGCAGGGAACGTTTGATATAGTTGGTCGCCACAAAGCAGACAAATCCCGCCGCCAAACCGATGATCAGCGCCCCACCCGGACCCACAAAACCCGAGGCCGGCGTAATCGTACCAAGACCGGCCACCATCCCGGTTACCGCGCCTAGTGCAGACGGTTTGCCGTAACGTACCCACTCGGCGCACATCCAGGTGAAGGCACCGGCCGCCGCGGAGATATGGGTAGCGAGCATGGCCATGGCGGCGTCACCATTGGCGGCCAAGGCGCTGCCGCCGTTGAAACCAAACCACCCCACCCACAACATGCCAGCGCCCATAATGGTCAACGTCATGTTATGCGGGGGCATGGCTTGCTCTGGAAAACCACGTCGATTGCCGAGCACAATGGCTGCTACCAATGCCGCCACACCGGCGGTGATGTGCACAACGATACCGCCGGCAAAATCCATCACACCGAGATCGCTGAGCCAACCTCCGCCCCACACCCAGTGGCAGATGGGTACGTACACCAGCAGGAGCCACGCAACACTGAAGATCAACATGGCGGAAAAGCGCATACGTTCCGCAAAACCACCCACAATCAAAGCCGGGGTGATAATGGCAAAAGTCATTTGGAACAGCGCAAAAGCGCTTTCCGGGATACTGCCGGACACCGTGTCTTCGGCGATACCGCCAAGCATAAAGTTGCTCAACCCGCCAATATAGGCATTGAGACCACCGCCATCGCTGAAGGCCAGCGAATAGCCGGCTATGAGCCAAACAATCGACACCACGCAGGTTAAGGTGAAGCACTGCATCAGGATGCTCAGTACGTTCTTGGAGCGCACCAAGCCGCCGTAAAACAAAGACAAACCCGGAATAGTCATGAACAGGACCAGGGCGGTGGATGTCAATATCCACGCGGTATCTGCTCCGTCTAACCCTTCGGCAAACACAGGCAGGCTAATGAACAGCCCCACAACAGCGGCAATTAATCTAAACACTCAAGATCTCCCCAACAAGTCAACGCATACTCTCGCGGTAAATTATTGATGATGCTCTGAGAAAATGCCACATTTTCGTGCGTTGGCGCAGAAAGTTCTGTCCAATCCAGTGCCTCCGCAAATGCGCCCCAACGATACGCACCTTTTTGGGGCATAGATGCTTTTAAACGGGTATTTTAGTAACAAAATAACCAGCTGGATCTAATTTCCACGACGGCTACAATACCGCGTCGCGCATTTAATAGGCTGGGTATGAATACCACCTCCACCGAATCGAACTTTGAGTCGATCCGCCAGGCCAGTCATTGGCTGGAAAATAGAATCATCGGCCAACATCAGCTCATACAACGCCTGATGATGGCTTTGTTGTGCGGCGGCCATCTCCTGGTAGAAGGTGCCCCCGGCCTGGCAAAAACCCGCGCCATCAAAGAACTGGCACGGGTCGTAGAGGGTGACTTTCACCGCATCCAGTTCACCCCCGATTTGTTACCCAGCGATATCACCGGTACAGAGATTTTTCGCCCCGAAGACGGGTCCTTTAAGTTTCAAGAAGGCCCCATCTTTCATAACTTGATACTCGCCGATGAGATCAACAGAGCACCGGCCAAGGTTCAATCGGCACTGCTCGAAGCCATGGCCGAACACCAAGTTAGTGTGGGCCGCGATACCCTGCCACTGGCGGACCTATTTCTGGTCATGGCCACGCAAAACCCCATCGAGCAGGAAGGCACCTATCCTCTACCTGAAGCACAACTCGACCGCTTTTTGATGCATGTGGTGGTGGCGTACCCCGACGCGGAAGCGGAACGGAAAATTCTGGAACTGGTACGCGATGAAACTGCTGCCAACGACACCGATACACCGCCCCCGGAAGTGTCACAACAGAACATCTTCGCCGCGCGCAAAGCCCTATTGGGTTTACACATGACAGAGTCGGTGGAACGCTACATCGTCGCGCTGGTCATGGCCACCCGCCAACCTGACATCGAACAGGCGAGGTGGATTGAGTTTGGCGCCAGCCCCCGCGCCACCATTGCCTTAGACATCTGCGCCCGCGCTTTGGCATGGTTACAGGGGCGCGACTATGTCACCCCGGAAGATGTTCAGGCGGTGGCCCACGATGTATTGCGTCATCGCCTCATCCTCACCTTCGAAGCCGATGCTCAAGGCATTACGCCTGACCAGGTCATCGACGGCTTGCTGGAACACGTGCCTGTACCCTAACCTCAAGATCCATCCACGATGAATGCAGCCGGTGACAGCAGCGTACTAACGGGCGCTTATGTAGGATTAGATCAACTGCTGGCCTTGCGCCACAAGCCGCTGTCACATCCTCCGGCAACTTCCTCCAAAGTGGTAGGTAACCGCGCTGGTCTGAAGTTGTCGAAAATTAAAGGCCGTGGCGTGGATTTTTCCGAGGTGCGCGCCTACCAACCAGGGGATGACATTCGCTCCATCGATTGGCGCGTCACGGCGCGTAAAAACAAGCCTCATACCAAGGTGTTTCGCGAAGAGCGTGAACGACCCACGTTAATTGTTGTCGATCAGACCCAGAACATGTTTTTTGGCTCACGCATACGCTTAAAGTCCGTGGCGGCCGCAGATATCGCCGCGCGAATTGCCTGGCAAAATTTGGCGGCCGGAGACCGCGTGGGCGGTATTATCATCGGCAACCAAGAGCAGACCGTCCATCGGCCTTATCGCACCACTAAATCGGTAGCGCGCTTCCTCAATGATGTGGCCAATTTCAATCAACGGTTAGACCGCACCCAACACGACCCAGCCAACAGTATTAACGAGGGGATGTTGCGCATCCGCCGCCTCACCCACACCAACTATCGGATATTTATCCTCAGCGACTTCAGCGGTGATTTGCAGACCTGGCAAGAGCACTTGCACCAGTTGGCGCGGCATAATCAGGTCGTGGCGGTGCATATACACGACCCATTGGAAGAGCAACTACCCCCTGCCGATCACTACACCGTCACTGACGGCGCCGATCGCCTGCAGTTGTACACCGGCGATCGCGGTCTACGGGAACGCTACCAGGCCCGTTTTGCCTCACGCACGCAGCAGCTTATGGGACTTTGCGCCCACGAAGCGATGCGCTACATCGGCATTCAAACCAGCGACCAACACCTCGATCAGCTGGCCTGGGTGTAATGGAAAGCGATCCCTTACAACAGCTACGCGACGTACACCTGCCGCCCGACCCCACCTGGTGGCCACCCGCGATCGGCTGGTGGGTCGTGGCGTTGTTGGTCGTTGCGGCAGTTGTATGGCTCATCGTCAAGGCCGTGCGGGCTTATCAGCGACGCGCGCCGCTAAGACAGGCCAGCACCCTTCTGCATGAACTGCTGGCGGCGCATCAACATGGTGAACTCAGTGCCATCGAGTTTCTGCATCAGGGTAATGAGTTGCTCAAGCGGGTGTTGGTCAGGGCCTACGGTTACCAAGAGTATGCACCTATGGCCGGACAAACGTGGCTGCGCGCGTTAGATGACATCAGCGGTACGGATCATTTCAGCAACGGCCACGGCAAAGTGTTGGGAGAGGCGCGCTTCAGCGCCCAGCCGGAGGTGGACGTGCCGGCGTTGTTTCAAGAGCTTAAGTTGTTGCTGTCGAAGGTGCCCGTATCTCCGCCCCATCCGGGACTTCCCATACAAAAGGTGCGTTCATGATTGAGTGGTTGTGGCCGTGGGTGGCAGCGCTGGTGCCATTGCCGTTAGTTGTGCGCTACATCATCCGCACCCGGGAACGCGCCCAGGCGGCGCTCACAGTTCCTACCCTGCAGAGCTTCAGCGAAGTCAGCAACGCACCGGCTGCCGCCGAGCAATCCCGGCGTTGGCGCCTGCTGTGGTTATGGCTGATGTGGTTGCTGCTGTTGATTGCTGCGGCACGCCCACAGTGGACGGGAGAACCGGTTACTCTGCCCACCAGTGGACGCGATTTGATGCTGGCCGTAGACATTTCCGGCAGCATGGCCACCGAAGACATGGAGGTAAACGGTGAGTACGTCGACCGTTTGCGGGTGGTCAAGCGGGTGGTGGGTGACTTTGTCGAAGCGCGCAAAGGTGACCGCGTCGGGCTGGTGCTGTTCGGTACCAATGCCTATCTGCAAGCCCCGCTGACCTTCGACCTCACCAGCGTGCACCGTTTGTTAATTGAAGCACCCGTGGGGATTGCGGGTGGCAAAACCGCCATTGGTGACGCCATCGGCCTTGCGGTTAAGCGGCTGCGCATGCGTCCGCAGGAAGACAAAATCCTGATATTGCTCACCGACGGCGCCAACAACGTCGGTGAAGTGGCACCCCAGAAAGCGGCGGAACTTGCCGCTTTTGACGGCATCAAAATCTACACCATTGGGGTTGGCGCGGAAGAAATGCGTATGCCTGGCTTGCTCGGATTCGGCCGCCGCACCACCAACCCGTCTGCAGATCTGGACGAAGACACCTTGCAGGCGGTGGCCGGCACCACCGGCGGGCGCTATTTCCGGGCCAAAGACACGCAAGGCTTAACCGAGATTTACGACATCATCGACGCATTGGAACCCATAGACCAGGATCCGGAGACCTACCGACCCATCCAAGCGCTGTACTACTGGCCCATGAGCGGCGCGTTATTGTTGTTTGCACTGTTTCTTGCCGTTGATTTGCGAGGCCGCCGCGGTGCTTGAAGCGGCAGGTGACTTCCATCTGCTGCGGCCGCTGTGGCTGCTGGCGTTTATTCCTATAGCCGCATTGGCCTGGTATTGGGTCAAACGTACGCAGACGGGTTCCGGATGGGAAAGTGCAATTGACGACAATCTCCTCAATGTATTGCTGGACGCCGGCCCTAAGGGCAGTAATCGGTGGTTACGGGGGTTGCTATTGTGTGCCATGGCCATTGGGGCGCTAGGGTTGTCCGGGCCCACTTGGGAAAAACTGCCGCAAAACGTCGAGCAGAAGAACGATGCTTTGATCATCTTGTTGGATTTGTCGCTGTCTATGCTGGCCGAAGACGTCAAACCTTCGCGCATGGAACGCGCGCGACAGAAAATTACTGACGTTCTGCGGTTGCGAGAAGAAGGCCAAACCGCGCTGATCGCTTATGCGGGTGACGCCCACGCCGTTGTCCCACTCACCGATGACACCGCCACCATCACCAACCTGTTAGTGGCCTTGAGCCCAGAGATGATGCCCGTTTTTGGCAGCAATCCCGACGATGCGCTGACGCTGGCCCACGAGCTGTTTGAAAACAGCTTCATCCAGCAGGGTCGCATCTTAATGGTCACCGACGGCATCGATAACATCAATTCCGTTAGCCGTCACCGCAGCCGCGCCTACCCTATAAGCGTCATTGGCATCGGCACAGCGGATGGCGCCCCGATCCCGCTGGATCGCGTCCGCCAACCCGGCCGCTTCTTGCTGACCCAGGAAGGGAACCGCATTATTGCCATCTTGGATGAAGAACGCTTAGCGGACGTTGCGGAAATGACATTTGGTCGCTATGCCAGAGCTCAAATCGGCGATGCGGACATACTGCACGCCTTATCCTCCCCGTTACCGGGCGACGACGACACCATCGAGGTGGAGCGCGAGTTTGATACCTGGTTCGATCAGGGGCATTGGGCCGCTCTGCTGTTGTTGCCGTTGCTGTTGCTCAGTTTTCGCAAAGGTGTGTTTGTCGGCATGCTGGTGGCGGTCACGCTCCCCAGCCCCAGCGTTCACGCCAACCCAATCGCAGAGGCGTGGGATAGTTTGTGGCTCCGCAGCGACCAGCGCGGGCATCAAGCCCTGCGTTACGGCGAGCCGGAAAAAGCTGCCACCCTGTTTGAAAACAACTCCCAATGGCAATCTGTTGCGCAATACCGTAGCGGTGATTATGCCGGCTCATTGATGGGTTTTCGCACCGACCCAGGTGTTACCGGCCGCTACAACGAAGGCAACAGCCTTGCCCGTCTGGGCGAATACGCAAGCGCCATAGCGCTCTACGACCAAGTACTGGCCGTCCAACCGGATCATGAAGACGCGCTGTTTAACAAAGCGCTGGTGGAACGCCTGCTGGAAGAGCAGCAACAAGCTCAGCAGGAACAAAACCAAGACCAGCAGAGCCAAGGCAACAATCAAGACAGCGACAGCGAACAAAGTAACCAACAGCAACAACAAGACCAATCCGACCAACAGCAAGAGTCAGACAACTCCGAACAGCGCGATCAGGAACAATCCGACAACGAACAACAGCAAGAACAGCAGGGTCAAGAACAGCAAATGGCGCAAGCGCAGCAAGACGAAGCCAGCCGTGATGAGCGTCAGGACGCCTTAGAACAATGGTTACGTCGGGTGCCGGATGATCCCGGCGGCTTGTTGCGGCGTAAATTCTCTCATGAAACCAAACAACGCCTGCGCCGCGGTGAACGACCCGCGCGCCAAGGGGACAAAATTTGGTAAGCCGTACTTACAACGGTTGGCTCCGGGACCGCCGCTGGCTCGCCTTTAGTCTCTTTAGTCTACTGTTAGCCTGTGCGCAACTGTGGGCGGCACCGGCGTGGGCGGCGGTATCCGCGCAGCTATCGGCGCAGAACATCGACGAGTTAGAAACAGTCCGTTTGACCATCAAAATAACGGAAACCCGCCAAAGCCAAACCCTGGATTTAAGCGAATTGGAACAGGACTTCCACGTCCTCAATACCAATACCATCAGTCAGTCGCGCTTCTTAAACGGCCGCGGCCACAGTTGGGTGGACTACCAGATTACTCTGCAACCCAAGCGCACCGGCACCATCACCATCCCCAGCATCGAGGTCAGCGGTGAACGGACACCGACCCTGGAGTTGCGCGTTCGCCCGTTGTCCACCCAAACGCGACAGCTGATCGATGAACTGGTGTTTTTTGAGAACGAAGTATCAAACACGTCCGTGTACGTGCAAAGTCAGCTGATCCTGACGCGGCGCCTGTTCTATTCACAAGGCGTACAACTGTACTCCGACCTGCCCGGTGCGCCGGAAATTCAAGACGCGGTGGTGCTGACGTTGGGAGAAACCCGCTCCGGCAGTACGGAACGCGACGGCCGCGCCTACGGTGTAGTAGAGCAACAATACGCTGTCTTCCCGGAACGCAGCGGTTCTTTCACGATTCCCAGCATCAACATTACCGCCAGTGTGCGTTTGGTCGAAGGTGACCGGGTGTCGCGTAAAGGCGTTCGTGTCGGCACGGAAGATGTCACCATCGACGTGCTGCCGGTGCCCGCTGCATACCCCGCGGACAAACCCTGGCTACCAGCGGAAAAAGTGACTTTGTTCGACGTCGTCAATCCGGAGCTGTCCACCTACCAAGTGGGAGATACGTTGTCGCACGAGCTGTTGATCCACGTAGAAGGCAATATCGGCACCATTGCGCCACCGCTGGGGTTAAATGCCAGCGACGACTATTTCCGCGTCTATCCGCAGGCGCCGGAGATCCAAGACGACACCGCCGGCGGCACGGTTAAAGGCTCCCGCCTGCAAACCCATTCTTTAGTGCCGTTGAACCCGGGTAACCTGGCATTACCTGCGACAGAACTGGTGTGGTGGGATACCGTCAACCAACAGGTGCGCGTGAGCAGCACGCGCCCCCGAACCCTTCGCGTAGAAGGTGAAGCGGTCCAGCCCGCCGCCACGGACCCGCAGCAACAGCCAGCCAGCCAAACCGGCAATGCCGAGACCATGGGGTCCGATGGTGAGTTTGATGTACGCAGCAGCCTGCCCTACGTCCTCGGCGTGGCGGCCTTTGTCCTGCTGGTGGCCTTGGCTTGGGGTTTGCGGCTGTGGCTACCCAACATAGAAGCCATCGCGGCCCGCCGCTCACGGAGGGCTGTTCACAGTCAGCATGGTGGTGTTGGCGCGCCGGCTAAACGTGCGGCGCATAAAGCGCTCACCGACGCCTTCACCGCAAAAGACAACAAACGGATCCATCAGCACCTAAGCGCCTATCTAAGCCTCTGCTACAACATGCCGGCACACCAGGCGCTGCAGAAATTCCGTCAGCAATCCCAAGATGTAGATGCTGCCGTTAGCGCATTACACGCTAATGTGTATGGACAGGGTAGCGAACTGACGCAGCCAGAGCGTGCCTGTTTAGAACAAGCGGTACGAAAACAAGTAAATCCACGCCCAACACGTAAAGTGGCCGCAGCGCTGCCGGAGCTATACCCGCAAACCTCTTAACACCGCCGTAATTCCCAGCGTTTTAGTCACCGAGACTTTTGGTGACAATTTCGTAAAGGTCTTTAGAAATGTCCTCGGCGCCGGCCAGCTGCTGCAGTTGCTCGCGCATCAAAGTCTGGCGCTTCTCATCATAACGTTGCCAGCGCGTTAAGGGTGTCGTGAGCCGCGCCGCCAGCTGTGGATTTAATGCATCAAGACGCGCTACCGCATTAGCAAGGAAGGCATACCCGCTGCCATCGATGGCGTGGAAACGGCGATGGTTGTACATGCCAAAGGCACTATACAATGCGCGCGCGCGATTGGGGTTTTTGAATTCAAACAGGTCGTGCTGCTCTAACCCCGCTAAAGCTTGCACATCGTAGATCGGGCTTTGTGCCTGCACGCTGAACCACATGTCCATCACCAGGGCCTGACGGCGCCATTGGCTGTAGAAATCTTCCAGCACGCGGTTGCGCAGGTTTGTGTCTACGTCCGCATGGCGGCACACCACGTTTAGGGCTGCACGCCGGTCAGTGAGGTTGTCCGCGTTCTTGTAATGTTGCTCCACAAATTCCGCCAACACCTGCCCTGACATACTGCGCGCCGCGTAGGTGAACGCCAAATTCGACAGCGCCCGGTTCGACATACCGGCGGCATCCGGCTGGTAACGACTGTTGCTGCGGAAGGTCTCATACAAATCGATCCACAGCTGCAGGTGTGTAGTGCTGATGTCATCAAGCAACGCATCCCTGCTGTCCAACAAAGTATCCAGCTGGAAGCTCGGCAGCTGCTCAAATAAGTAGTTCTCTTCCGGGACTGTGAGCATGGTCGCCGCCAATAGCTTCCGCTCCGCGTCATCTCCCAGCACCAGTGCCTGCCGACCTATTTCACCCAGCAAGCGCAAGAGCAAATCGCGGTGATTGTCTTCGTTTTCAGCAAAGTGGCCCGTCCACAAAGTCTGCAGGGCGTCCCATTGCACAAAGCCATCCACATCATGCTGGGCGAGGAAGGCAAGCTCAGTTGCGCCGCGAGGATAATCTACCTTGACCGGCGCGGAGAATCCGCGGAGGAAACTCACCACCGGTTTTTCTTCGAGAAAGCTGACTTTCAAGGTGGTTTCAGCCTCGCGCAATGCCATTAACAGCGTGTGCCCGCCGTCTCGGGTTTCATATTGCGCGGTGGTGTCGATCACCAGATCGTATAAGGAGATGCCATCGCCATCTTCGTCCAACAACCCTAACTCAAGCGGGATGTGCATCGGCGCTTTGTCCGACTGTTTCGGGGTGGGCGGACACTGTTGTTTGATGACCAAGGTTAATTCACCGTCCGCAAACTGCTCAGCCACGGTTAACACCGGTGTACCGGCTTGTTCGTACCAGAGCTTAAACTGCGTCAAATCTTGCCCACTCACCTCCGCCATCACCGCAGCAAAGTCGTCGGTGGTTGCAGCTGCGCCGTCGTGTCGCTCAAAGTACAAATCTGTGCCGGCGCGAAATTTCTCTTCACCCAGCAGAGTGTGATACATGCGCACCACTTCGGCGCCTTTCTCGTAAATGGTGGTGGTATAAAAATTTGAAATTTCGATGTAGGACTGGGGGCGTACGGGGTGGGCTAACGGCCCGGCATCTTCGGCAAACTGTACCGAGCGCAGAAACGTCACGTCCTCAATCCGTTTAACCGCGCGGGAGTTCATGTCGGAAGAGAACTCGGCATCGCGAAATACCGTAAACCCCTCCTTTAAACTTAACTGAAACCAGTCCCGACAGGTCACGCGGTTGCCGGACCAATTGTGGAAGTACTCGTGCGCCACTACCGCTTCCACACGTTGATACGCCGCATCCGTAGCGGTATCCGGGGAAGCCAACA
Organism: Pseudomonadales bacterium; assembly: GCA_028281005.1. GTDB lineage: Bacteria > Pseudomonadota > Gammaproteobacteria > Pseudomonadales > Azotimanducaceae > UBA4421. The sequence goes on from JANQKS010000089.1 coordinate 10,578, forward strand.
CACATGACGTGTTGAAGATATTAAGACCTTTGTTTTCCATGGCCCCCATGTTGAAATCTTCCACCGCCACAATCATGTAAATGTCCAAATCGTACTCGCGGCCAAAACGTTGTTCGTCCCACGCCATAGAGCGTTTGAGAACATCCATGGCATAACGGCACTGTTCGATGTTGTGCGGTTCCGAATAAATTCTAAGTACCACCTCACGCTCGCGCATGGTGACAAAAGTATCTTCAATCACCTCCAAGTCCCCCGCAACCAATGCAAACAGGTAGCTGGGTTTAGGGAACGGATCGTGCCAGGTGACACTGCGGCGGAAGCCGCCCACATCGGCTTCTTCTACCTTGTTACCATTGGACAGCAACACCGGATGGCGCGCGGCGTCGGCGACAATGGTGGTGGTAAATTGCGCCAGCACGTCGGGGCGGTCCTGGTAGTAGGTGATTTTGCGAAAACCCTCGGCCTCACATTGGGTGCAATACATGCTGCTAGAGCGGTATAACCCTTCCAGCGCCGTGTTCTTTTCGGGATAGATCCGCGTCTCGATGGTGATTTCGTGGTTTTCGGCAAGACCGTGAATGGTGAGCGATTCGTCCTCGAGGGTGTATTCGTTGCCGGACAGTTCCCGGCCGTCAACCCGCACGCTTAACAGTTCCAAGTCTTGGCCGTCCAAGTGCAGGCTTTGAGCATCCGCCTGTGCACGAACCACCTGCATGGTATTGGTGACCTTGGTTTCCCCATCAAAGATATCAAATACCAGATGGGTTGCCGTCGTGGTGTAACCAGGTGCTTGGTAGTCGCTGAGGCGGACTTCCCGCGGTTGACCCTCTTTCATACGGTGGCGCTCTCTCTTTCTACTTTCGTTTCTACTTTTGTTTCTACTTGCGTGTGCTGTCGTTTGTTCTGGTATTGGCGTGTCGTTCTAATCAAACAGTGACAACTGATCCGAATGACCGGCGCTCAGTTCTGCCAGCTGCTGTGAATCCAACGCAGGCGCAAATTCTATGCTGAGCTGCATGCCTCGGTAAGCCCCCAAATTGAGCGCACCGCGGCTGAACAACAAATACTGCCCAATGATACCGACCAAGTTGTCAGTATAGGTGGGTTGTTCCAGCGTTAGTGGTACCTGTTGAGGCGGACTGTACCCGAGCAGCGGATATTCGATGTTGACCAAACCGCTGATGTATTCGCCCACGCTATGCCCCCATTGCATCGCCGGCGCGGTCTTATCCTGGTACAACTGCTGTGCCAAAGCGACTAAATCAGCCTCCACCCCGCGGCCACTGACCAAACGCCGCCAATCGGTACGATCGTTCATGGTGCGTTTGAAATGCGCTTCCACCAGACCCGCCGCGTGCCGTGTCGCGACTTGGCCAATGACCAACGCTTGTGTTGCACCTTGATCAAGCCAGCGGCGTAACACCCGGTCTGCCCGAGTGATGCCAATTTTGGGACCGCTGGTGTTAGACAAATACACCACATGCGGCTGCATGCAGAACGCCTCTCCCCACTCCGGCTCGCGGCAGGTACCCGCAGCAAAATGACAACGCTCCGGACTCATGACACACAGGTCGCAGCGCGCCAGGGCAGAAAAACAGTCATAACAATGACCGCCGCCGAACAGTTTGCGCGCCGTTTTACCGCAGTGGATACAGTGATAGGGTGCGTGCAATTCCAACGTCACAGCCTGCCCCAGACGATCGTTTAACACCTCTACCGTGTCGCCGACCTGGAGTTCATAACGCGGCTGTAGCGGCGACTGTTGAGGGTCGAACTGCGGCTGCAGCTGGCCAATACCGTTGTGTAAGATGGTGTAAACTCTAGCGTCTAAGACATTAACTAGACGGTAATCAGACGGGTTATCTCATGCAAGCGGTCGACAAAGAAGTTATCAGTCAGCTACTGAAATGGTTACAAGCCGGCGAGACATGTTGGCTAGCCACCGTCGTGGGCACGTGGGGCTCATCGCCGCGCCCGATCGGGTCTTTGTTGGCCTGTAACCAGGCAGGTCAGATTGTTGGCTCCCTGTCGGGCGGTTGTGTAGAGGACGATCTGCTGGAGAAACTCACCACCGGTCAGCTCGCCGCAGAGCATGCGCAGTTTTTCCAATACGGCATCACCGCGGAAGAAACCGAAAAGTTTGGTCTACCCTGCGGCGGCAGCCTCTACATCGTGGTGGAACCACAAACACCCAGCGCTGAGACCGTGGCGCAGTTTAGCCGCCTTGATCAAGCGCTGACGGAGCGTCACTGCATCACGCGAACAGTCAATCTCGACACGCAAACCACCACCATTGAGGACGTGGATCAACATGCACCGCTGCGTTGGGATGAATCCCAGCAAGTGCTGCAACATACCTACGGCCCGCGTTTTCAATTGTTCATCATCGGCGCCGGCATGGTCGGGAAATACCTCGCGGAAATGGCGCTAATGTTGGACTATGAGGTCACCGTGTGTGACCCCAGAGAAGGTTTATTAGCGGATTTCGGCGTAGAAGGCGTACAGCGTATTGTCGACATGCCGGATGATGCGGTGCGGGCACTCGCTCGCGATCAAGCCACCGCCATCGTGGCGCTAACCCACGACCCGCGCATCGACGACATGGGCTTAATGGAGGCACTGACCACCGACGCCTTTTACATCGGCGCCATGGGGTCAAGCCGGACCTCGGCGAGCCGCCGCGAACGTCTCCTGGCGTTAGAGGTGAGCGAAGCCGACCTCGCTAAACTACATGCTCCCATCGGGCTTGCCATCGGCAGCAAAACACCGCCTGAAATAGCCATTGCCATCATTGCCGAGATCACCGCTGTGCGTAAACAACGCCTGCCTGAAGCAGTAGCTGAAGTCACCGCGGTCAGTGCCGGATAACGCCACTGCTACCGGCGCGGTACTGCTCGGCGCCGGATTTTCCCGCCGCTTCGGCGCCGACAAACGTCTACAACCGCTATCTGGTGGACGCGGGGTCACTGTTGCGGAACAAACCTGCGCCACCTACAGCAGCGTCTTTCCCCATCTGCGGGTGGTGATTCGACCCGAAGATCACATCTTACGGAGCAAGCTCCAACAGTTTGCCCCCGACATGTTCATTGTGACTTGTGCCGATGCCCACTTGGGTATGGGACACTCGTTAGCCGCCGGAATGCAGGGTATAAGCTGGCAGTGGGCGTTTGTGGGCCTGTTAGACATGCCCTTTATCCGCGCCGCTACCTTGCAGGCATTAATCGATTGCGCAGCACACCAGCAGCACCCTGCCATCTTGAGGCCGCGGCACACTCAAACGGGTAAAGACGGTATTCCGTTTGGCCACCCAATCGGCTGGCACAACATCTACTTTGCCGAACTCCGAGCGTGCCACGGTGATGCTGGCGCCCGCGAGGTTTTGCAGCGCCACACCGAGGAAGTCATAGAGGTAGCCGTCGAAGATGCGGGTGTGCTGCAGGACATCGACACCCCGGCCGACCTACACAGGCAGGTCTAATTCGCACCTGGATTTTATTCCTCTGTTGCTTGCCCACCCAGGCGCGACGCCCAATCCAACTTAGACCGACAGCTTTCGTAAAAACTGTGTCCGATCGGATACAACAGGCGCAGCGGCGCGTGATACTTACGAATGGTGACCACATCACCCAAAGCCAACTCCACGTTGATTTGAGAATCAAAACTGGCCTGAGGCGTGCTGTCCGTTAAGCGCGTGACCTTAATGCTGAGGGTGCTATCGCCGGGGACCACCAAAGGCCTTGAAGTCAGGGTATGAGGAAACATAGGCACCACGGCCACCGCATCTAACGCCGGGTGCATAATCGGTCCACCGGCAGACAGCGCATAGGCGGTTGAACCCGTTGGGCTGGCCACAATGACCCCATCGCTGCGTTGGTCGTAGACAAACTGGCCATTGACCGACAGCTCAAATTCCATCATACGCGCCATATTGCCGGCGTGGATCACCACGTCATTTAACGCCGTACACTGCTCGATACAATGCCCGTCACGCATGACCTGGCCGCTCAGCAAGAAGTGGTCTTCGATTTTGTATTCGCCGCTGAGGATACCCTGTAACTGCTGCGCCAATTGGTCCGGCGCCACCGCCGCCAGGAATCCCAAACCGCCGCGGTTAACACCCACCACCGGCACCCCATGCGGGGCAATGTCTCTAGCCACGCCTAACATACTGCCGTCACCGCCAACCACAACGATCAGTTGGCTGTCGCCAAGCTGTTCCCGCGGCAATACGCGGCGCTCCAAGCCTGGGGACGACGCATCGCCCACAAAAGCCGCGGTCATGTCTTCAAGCACCACGGCGACTCCAAACTTGGCCAACACACGTTCTACCGCAAGCACGGTGTCAACGATCGCCGGAGTTTGTCGCCGCGCGACCACTGCTATTGTTTGAAAGATGGTCTGAAAGACGGTTTGCATACCTGCACCCTACCCTAGCCGGTTTCTGTCCAGAAATTGTCATCCATGACAAATTCTTCCCACGGGTTGCTACGCAACCCTCTCAAAAACCTACGGTTTTTGGCTCGCGCTATCCATGCGCTCGAAGTCGATGTCCAAAATACAATATTTTGGACATCGACTAGCCGGGCAGTTTGGCTCAAATGTGTGCGTTATTGTCGGTTGCAATATCACAACGGACAGCTACCCTTCGCGACATGGATAGTTCACGCTTTGATCAAGTCATCGCAGCTGCCGATAGACCTCAGCTAAGAATGGTTCATGGTCCAGGGGATTTGTGGCCCCTAATGCGGGAAGAGGCCAGCCAAAAAGCCGCCGAGGAACCTATTCTCGGTAGCTATTTTCACGCCACCATTCTTAACCATGCGACCTTTGGAGATGCGCTGAGTTTTCGACTGGCCAGCAAACTCGACAACCCCATGCTGCCAACCATGCTAATCCGCGATGTCATCGGAGAAGCCATGGAGCATGACGACAGCTTGCTGTCCGCAGCGGAAATAGATGTGCTGGCCACCTTCACCCGCGACCCGGCTTGTGATGATCTCACCACCCCATTTCTGTTCTACAAAGGCTTTCACGCCCTGCAAGCTCACCGTATCGCCCACTGGTTGTGGTCACAGGGCCGTAAGACTTTGGCGCAGTTTTTTCAGAACCAGATTTCCGTCACCTTGGGGGTCGACATTCATCCAGCCGCACGTGTGGGTTCCGGCATCATGTTTGACCATGCCACCGGCATTGTTATAGGCGAAACCGCTGTGGTGGAAGACGACGTCTCCATCTTGCATTCGGTGACCCTAGGTGGCACCGGTAAAACCAGCGGCGACCGCCACCCGAAGATCCGGCGCGGGGTTTTGCTCTCGGCGGGCTGTAAGGTCATTGGTAACATCGAAGTCGGCAGCAACGCTAAAGTTGGCGCTGGCAGCGTGGTGCTGGAAGACGTCCCCCCCAACGTTACGGTTGCTGGCGTACCTGCCAAAGTGGTTGGTGAGTTACATGACCAAGTCCCGGCGCATGAGATGGACCAAAGCATCGACTGATGACTGAAACAAGTGAAACCGCAGCCCCGAAGTGTCCGAGCTGCTCAATTGTTGGGGTGGAGTACATTGTTAGCACGCCGAGCCGGGAGCGCTCCAAAGCCAAGCAGCCGTGGTTTTACATCATTCACTGCAGTGCATGCGGCCATGTGTACAACACCTTGTCGAAGCACACCTTCACCCAGGCGGTAACGCCTAACTTTGTGCTGCCGAAACCCAGCTAACAAACGCCCGCACTGGCGATCAACTCTCAGCTCTCCAGTTTCGCCTTCACCCGTTGGATAATCTGGGTCATGGTGTCCGCACTTTGCGCGCCGGGTAGCAGAAAACTCTCCGCTAAATAATACCCCGGCACCCCGCTGACCCCTACGTCAGGGGCGCGTGCGAGTTGGGCCTGCACTTCGTCGAGACCCGCCTCGCTTGTCAAATAAGCTTGCGCTGTCTGCGCTTCAATACCCGTGTCTGCCGCGATAGCGACCAAGGTGTCCGGATCTCCAACGTCACGCCCATCACAAAAGTAGGCTTGAAACAGCGCCTCCGCCAGCTCATGTTGGCAGCCGTGTGCAAAACCCAACTCCAGCAAACGATGAGCCAGCAGTGTATTGGGGGTACGTTCGATCAAATCGTAGCGCAGCTCTATCCCCTCCGCGGCCGCCTCTTCGGCAATACGCGCCGGCATCCCGGCGCGGTCCGCGTTGGGGCCATAGCGCCGCTCAAGATATTCACGGCGATCTACCCCTTCGAGAGGAATCTGCGGATACAACTGATACGGGCGCCAACGTAAGAAAACCCCTTCTCCAAGTTCTGTAGACAACACCTGATCGAGACGACGTTTACCGATGAAACACCAAGGGCAGATGACGTCGGAAAAAATTTCTATGGAGAGCATGACGGGCACCGCAATACCACAAATAGAGGCGGTACTCTAACGTGCGCACAACTAGGAAAACAGCCCGGCCTTAAGGTGGCGCCAAGTAGCACCAAGTGATCTTATCAGAGGTCCCCACGCAACAGTTGTTGCAGTCGGCGGCTGCGACCCTGCTCTTGACGCAGCGCCACCTTGAGATCATGGATTTCATCGCGGTAGGCGTTCAGCTGTTCACGAAATTGAGATTTGACTTCGTCCAACTGTTCGCTATGCAAGCGAATCATATCCTGCATCGTCAGCTTACCCTGGGCGCCAAAGACGTCATCCAGGCGTTGTGCAAAAGCCTGATTCAGGGCCAAATCTAAAGCGCCATTGTGGCTGTGGCTAGAGTGCCCGAGACTAGCGTGGCCGCGGCTAGAGTGGACGGGGCTAGAGCCACCATTGCTGTTGGCGCTCTTGATGCCATTGGCAGGTGCACCGTTGCCACCTAATCCCGCAATTTCCCCGGCATTGCTGGGGTCGTTATCAAACAATTCCACCGGCTCTTCAGGGGGCGGAAAAAACTCGTCGTCCCGACAAGCGGTGGAGGACAAAAGTTTAAGGCGGTTGCGGTAGATGCGACTTTGCAGCGTCTCCATGGCATCAGCCGCCCTCGGCTCCCACAGATTAACCGCATGCCAGGGCACCGGACACTGGGAGCGGGAGGCTTTACGAATGGGGCCCTGGCCGAGGTCTTGGGATAAACCTGCATGCTGCACCAAGTAACGCAACGGCAGGTTAAAGTCGGCATCCAGCACACCTTCTTCGTCCACCGCAAACTGGAAAAAGGCCACAGCGCGCAGGCTCAAACCATCGCCGACCACACAATAGGCCGCCTTGGTGACCGTCGCCGCCAACTTCTCAAGCTTACCTTCACCCTCAAGGTGTTTTTTGAAAACAGAGAAATGCTGCTCGCCGCAGATGCTTTCCTCTGCGTCGTAAAACATAACCACTTCCTGGTGTCCGGATACGGACATGCGGCAGATCTCCTGCTATTGCCGGGCTTGCCAGCAGTTTACCGGGCCCGAGCGGTGCTGGAGATGACCCAGGTCACATCCTACGTATGACTTACATCACTATGCGATGTCGGGTTCTTCCCGTTGTAAATGAGCTTCGATGTCCGCATAACGGAACGCCGCACGGCCCGGCCCAGCCGCTTCTACAGCAGGCTCGGCATAGACCATGGTATCGCCTTGAATGTTGCGTACATCCACGATGGCATAGTCGATGTTCTCGAGACTGAAGCGTTGACCTAGTAGCTGTTGCATAAAGTGTGTCCTTCTATGGCCTTCTTTATGGCGAAGTTTGGATGTTGACCTGTCTAGTAAACGTTAGCGTTACAGATGAATGTTGCAGATTAACTAAGCCGCTTCGAAAAGCGGGTAATGGCTTGTAAACGGTTTTTTGGCCTAATTCGCTATACTGATTGGCGAAAAGAGCCAATAGCGTCGTTTTTTTGCCCAAACATCCATATTGACTTTTTGATTATTATTATAAAAATCAAAGAATTAGGTGGCTTTTAGAGACTGGCCTCGAATTTGCAAACTTCCCTCTAACCAAACTCAATATAGGCTCAAACAGCGATGAAAACCATCTTTATTGTCCTCCTCGGCAGCGCCAGTTTTGTGTTGGGGGTGTTTGGTCTGATGCTGCCTTTTTTGCCGGGTTTTTTGTTTTTGCTCGTCGCCGCAGCTTGTTTTGCCAGCCTTTCGCCGCGTGTGCGCCGCAGCCTCGATCAACACCCCCGTCTACGGCGTTTTTTCCGTCGTATGGACGCCGGCGCACAGTTGGATGCGTTCAGCCGCATCAGGCTCACCTTCTGGGCTGCGCTAGAGACCGTACTGCCAAGTCGCACTAAGTGACCGCAGCCGAACCTAGTCATATAGCGGTGGTCGGCGCGCTCGCCTACGACCAAATCTGCACCACCGAAAGCAGCCTGCTCGATAACCGTACTGCGCTTCTGAATTGCAAACTCTCCGATATCACCCACGCGTTTGGCGGCTGCGGCGGCAACATCGCCTACAACTGCGCGCAACTCAAACAACCCACCACCCTGGTGAGCTGCACCGGCTTGGTCGACGACGCGGACTACCTCGCCCACTTAGCGGCACTTGGAATTGATACTCGGTTCTGCTTGCGCACACCTGGCCGCTCAAATGCGCGAGCCGTGATTATGACCGACCCCGAGGGCCATCAATTCACCGGTTTCTATCCCGGTCCGGTCCCGGATGTAGAACAGTGGCGAGCGCATTTAGAGACGATCAGTTTCGCCCAAGCCGCAATCTTCATACAAGCACCTTACCCGCCGCCTTTGATGGCGTGTACGCTTCAACATGCCAGCCAATTGGCGCACCCACCGCTGATCCTATTTGTGCCGGGGCAATACACCGATCAACTCAGCGCCGACCAAATGGCCACCATGGTGACCATGGCCGATTGGGTCATTGGCAACGACTATGAGATCAAGTGCCTACAAAACCACCACTCGCTCAACAATCAATTGGTGATCCGTACTCACGGGGCTCAGCCAATCCGCCTAAGTTTTGCTGATGGCACAGAGATCTCCATCGACGTACCGGCCTCGGCTTCCAGTGTGGACCCCACAGGTTGTGGCGACGCATTGGTCGCGGGACTTTGTCAGCATTTGGTAACTCAAGGCCTAGAGGTCGAGGTGCTTAAAAACCTAAAACACGCCCCACACCCAAACCAACTTGAGGCGCTTAAAGACGCAGTGCTGGCCGGATGCCACATGGCCGCTGCTTGTCTCGTGCAGCACGGTAGTCAACAACACACATCTGCACTACCCTAGCCCCTTTTACGCGTGATGAGCGTTTTGCAAACACACCCCTGGCACCAACAGGAACAGTTCTCCCTTGGGTTCTGGCCTACGCCGCTTGAGCCTCTGCTCAACCTAAGCAAAGAACTGGGCGGCCCCACCATATGGGTGAAACGCGACGATTGCACCGGCTTGGCAGTGGGCGGCAATAAAACCCGGAAGCTTGAATACTTGCTGGGCGAGGCACTCAGCGAAGGCGCGGATACCGTGGTGACCTTCGGCGCGGTACAGTCCAACCACGCGCGCCAAACCGCAGCCGCCTGCGCCAAGGCGGGTTTGACTTGCCATCAGATACTCAGCCGTACCGTGGCCAGCAACAACCCCGGGTATGAAAGCAACGGCAACGTGCTACTGGGACAACTTCTGGGCGCCCATCAGCATCTCGTTGATACAGAACAGACAAAAACGTTTACGCGCGAACTGCTAGCGCGCTTAGAAGGTACCGGCCAAAACCCTTACATCATCCCCGCGGGCGGCTCCAACGAATTAGGCGCCTTGGGTTATGCACGTTGTGCCGAAGAACTTGTGCAGCAAGCGCTACAGGCAGGTATAGAGCTAACTTATGTGGTGCACGCTTCTTCTTCAGCAGGCACCCAAGCGGGCTTGTTATATGGCTTAGCGCATTTGGAGAGCGCAGCCGAAGTGTTGGGCATCAACGTTTACCATGCAGATCCGGCAATCCTGCAGCAGCGCATCAACGAGTTGTTAGAGCGCATGAGTTCACGCTTTGGCGCCGCCAAAACGGGAGCCGTCCAAGTGAATAATGCTTACTACGGCAACGGCTACGGCCAGCCCACCGAAGAGTGTTTGTCCGCCCTACGTATGGCAGCGTCGCTGGAAGGGTTGCTGTTCGACCCAGTGTACTCAGGAAAAGCCTTGGCCGGTCTGATAGATCAGATCAATTTAGGCAATCTGAAGGATCATGAGCATGTGGTACTTATACATACCGGCGGTTCACCCGCGTTGTATGTGTATGACCAGGTATTTAGCCAGGGAGCTTCTGAATAAGTCTCAAAAGCTCAGAGGCACCCTAGAACTTTACAAGCGCCCTGAGGCTGACAAGCAAGCCTACACAAAACGGCTGACCAAACTACCCAACCCACCAAAATCCACCTGGATGATGTCACCGGGCGCCACTGCCACCGGCCGCGTAAAAGAGCCGGACAAAATCACCTCACCCGCCGCTAGGTGTATACCGTGTTCGGCAAAGCGGCGCGCCAGCCACAAAATGCCATTAGCCGGGTGATTTAACACCGCCGCCGACACCCCCGATTCTTCGATGACACCGTTTTTGTACAACAAAGCGGACACCCAACGCAGGTCCAGCGCATGAGGTTTAACCGGTCGACCGCCTAAAACGACGCCGGCGTTGGCAGCATTGTCACTCACAGTATCAAGGACCCCTCTGGCCACGCCGGTGTCTGGGTCGACTCTGTGGGTGCGTGCGGCTATCAATTCTATTGCCGGTACCACGTAGTCCGTGGCGTTCAGCACGTCTGTGATGGTCAACTGCTCGCCACGCAAATCTGACGCCAGCACAAAGGCCAACTCCACCTCTACCCGCGGGTCGGTAAAGCGGGCGGTATCAATATCGGCGCCATCGTCGAACAACATATCATCCAGCAGTGTGCCAAAGTCCGGCTCGTCAATTTGCATGGCTTGCTGCATGGCGCGCGAGGTCAACCCAATTTTGCGCCCCAGCACCTTCGCGCCACGCGCAATTTTCATGTCGACCCATGCTTGTTGTATGGCGTAAGCGTCGTCCAGATTCATATCCGGATAGGTTAATGACACGGATTTAATCTGTTGGCGCTGCTGTTCTGCCGCATCCAAGGACGCCGCGGCGGCTTGTATTTGCTCTTTTGTTAGCACAGTGGTGAAAACTCCTTCATGTCGGCCACAAACCAGGGCGTAAACTCCTGCGGCGCGTCTTGCAGCCACAGCGCAAGCGCATCGCGTTCAACGTAGCGTACCTGCGCAACTTCCGTCGGATCTATCACTATGGCGCCCTCATAAATGCAGCGATAAGCCTGTTGTATTTCCCGGTCCGCATGCTGCTCGGACTCGATCTCCACCCAGCGCTCCCCGCCCAGCGGCTCCAATTGATCAATATCGGTGATGCCTAGCTCTTCGCGCAGCCCGCGCAGGGCAGCGGCATAAAAGCTCTCCCCCGGTTGCAAGTGTTCACCCACACTGTAGTCCCACAAGTTGGCGTATAGATCTTTAGCGGCTGCGCGCTGCTGCAACAACAAGCGGTCTTGTCCATCAAATACAAACACCTGCGCTGATTTGTGCCACCAACCGTGGCGGTGTACTTCTTGCCGCGGCCGCAGCCCTATAGGTCGGCCGCAGCGGTCAAAAACCGCAAACAGTTCCAATCCAATCCCTACCTGTCTATGCTACCAACTATGAAAAGCGTACCCACTTATTGCAGAATCTGCGAACCCCAATGTGCCATGATCGCCAGCGTCGAAGACGAACAAGTTGTGCGTCTGCTGCCGGACAAAAACCACCCCGTACACAAAGGTTTTGCGTGTCACAAAGGCCTCAATTTTGTTGAGTTGCACCGCGACCCGGATCGCATCAATTTCCCTCAGGCGCGCAGCAACGCCAAGCAAGCCGCTGTGGGTGAGTTCGAACAGCTGGATTGGGACACCGCCGCGCAAGCAATATCAAAACGCCTTGCCGACCTAGCGGAAAAATACGGCAGCGATGCGCTTGGTATGTATGTCGGCAATCCGTCAGCCTTCAACAGCACTGGACGAGAAGCCGCGCGGCGCTTCGCCCGCGCGGTGGGTGTGAAATACTCGTTTGGATCCGGCACCCAAGATTGCTCCAACAAATTTGCTGCCTCCGAAGCCATGTTCGGGACCGCAAACTTGCATCCCATTCCGGATTTTAAGCACACCAACTATTTCTTAAGTATTGGCTCCAATCCAAAAATCTCTCACGTCAGCTTTGTGCACATGACCAACCCCATGGCCACGCTACGAGACATTGTCGCGCGCGGCGGTACGGTGACCCATATCAACCCGCGTAAAATTGAATCCGCCACGCCGCATACCGGTGAGGTTGTGCAGATTAAACCCGACACCGACGTGTACTTTCTGGCGGCGTTAATCCATGAAATCAAAACCCAGAATCTAGTTGACGAGGCCTGGTTAGAGAGCCGTGCCAGCAACGCGGATGCGTTATGGCAGTTTGTTGCCGACTACGCACCGGCCGACGTTGCCGACGTGGTTGGCATAGACGCTGAAACAATGCGCAACCTCGCGCGGGATTTCGCCAACGCCGACGGCGCCAGCGTCCACATGAGCACCGGTGCCAACATGGGGCGCCAAGGCACCCTAGCCTACTGGCTGGTACAGATGTTAAGTCTGATCACCGGCAATTTAGGCCGCAAAGGCGGCAACATCTATTCACCCGGCTATTTTCCCGCGGCTACCGTTGGCAAACCCAAAACCGACAATCCCTTTTTTGAATCGCCGTTTGGTGAAATGCGCCGCATCACGGGCTCCCTGCCCGGTAACCTGTTGGCGGAACACATCGAAGCCGGTCTGGTGAAAGGCCTCATCTGTATGTCAGGCAACCCGATCCTGTCCATGGCGGGTGAAAGGCGTTTGCGGGAAGCCTTTAAAAAGCTCGAATTGTTAGTGGTGGTGGACATCTATCCCAGCGCCACTGCAAACCTCGCCGACTATCTGCTGCCCGCTACAGACTGGTTGGAACGCGCCGATGTCAATTCGGTTTCGCTGGGTTTCCAACCGGAACCCTATGTGCAGTACACCGAAGCCGTGGTGCCACCGGCGTTTGAGCGCAAACCTGAATGGTGGATCTTCGCACGCTTGCTACAGGCGCTGGGTTTACCTTCAGAATTGGATCAAGCACAAGCCGATCCGATGGCAAAAATAGACCGCCAGCTCAACAACAGCGACCTATCTCTGGCGCAATTGCAGGCGCAGCCCAGCCACACCATCACGTTGCCAGAACCGCAGCCAGAGTTGCTATTCGACGTTGCGGTGCAGCACGAAGGGGCCAAAGTGGACTGTTTCCCGTCGCTGATCGCCCGCGGTGCACCTGCCTGCAGCCGCATTTTCGCAGAGCTAAAGGCAGAGTCCGCGGACACGCTGAAGCTCATCACGTTGCGCACCAACTACATGGTCAACAGCTGGATGCACAACCTACCGGCGCTGAAGCGAGACGTGGCGTTGGACAATCCCTTGCATATGCATCCCGAAGACGTTGCCCGACTCGGCCTGGCAGACGGCACCGAAGTCAGCGTCGCCTCAGACCACGGCAGCATCATCGCCACGGTAAAAGCGGATGAAGACCTACGTCAGGGGGTGGTTGCCATGACCCACGGCTGGGGGCATGCCAACAATCCGCGTTTAAGCCTGGCGCACAATCACCCGGGCACTAACGTCAATGCTTTGTTGCCAACCGGTGCCGGCAGTTACGACCCACTGTCGAACATGAGCTTCATGACCGGTATACCGGTCAGCATCAGAGCGGCCTAAACCCGACCAGTTTAGTTTTCGCTGAGCTGCAGTGCGTTAGTGAGCAGCAAGCGCCGTGGCCAACCCGGAGTATTTGGGTTGGTCGATGGCCACTTGATTAACCACGCTGCTACGCAGGTGGGCTTGCAAACCGGGCATATCCAAGGCAATACCGCCGTCACGCAAGCCATGTACAAGCTTCCAGCGCAGTTCATCCAAGCTGCCGCTTCCCAACAACGCTTGCAATCGATCGTGTTCCAACTGCCGAGCCTCGGCCCCCACCGCAAGATCGCGCAGCACTATATCCAGGGAGTTACCAGCGACCCTGGCCAAAAAATTGGTACGGCCAGCGGTTTGCGCCATGACGTCGCCGTGTAAAAAATCCCGCACGCTGACGAGTAGCTCATCCACGCGCGGCATGTCGGAAGCGGATGAGGCCGCGGCTTCGACCAGGCTCACTTCCCCTGGAATCAGCAAATTTACGCAGTCGACTTGGCATTCGGATGAGCGCCGACCAATGGCCGGTCGCTCCACGGTTTTGTCCGGTCCGGTCCGATAATGTTCCGCCATGCCGAGGCATCCAACCGCCCACCAAAACGACCCAAACACTTCCCAGAATTTGACCCGTTCCGGATCAACCGTTTCACCGCTCACGCTTTCGTAACCGGCAAACAGATCGGCATAGTGTCCAAAGCCGCCAACCGGCAGATCAGTGCGGCCAAAGCGCCAGGAGTTGGTACAAATCCAACCCAGGTCGCGCATCGGGTCTCCTATATGCGCCACCTCCCAGTCCAATACCGCCACAATTCCCTCGGCTGAAAACATGATGTTGCCGTTGCGAAAGTCATTGTGCACGAGCGCAGGCGCAAATCCATCAGGCAGGTGCTCTTGCAGCCAGCGTCCAGTGAAGTCGATCATCGGCTGGGGTGTATCGAACATTCGATACCGCTCCCAGGTCTGCTCCAAGTAGGCACCTGGGCTGATGACGTCCAACTTTTGATCCAAGCCGGTAGTGGCTAAATCGATGCTGTGTATGCGCGCCAGCGCCTCACCACAGAGATAAGCGAGTTTCGGGCGGATCTCTTCTAGATCCGGCGAACGCACCACACGCGCACCCAGCGCGATGCCGTCCAACCACTCCATGAGGAAACCATCCCCGAGGTCGTCGGTGTCGTCGAGCACGTGGAAAACTTCCGGCTCCGGCACACCCACTTCCCGTGCGCTGCGCATCAACAATGCTTCCACATCCAAGCCTGGATGCCCCGGCGTCGGTTCAACCTTCATTCCACCGGGCGCTCTGCGCATGGCCAGGGTACGTTCGACCCCGCCGCCATCGGCAATCTCTAAACGGTAGGTCTCCTGGCTGGCGCCGCCGGACAAGCGTTCTGCTTTAACCAGCCGGGTGTCACCGCCAAACGCGCGCACCAGGGTGCGGCTTAGTTTTTCTTCAAACTCGCTCATCTCTGACTTCGCTCTACTGTGCTGCGACTTGGATTCTAGTTTTCTCGTACACCTTTGGGTGCACGCTGCTTCATGTAACCAAACATGTAACCCGCAACACGCCGCATTTGTATTTCTTCCGCCCCTTCGGTGATGCGGTAGCGGCGATGATGGCGGTAGATGTGCTCAAACGGCTTGTGGCGTGAGTAACCCAAACCACCGTGCACCTGCATGGCACGGTCTGCGGCCTCGCAGCACAAGCGGTTGGACCAGTAGTTGCACATGGAAACTTTATCGGACACCGAAAAAGCGCCGTCTTTGTCCATCTGCCAAGCGGTTTTGTGGATCAGCGCGCGTAGCATTTCACATTGAGTCTGTAACTCCACCAGCGGAAATTGGATACCTTGGTTGGTGGACAACGCCTTACCAAACGGTTTGCGCTCTTGGGCGTATTTCACAGCCTCGTTGACACAGAATTGTGCCGCCCCCAAAGACGAGGCTGCCTGCCGGATACGGTTTTCGTTGAAAAAGTGCTGCACTATTTGCAAGCCGCGCCCTTCGCCGCCAAAAATTGCGCTGTGCGGCACCCGTACGTCTTTGAAGGACACGGTGCCGTGGTCGGTCGGCATATTAAAAGTCCACAAAAACTCCTCGATTTTTAAGCCCTCGGAATCCATGGGCGTAAGAAAGGCAGTGATACCGTCACCGTCTCCGGGGTTGCCGCTGGTGCGCGCCATGACCATGTCGTATTTGGCTTTGTGGATGCCGGTATTCCAAGTTTTAGCGCCGTTGATGACCCATTCATCCCCTTCACGATAGGCATTGGTCTCCATGTGGGTGGCATCGGAACCGTGCTCAGGCTCGGTAATGCCGAAGGCAAAACCACGCCGGCCTTCAGCCAGGTCATCGATCCACTCCGCTTTTTGCTCCTCGGTGCCATATTCAATCATGAGCAGCAAACCAACGTTGTTGCCGACGATGGAGTGTTCGTTTTGTAAGTCGTTGTGTAAGCCCAGGCCTTTGGTCGCCAAATGCTCACGGATGATGGCCATACCCAAGTTGGTGCCGTCTTGGCCACCGTACTCCTTGGGCTGCGCGTAACGATAATGGCCAGCGGCATCGGCGCGGCGTTTGGCCTCCATCAGCAGCTGCTCCCATTCTTCGTTGGGCAGGCCGCCGCGCTCCCAATCCGTGCGCGCGTCTTCGCGCCGATGGTCAAAGAAGCGGTTGTTATCGTTCTCCATTTGCAGCGGCATGATTTCTTTTTCAATAAAATCATCCAACTCTTGCAGGTAGGTTTGTAAGTCTGCTGGTATATCGAAATCCATCGATCCTCCCTTTTTAGGTCATTACTGGTTAAGTCATTACTGAATTGTTGTTTTTGAAACTACCGTTTAGTCCACACTAAGCCGTTCCTGTATCTCCGGCGCTAAGGGCAACTCCACGTCTGTGTCCAGATTACCCTTACCCGGCACATAATTCACTTCCAGTCGTGTCCCGCACGGATCTTCGAACAAAACTGAATAGTAGCCTGGGGCCCAATCATCTTCCTGGGGCGGATGCACCAGGGTGCCACCCATGGGTTCAATAAGCGCGGCCAGTAAGTCGATTGAATCGCGATTACGGGCGCGAAAACACAGGTGATGTAAACCCGGATGATACTGATCGAAGGCAGCATCTCGATGGCCTTGGCGTATGCCGACTCCGGTGCGCGCACCAACGCAATAATAGAGCTTTTCGGTATCCACCAAACACTGCATGCCGAACGCGCCGAGCAGCTTTTCGTAGAACGGTTTGGCCAACGGGATATCCGCCACGGTGATGTAGATGTGGGCGATGCCATTTATATCGATGCTCATGCCGGTTTTCAGCTATCCTGGGTGCTTGCGTAGGCTTGAGATCATAGCGGAACGGCAGCGCAGATGAGATATCTTTGGATCGCCTTGGGCTGGACCTGCGTCGGCTTGGGTATTGCCGGTGCGTTTCTGCCGTTGCTGCCAACCACGCCGTTTCTGCTGCTGGCGGCGTTTGCGTTCAGCCGGGGCTCGGAGCAACTACACGATTGGTTACTCGAACACCCGCACTTCGGCCCGCCGATTCATCACTGGCGCACCCACGGCGCCATTTCAACTCGCGTAAAAGTCATCGCCACCGTGAGCCTGGTGGTGGTGTTTGCCATCAGCATCATCACGCAGATGCCAGGTTGGCTGTTGATGACACAAGCGGTGGTGCTGAGCTGTGTGGCTTTGTTTTTGTGGACACGCAAAGCTCCGCCAGACGCGCCATAAGCTTACCCACGCGCGATGAAAGGTACGTCTTCACAGCGCTGCGCCTGAACTTTGGGACCGCAGTTGGCGATGCAAAGCCAGCACGACAAAAATGAACAATAGCCAAACCGACACCAAGTGACCGACAAAATTGTCATAGCTGCCGACTAACACCTCGTAGGGGTTAACAATGTCCCGCACGGTAATCTCTTTAAACATGCGTATCCCAAACACCCAAGCGGCATGCAGACCGATACACCACCACAAACCGATGTACTCCCGCATCCAACAAAACAACACACCGAGCAGAAACAAGGCAACAAAGGAATCCCAATCCCCAGCTGCATCGAGCATTTGTTGAAACGCTGCAAATACCTGAGTAAAGCCGGAGTACCAATAGATGTTGGCGTCCGCAGCCAATGGCTCCGCATCTAAAAAATGTACTGCGGCGTATACCGTGCCTACCACCGTCGAGGCGGCAACAAAGCTTGAGGAGCGGCGCAACGCGCTGAACATCAAACCGCGAAACAAGATCTCTTCAAACAAACCGACCAACAACGAACTCGCCAAAGCACCGGCTGCAAATCCCAGAAAGACGCCACCTAGGTATTCGACGCGATCATCTAACACCCGAAACCCGGTCACCATGAAGACCAAAACTAACGGCAACAGGATCAACAATCCCAACGGGTAGGCGTACACCACGGCTTGCCATTGCACCGGGCGCAAGCCCATGTCGTACAGGCTCAGACGAGCAGCGCGGCACAGCGGAATCAAGCCAAGCGCGACAAACAGGAGGACGCTGCGCGAGAGAATTTTGTCGTAGCCAAAATCTAGATGCTGATACAAACCCCAAGCCAACAGCGAAGCCGCGGCCACCGCCAACAGTAAATACAGCCCAGTGACCAAGATGCCATGCCGGTAGCCTAGGGCAGATGGACTCAACCGCGTAAACCTCCGGCGCACAGTAGCAATTGGCCGCTGATGTAGTCCGATTCAGGGATACAAAATAGAAAAATGGCGCCGGCCGCATCTTGCGGCGTGCCTACGCGTCGCAGTGGCACCGTCTGCACCATGGCCTCCACCTGGGGCTGGGCCAGACCTACTTTGAAGTCACGGCCACCTACTTCTATGGTGGGAGGCTGATCTTCGTAAGTTTGGGTTAAGCGGGTATCGATGTGGCCAAACGCCACACAGTTGACCGTAACGTTCAGACGCCCCCACTCTTTTGCCAAGGTGCGGGTCATACCCACCACAGCTGCTTTACCCGCAGAATACGCAATCTGGGTGGCGGCTCCTTCGGTGCCGGACACCGATGAGATGTTGACAATCTTGCGACAACGCGCAGCCCCGTCTGCCTCCTCTTTGGCGACTTGCTGTTTCAACCAAGGGTAATACGCACGCAATATGCGAAATGGCGCCGTCGCATGCATATCCAGCATGGCTTGCCATTGCTCGTCAGAATGGTTGTGCATGGCCGAATTCCATACATAACCGGCATTGTTAACGATGATATCCAGGCTACCCATGGTGCCGATGCAGTGATCAATGAGCTGTTCCGCCGCCTCGTGCGCGGTGATGTCCGCTGCATAGGCAAACGCGGAACCGCCGGCGGCATTAATTGCGCTCGCCACCGCCGTGCAGGCCTCGTCATCACGGTCATTCACCATTACCACCGCGCCTGCTGCTGCCAGCTTATGACAAGTGGCCGCACCAATCCCACGGCCGCCGCCAGTCACCAAGGCTGTTCGCTGTGCTAAAGGTAGTTCACTCATCGCGGACACCTCCCGCCGAGGCCACAGCACTGGTGCTAAAGGCATCCCGGGCGCACCACAGCGCCACCATGGGTAGGGCAAAAATTACACCCGCGATAAGCCCCGCGAGCCAACCCCCGCCGCGTGGATCGATGACGTTGAACACTGCCATGGCAATCACCACTTGCGCGGCATACACCGCCGCCCACGGCCACATCCACGAACGCATGCGCCAGAAACCATAAGCCCCCGCCCCATATATTAACCAGTGTAGAGGGGCGGTCGCCTTGGCCCACCAGCCGGTCAAGGTAAATCCGAACCAAACCTCCTCATCTTGTGCAACCGGCTTCCAGAACAGATCAAATGGCATGTAGATAAACGTCATATACACACAAAAGTAGAAAATGAGGTTCATCCACCACGGGCGCCGCGCCCAGTCTTCACGCACCTGATTTAGTAGGTTGTTCATTGGTTCTCCTAGTGTTCTCCTAACCCGCCTACGTTCCCATGTTTGTTTTGGTTAAGCGCGCACCAGGTCGGGCATGCTGTCGCCTGCTAAAAAAGCCTCCACGTTGGCCAACGCCCGCATGCCCATGGCTTCGCGGGTCTCCGTCGTACCGCTACCCATGTGCGGCAACAGCACAACCTGCTCCAGCTCCATCAAGCCAGGGCTTAAGTGCGGTTCGTCTTCAAACACATCAAGACCTGCGCCGGCAATAACACCAGTCTGTAACGCGGCCACCAGGGCCGCTTCATCCACCACATCCCCGCGCGCGGTGTTGATCAGATGGGCATTGGGCTGCATGAGCGCTAAACGTTCTGCGTTCAACAGGTGGTGTGTTTGTGGTGTCGACGGGCAATGTAGGCTGACAAAGTCGGCACGCTGTAACAACTCTTCCAACGAGACAAACTCTGTCTGCAATTCGGCGGCAACGGCATCATCCACCGCTTGTCGATTGAAGTACAGAATGCGCATACCCAAACCTTGATGCGCCATGCGGGCAAACGCGGTACCGATACGGCCCATACCAATGAGACCCAGAGTTTTGCCGGTCACCTGGGTAGACAACATGTGGGTCGGACGCCAGCCGTGCCATTGCCCAGCACGCAAGTGGCGCTCGCCTTCACCCGTGCGCCGCGCGCTCATCATCAGCAGGGTGAATGCAATTTCAGCGGTGGCATCGGTGAGCACGCCAGGCGTATTGGTCACAGCGATGCCTTTGGCCGCAGCCGCAGCTAGGTCTATGTGGTTAAACCCCACACCGAAATTTGCCAACAGTTTAGCGCGAAGGTCGCTGCCGCTAAACAGCTCCGCCGGCATGGCATCGGTGACCGTGGGGCACACCACATCCGCCTCGTGCAACGCGTTTGCCAGCTGATCAGCGGTCATTGGGGTGTCCTCTTGATTGAGCACCACCTCCCCTAACTGCGCCATGCGTTGCTCCACCGCCTGTGGCCACCGCCGGGTCAAGACTATCTTTGCTCGGCCTTCAATCATAGAATGCGTTCCAAATTTATACCGCTGCGACCTCACATTATGCATTTCGAGCTCACCGAAGAACAAAGCGCAATCCAGGAGATGGCGCGTAAATTCACCGCGGATGAGATCACCCCCTTTGCGGCCCACTGGGATGAAGAGCACGTATTCCCGCGCGAGACGCTAAACAAGGCCGCGCAATTGGGATTTGGCTCGATTTATGTTGCCGAAGAACATGGCGGCATTGGCCTTTCGCGGGTTGAAGCGGCACTGATCATGGAATCCATGGCCTACGGCTGCCCCAGTACTTCGGCATTTATCTCAATCCACAACATGGCCACCTGGATGATTGATTCTTTCGGCAGCGATGCGCTGCGAGAGAAATACGTGTCGCAACTGGTCACCATGGAAAACATCGCCAGCTACTGCCTGACTGAACCCGGCGCCGGTTCGGACGCCGCTTCGCTTAAAACAAAGGCCGAAAAGGACGGCGATCACTATGTGCTGAATGGCGGCAAAGCCTTCATTTCCGGTGGTGGTGTTAACGAGCTATACGTCGTTATGGCGCGCACCGACCAAGGCTCCAAGGCCGGTGGGATCTCTTGTTTTGTCGTGGAGAAAGACACACCGGGCCTCTCGTTCGGCAGTCAGGAACGCAAACTGGGCTGGCATTCGCAACCCACCGCGGCGGTGTTGTTTGATGATTGCCGCGTCCCCGCGAGCAATATGGTCGGCTCTCCAGGGGATGGTTTTAAAATTGCCATGAAAGGATTAGACGGCGGACGCATCAACATCGGCGCCTGTTCTCTAGGCGGCGCGCAGCGTTGTTTGGACGATGCCATCAGCTACGTCAAAGAGCGCCGCCAGTTTGGCCAACGTATCGCTGACTTTCAGAACACTCAGTTCATGCTGGCGGACATGAAAACCCAATTGGAAGCGGCACGCGCATTGCTTTACATCGCCGCCGACAAAGTCTCCCGAGAAGCCATCGACAAAACCCAATGGGCCGCGATGGCAAAACTATTAACCACCGAAACTGGTTCTAAGGTGGTCAATGATGCCTTGCAGCTACACGGTGGCTACGGCTTTTTGATGGATTTCCCCATGGAGCGGTTTTTACGCGACCTACGCGTGCACGAGATTCTGGAAGGCACCAGTCAAATCATGCGGTTTGTGATCGGCCGCGAGCTGGTCAACGAATAACTCACACCAGGCCTTCCACAGGTACTAAGGCGCCGTGCACCGCCTGCGCGGCGTCGGAAGCAAGAAAACACACAACCGTAGCGAGGTCCTGTGGATTGACCCAGGTGGAAAAGTCCGCGTCCGGCATGTCCGAACGATTGCGCGGCGTATCAAGTAAGCTCGGCAAAACCGCATTGACGTTGATGCCCTGCTGCCGCACTTCAGCACTCAACGCCTCGGTTAGGCGCATCACAGTGGACTTAGCGGCGGTGTATGCGCCCATGTGACCCTGCCCTTGCAGCGCCCCCAAGGCGCCGACGTTGACGATACTGCCACTGCCTTGAGCCAATAGTATCGGCACTGCGGCGCTCAACACTCGGCGTAGTGTGGTGACGTTGATGTTAAACATCGCGTCCCACATGGCATCTTCGGTCTCATACACGCTGGGCCCCATGTCGAATCCACCGGCAATGTTGGCCAGCGTATGAAATTCGCCAATCTCGGCGAAACAGCTTTGCACCGCATCTTGGTCGGTGAGATCCACGGTGAGCGTACGCCCAAGCTCACTGGTGAAATCGGGCACAACGTCTAAAAGCACAACGTTCGCGCCGTGGTCTTTTGCTACCGCCGCCACCGCCTGGCCCAGCACACCTGCACCCCCGGTCACCACCATCGTCTTGCCGTCTAGTCGCATATCGTTTATCCAATTCGAAAGCGCACCAGACTAACTGATTTCGCCGAGAAGCGGCACACTGGCCACTTGTTAAGCGATGTTGGCCAATTCTCGATCCAGTTCATAACGTTGGTCGGTGACAATGGCTTCAAGGGTTGCGACCCTACCCTGGAGAGTCACCAGCGTGGCTTGAAGTTTTACCAACTCAGCGGCCGATTGTTCGGTGTTCTGCTCACGCCGATGTTTGGCCGTTTCTATACGGTAGGTGTAGATAAGACGCAGCGCCAGCGCAACAAGGAAAGGTAACGCCACAGCCAGGGTCACGGCGGCGAGTTCAAGTACGTTTTGCATGACAATTTCTCCGTTGCAGGCAATAGCCAACTCATAGAAATTGTCGGCTGTCGCGCTCAAAAAGTTCCAATGCACGAGAACAGAGGCAGTGAGTTGTTGCCCACGAAATCAGAGCGCTGGGGTTATGCCAGTTTGCCGCCAGCGTCGTCCTCCAAATGTAAATCCACCAAGGGTGTGGCTTCAAAGGCTGCCTCGGTCAGAGCGGTCATCGTCTCTAAGTGAAAGTGATCAATGTCGTGTGTGGATGTTTCAAAGGCACTCCATATCGCCGCAATTGATTCAGCACGCATGTACCACAAGAGGTATTTCGACCCCTCTAACTCCAGTTCGAACCAAGATTCAATTTGCACGCCCTCATCACGCAAAGTGAGAAGCGCTTCGTCCATTCGCTGGGTAATGGTAGTGGTCCACTGCTGTACCAGTTCAGCAGCTTCCGGCTTCACTTTAATCAGTCCTGCGGCAATTTGCATAAGGCCTCCCGGCTTACCACTGATCGACGTGCATTACTGTGCTCACCGGCGGGCGATAGGCCGGTTTAAAGTTGGTGCCCAAGGTGTACGCAATCGGAATCAAAGCCACTTGGGTATATTCCGCGTAAGGGATACCTAAAAGCTCCGCTACCTCCCGCTCGTGCATCAGGTGCAAAGTGGTCCACGCAGTGCCTAATCCCCGCGCTCGGGCAGCGATCATAAAACTCCATGCCGCCGGGATAATGGATCCATAGGTTGCCGCCTGGGCAAAATTACCGCCACCGGCAATTTCCGGCGCATCGATACGGCCCGCCACACATGGAATCAGCAGCACCGGCGCTTTTGCCATGTTGGCAGCAAGGAATTCGGCGGACGAGGTTGAACGTGCTTGGCTTGCAACCAGAGATTGGTCACCACTGTCTCGGTGCAGATGATGGATTGCCACCGGCATGGTTTTGTAGATTTCCCACACCTGGGCGTACAACTGGGCGATACGGTCTTTTTTCGCTTGCTCGGTGACAAACATAAACTGCCAGCCTTGGGCGTTGGAGCCGGTGGGTGCTTGCACGGCAATCTCCATACACTCTTCCAGAATGCTCATGGGTACGGGTTTGTCAAAATCTAGGCGCTTGCGTACCGCGCGGGTGGTGGTCAGGAGTTCATCGTTGCTTAGCTCTAACTGTGGGTGGCTCATGGGATCCTCGTAAGCTGTGTGAAAGTCGCAGACTATAGTTTAAATGATTCTTGTGCGTCGCATGGGTGGTTTGGCGTGCTGCACACGCCATTGACCCATCGGCTATACCTGCGCGTCGAATCATAAAAAGCGACTTTCCCGTAGCCATGCCGGCGCTAGAGTGCACTCTTGGAATTGCCGCAGGTATCAACATGCATACTCTGACCCACTTGGAACGACTCGAAGCTGAGGCCATCCACATCATGCGCGAAGTGGCGGCAAACTTTGACAACCCGTGTATGTTCTATTCCATCGGTAAAGATTCCACCGCCATGCTGCATCTGGCCCGCAAAGCCTTCTGGCCGGCAACCATCCCCTTTACCTTGCTGCACATCGATACCACCTGGGAGTTTTCCGAAATGGCTGTGTTCCGGAATCGCCTGGCGGCAAAGCACAGCCTTGATCTACGCGTCCACATCAACAAAGAAGCGCTAGCGGCGGGCATACACCCCATCGAGTCGGGATCTGTGGCTTATAACGATCACATGAAAACCTTTGCGCTGAAACAGGCGCTGGACCAGTACGGCTTCGACGCAGCCTTAGGCGGAGCACGCCGGGATGAAGAGAAATCCCGCGCCAAAGAGCGGGTATTTTCGGTCCGTTCTGCCACCCACCAGTGGGATCCGAAGCAGCAGCGGCCGGAATTGTGGCGCCTTTACAATACGCATCTCACCGACGGACAAACGGTACGTGTCTTTCCACTGTCGAACTGGACCGAACTCGACATTTGGCTGTACATCCAAATCGAAAACATCGACATAGTGCCCTTGTATTTCGCCGCACCTCGACTTAGCTGGGTTGATGATGCCAGCGGCCAAATATTGGCCTTGGATGATGAGCGGATGCTGCCTTATCTGTCTGATAGCGAGCAACACTCCTTAGCAGAGCGCTGGATTCGCTTTCGTACCCTGGGGTGTTATCCACAGACCGGCGCTGTCGAAAGCCGCGCTACCACGGTAAGCTCCATCGTCATGGAGTTGATCGCGTCGCGCACCAGTGAACGCCAAGGACGACTACTGGATACCGATCAGGCCGCATCCATGGAGCGCAAGAAACGCGAAGGGTACTTTTAAGAGATACTTTTAAAAGATTTCTTAAAAGATACTTCTAAACCGATAGCCTGCTGGGGAAGTTGTTCAGCAACGCTCAAACATTAAAGGGGAAACAGTTTGATGCGCACCACTCAACCCATGGCAAACGCCACTGGACACCTAAATATCGTAACCCCGGACCTCGATATGGCTGCGATGCACGCGCTGCTGCTGGAGCACGGCTATCTCATCATTGAAGAACTTGCCGTCGATCTCGCGAGCCGTGCCTGGCAAGACCTCAAACCGCATATTGATGTTGCACCTTTTGGCCACGACGAATTCCTCGGCGCACGCACCAAACGCCTCGGTGGTATACTGCAAAAGTCGGAGGCCGCCCAGGAATTGGTGACCCATCGCGTGGTGTTGAGTCTGTTAGAACGCGAGTTGCTGAAGTACGCCACCAACTACCAACTGAACTTCACCGGTGTCATGCACTTAGAACCAGGGGCTTTGGCCCAGCCGTTGCACCGCGATGGCGATTTGTATCCGCTGTCCCACCTCGGTATCACAACGCTTATGCCTACTATGTGGGCTCTGTCAGAATTTGATGCCGCCAATGGCGGGACCCAAGTGGTACCCGGCAGCCATCTGTGGCCTGACGATCGTGACGCCGAACCACACGAAGTGATCAACGCAGAAATGCCACCTGGCTCGGTGCTCATTTACTTAGGCGGCACCATCCACGGCGGCGGCGAAAACGCCAGCCAACGCGCGCGCACAGGCATGGCGATGCAATACAGCCTGGGCTGGCTGCGGCAGGAAGAAAACCAATATCTCGCGCACCCGCCAGAGGTTGCGCAGGCGTTCCCCGAGCCGCTGCGCCGTTTGATCGGTTATGACTACGGCGGCAGCTACCTGGGATTTGTAAACGGTGATGACCCACATCGTCTGTTTGAGCCTGGGTATAGCGGCCCCGCTATGCGGTCTCGGCCGGAAATAGATGCTGCCAAAGAGAAGTTACCGCGCTTCGCGCTGACGCAGCTTCCGGTCAAGGGCAAGGTGTTTTAGACCTTTAGGCAAACTCCCGCCGTAAGCTGATCACGCCTAAGAGCAACAACAGCGCAGCCATCAAGGTATTCACCACATGGTCATACCGCTGCAGATACGCCAACACGGGGCCGGTGGAAATGAGTACAGCAATGATGAGGTACCAGGCCGTGTCGATAAGCCATGCAGCAACTCTGAGGGTCACCATGGTCTGCATACCTAACTCTTCTGTCACCACTGCCGCAAACACAGCCAGAAAAAACACCGCCCTGTTTTGCTGCCATCGTGGCTATTGATACGCAGCGGCAGTGATAAACTGACCAAAGGTCTCGCACCAAACGATAGCGGCGCTATAGTCGCGCGGGTCGATGGTATCCGGCACGCTGAGCATAAAGTTCTCAAACGTGCGCACATGCCCTACCTGTACCATACTTGCCTTCAACGCGGCAAAGTCGGCTTCTGTTTCGACAAACTTCGGCGACAGATAGAGCCGATAATCCGGCCCCGGGGCCAGGTTTCCTTCAAACGCGACAGCATCATCTGAGATGTAGAGTGCCCCCTCTCCCCAATGCAAGGCATCGCTGTCCGTCAAATCGCGCCGGAAAGTGCCCGTAAACTGTGCAGCACTGGCTGTGGCGCGCACAACCTCCGTTGCCGGGCTCGCAGGCGCCGTGAGGATGGGTAAGGCGTAGATACCGAGAGCAAAACCGATGGCGATGGCGCCTAAGTGCGTGGCGGCGAAAATGGCCACCTTAGCGGGTTTAGTCATTGCTTGAGATGCTCCCCTTGAGACGGCCGCGATAGGCCAGATACACCTTCGACCGTGTGTTTCGACTTTCAGTTCAACCGAATCGCAGCAACCCTGCATTCCAATTGCCAAAATCCCCTAGTGCTGCACGATCAGATACACATGGGGTTCGGGGTATTGGTCATACTCCAAGTGCCGGCACACGCACCCCGCCGCTTCAACTAATTGCAGTACGGCAGAGATCCCTAAGGCGCTGTAGTACATCTGTGGCCCCATGGCTGCGTCTGTTTTATCTCCGGCTTGGTCGAGCCCACCCATACTAAAAATGCACACGCCGCTCGGCTCCAAACACCCCAACAACTTGTGCAGTACGGCGGCGTGTTCAGACAAGGGTACGTGCCAAATACTGTCCCAAGCGGTGACAAAGTGATAAGACCGCGGCGGCGCCCAGCGACAGATGTCCGCGTGGTGAAAGGTGACATGCGGATGGCGCTTGGCTGCGAGCTCAAGCATACGCGCCGACAGGTCTAGCCCTTCCGCCGTGAATCCATGTTGTTGCAACAAGTCGATGAACCGGCCGCTACTGCCGCACCCTACATCTAACGCGTAACGCTGCGTGTCGTTGGCCTCACAAAACGCCAACGCGCGTTGGTGCTGCGGGATGCCGTTGTTGCGATCAAATGCAGCACTCGCCCAGTGGTCAGCCAGTTGGTCGTAACCGGCGGCAATGTCTTTGGGGTCGATGATTTGGTCCCGCTACGGTTTTACGCAGTGTATCGGTAACTCTGGTAAGCGAACACTTGCGGAGCAAAAAAGGTTACTCTGAACGCTCGACAGCTATGCAATTGAGACATAAAAATGGCACGCATCCACCTAAAGCAAGATCACGAGCTGGAACCGCATGTGTTGGAAACAGTGAAAGCCATGGAAGCGGCCGGCGGCGACTCTTCAACCAGTCGCGGTCTGGCCAACAGCCAAGCGCTGTTTGACAGCTACTTTCAGTTTTATTTACCGGCGCGCGCGGGTCGCTCCGTGCCGGAGGAACTCATTGAACTGGTCAGGCTGAAGATTGCACGGCATAACAATTGTTTCACGTGACTCAATGCGCG
>JANQKS010000118.1 GCA_028281005.1 Pseudomonadales bacterium
AACGAAAATCCACAGCCGTTTCGATGGCATAAAACTGCAGATGACATACTCAAATCCATTGAAAGATTTTGTATGCGAACTTCTAACTCAGGACACTAGTGGGCCGCTTGGTAAATAGGATTATCTAAGTAGCGGCCGATGAGCGGTTCGTGTCGGCCAAGACCGTACAAAGCGCGCAAACATGGACTACGGCCTCTAATCCGATATCTTGTGCGCTGCGTGGCGCGCCTTGTTCATACCGGGCGGCGTTGGCGCTTGGACTTTGCCAAGAACAACTTCCGCCTCGACCGGCTTATTCACGCCGCCTTCCAGTTGGAATAGCGTTCCAACATATAACCGATCCAGCATGCTGGATACAGCAGGGTTGCCCGACACAAGCAAACCGAAAACACATGAACATTGATCAGCAAACCGAAACAACGTGTCTGTCTTGGCGTATGCGTCCAACCAACCGCCACAAAATGACCAGCCAAGACAATCCAGCTACCAAACCTATACTTCATTACCTTTAACCGGGGATCTGGAAAGACGTCACCCCAAGGCGGGCTACGGTTGATCAGCCAGCTAGGATCGGAGATGCTGCCGGTGATTCTGAACAACAAAAGTGAAGTGAACCATCGTATGGGTCGACTGCAGGATAAGGTGGCGCTGATAACCGGCGGCGCCTCGGGATTGGGACGCGGCATCGCACAGCGCTTTTGTGAAGAAGGGGCCACGACCTTTATCAGTGACATCAACGACGAGTTAGGCGCCGCCACCGCAAATGCGCTGGGCGCCACTTACCTGCGGCAAAACGTTGCCGACGAAGCGCAGTGGCAAGCGGTGATCCAAACGGTTGTCGAGCGAGGCGGTCGCCTGGATATCCTCGTCAACAACGCCGGTATCTTCAGCAATTGCCCAGTGGATGAAACACCCCTGGAGCAGTGGCAGCAGGTATTGGATGTCAATCTCACCGGTGTCTTTCTCGGTTGCAAACACGGTGTACGCGCCATGAAAACCAACCCCGGCGGACCAGCGGGTTCAATTATCAATTTGTCTTCAGTGGTTGGCCTACGCGGCCAGCTTGGCGGCGCCTCCTACTCCGCCAGCAAAGGCGGCGTACGTCTATTAACCAAAACCGTGGCGGTGGAAAACGCCCCCCACGGCATTCGCTGCAACTCGATCCATCCCGGCGTCATCGACACACCGATCATGGACCCCATGTTTGCGGCGGCACCTGACCCAACAGCTCTGCGGCAACAGATCGAACGCACGTTGCCGATTGGCTACATGGGAGATCCGGCGCGGGACATCGGCAATATGGCAGTTTACCTGGGGGCGGACGAAAGCCTTTACATCACCGGCACCGAGATGGTGGTGGACGGCGGCATGACGGTGGGGTTGCCGCACTAATTCCGACTTAATCCCTATTGAGGCAAGGCAAACGCCACCAGTTCGCCCGCCGGCCCCACACCGCTGTGTGGGGGCGGTTTGTTCTCACAACCTTCCTCCACAGTCGTCTCTCCTTTTCACATCTTATCAATGTCTGCCTTTGTGACTACACTGTGACGTTATGCAATTCAAAACGCTTTTTCCCGCCTGCCTATTAACAGACCCAACGATGTTAGGACACTATGCAAACATTCTCCAAATCCTCCCCCAGCGGTGAACTGCACGGCAGTTATGATCCGCGTTTCGCGGCCGTCGCCAAGGCGTTCGCCAACAACTTTGAACAGCACAACGAAGTTGGCGCCGCGGTATGTATTCACATCGATGGCGAGCCGGTGCTGGATTTATGGGGTGGCACAAAAAATACCAAGACGACCGAAGCCTGGGATGAAGATACAATCTGTGTGGTCTACTCCACCACCAAGGGTATGGTGGCATTAGCGGCACACACTTTAATCAGCGCCGGTGAGCTAGACCTGGACGCCCCCGTCAAACGCTACTGGCCGGAGTTTGCCAACAAGGCCAAACAAGACGTCACCGTCAAAATGATGCTGGACCACTCCGCCGGGGTGCCGTGCTTTCGCGAGCAACTGGAAGACGGCGCCTGTTGTGATTGGGATTTTATGATCCAGAAGCTCGAGCAAGAGGAACCATTCTGGAAGCCGGGCACGCGCAATGGGTACCACATGATGAATTTCGGCTGGACAGTGGGGGAATTGATTCGACGCGTTTCCGGACAGTCGCTGGGCGCGTATTTCAACGCAGCCGTTGCACAACCCACTCATGCTGATTGTTGGATCGGTTTACCCCCAGAATTGGAAGACAGGGTTGCCCCCATGATTCCGTTTAGACCAGAAAAAGGCGCGCCGATCGGCGCTTTTACCGCGGCGCTGATTAACGATCCAAATTCCATTCAGGCTTTGGCCTTGTTTAACAACGGCGGGTTTAACCCCAACAATGCCAAGTGCCACGCCGCTGAAATTGGCGGCGGCGGTGGCATTGCCAACGCGCGCGGATTAGCTCGCCTGTACGCGCCATTCGCCTGCGGCGGCGAGCTACACGGTCACAAATTTGTAGACGCCGACACCTTAGCCGCTATGGGTGAAGTAGCGGTGGCGACACATGAAGATGCCACCTTGCTGATCCCCACCCGTTTCAGTTTAGGGTTTATGAAGTCGATGGATAATCGCCGCGAGCAAGCAGTGACCAAAGACAGCGCCATTTTGGGCGGCAGCGCGTTTGGCCACGTCGGTGCCGGTGGCAGTATTGGCTTTGCCGACCCTGCCTTGGGTATGAGCTTTGGCTACACCATGAACCGCATGGGGCCCGGCATCCTGATGAACGAGCGGGGCCAATCACTCATCGACGCGGCTTATCAGTCTTTGGGCTACCACAGCAACCAATCCGGCGTGTGGCGCTAACATGTCTATGCACGTCTCTATGCAAGTCATGATCTTGCTAGGCTGCTGCTCGCTGCTGTTCAGCGCGTCTTTCGCCACTGCGCAAAACGTTGTCTCCGGTGCTAAGCAAGAGGCCGAGGCTGCCGCAACGGTTGCCGCCACCTTCACGGATCTGGACCTGTTCAACTTGGAGTGGGCCAGCGACCCAAGGGTGTCGCCAGACGGCAAAACCATCGCCTATACACGCAACAGCTACGACATCATGCGCGACCGCAGCACCGCCCGCATCTGGCTGATTGACCGCAATGGTGACAATCATCGGCCGCTGACAGATCGCGCCGGCCGAGCACCACGCTGGTCACCGGACGGCCAGCGCATCGTGTTTACCGCGGGCACCCCAGATGAAGGGACCGAAGTGTTTATGCACTGGCTGGCGGACAATCGCACCGCGCGGCTGACGCAATTGCCAGAAACACCGGGTGCGTTGACCTGGTCGCCGGATGGCGAGCAGCTGGCGATGATCCTGTTTACGCCGACGGCCGCTGACGCCATGATTAAAATGCCATCGGCACCCAAGGGTGCAAAGTGGGCGCCCAATGCAAAACTGATTGAATCGCTGCACTACCGCAGCGACGGCCGCGGTTTTCTGCGCGAGGGGACCAGCCACGTGTATGTCATGCCCGCGGACGGCGGCACGCCGCGGCAGGTGACGTCGGGTATCTTCCGCTATGTGAGCGGTCTCTCCTGGAGCGACGATGGCAAAGCCCTGTTTGTCAGTGCCAACCGGCGCGAAGACTGGGAGAGACAGACCCGTGACACAGAAATTTACCGCGTTGAGTTAGACACCGGCACCTTCAGCCAACTCACTGAGCGCTACGGACCCGACACCTCCCCGGTGCTCTCCCCCGATGGTACGTACCTGGCCTACACCGGCTACGACGATCGCGCCATGGGTTACCACAACAGCCAAATTCACGTGCTCAATTTGGCCAGCGGTGAAGACCGTGTTTTAACCGCCGGTTTAGATCGCGGCGCCAGCCGCCCTATCTGGAGCGATAACAGCCGCGGGGTGTACTACGCCTACACTGAAGAAGGCGCTGACCGCGTCGTGTATCAGTCCATCAAGGCAGATCAACCTAGCAGAGTGGTTGCCAACAACGTCGGCGGCCTCGCCATGACCCGGCCTTACAGCGGCGGGCAATTTCACAGCGCCGCCGGCACCACCGTTTTTACTTACTCCACGCCGCTGCGCCCGGCAGAGCTTGCCGTGGCCGAAGGTAAGGGGCACCGGCTGCTCACGGCGCTAAACGAAGATGCCTTGGCGCACAAACAGTTGGCCCAGATTGAAGCGATCCGCTTCCCATCCAGCCACGATGATCGCTCCGTTCAAGCTTGGGTGGCGAAGCCGCCGGGGTTTGAGGCGGGTAAACGTTATCCTCTGATTTTAGAAATCCATGGTGGGCCTTATGCTGCTTATGGGCCCCACTGGGGCAGCGAGATTCAACTCATGGCGGCGGCCGGCTATTTGGTGTTGTACGTTAACCCCCGCGGCAGCACCAGCTACGGGGATGAGTTTGCCAATCTGATCCAACATGACTATCCGGGCGACGACTACTACGATCTCATCAGCGCGGTGGATTACGTCATCGAGCAAGGCTGGGCCGATGCCGAGCGGTTATTTGTCACCGGTGGCAGTGGCGGCGGCATTCTCTCCGCGTGGATCATCACCCGCACTGACCGATTTAGAGCAGCGGTGGCGCAAAAACCCGTGATCAACTGGTATTCCATGACCTACACATCGGACATGTACACCTCGATGTTTCCTTATTGGTTCGCCAAACCGCCCTGGGAAGATCCGATGCCCTATCTCAACCGCTCACCGATTCAATTTGTCGATCAGGTCAATACCCCCACGATGCTGCTGACCGGGGAACAAGACTGGCGCACCCCCATGTCTGAATCGGAACAGTTTTATCAGGCGCTACAGTTGAACGGTGTTAAATCTGCACTGGTGCGTATTCCGGAATCCTCCCACGCCATCTCCGCGCGGCCCAGCAATCTGCTGCGCAAAGTGAAATACATATTGGCTTGGTTTGCGCGCCACGACAGCAGCCCACAAACCGCAGGCGAAAGCGCAGAGGACATTAAGCCGTGAATCTAGCCAAACTGCGCGACGCCGAAGCCCTGTTCATGCAGAAGTACCCCGGCGGCTTTGAGCACGAAGAGATGCAAAGGATCGGCAAAAAACACAACGTGCCGAAGCTGGTGGAGTTTGCACAAAACGTGCTGGCGAAAAAGAACTTTGCCCAGCAAGGCCAGGTGCTCGACAACATCGTCAAGACCATCACCCGCTCCTCCATGGTGTCGATGTTCGAAAAACCCAAATTCCGTGATTACGTGAACGGGTTAAACCGCGAGGACCGCGCCTTTCTGGCGCAAGGCTTCAAACGTCTACTGCACGGCAAACAGGAGCAGGGCTTTAACGACGTCATCGATGTGCTGGTGGAAGGCAAATTGGCAAAATGGAGCTTAATCAGCGCCATACCCATGTACTACCGACCCCAGCGGGATGTGTTTGTTAAACCCACCACCACCAAAAACGTCATCCGCCAATTTGAATTAGACCATTTGGTGTATCGGCCGTTACCTTCCTGGGAGTTTTATCGGGACTATCGCGCGGCGATCGAGGAGATGAAAGCCGCGGTAGACCCCTCCCTGTCACCCAGCAATGCGGCGTTTACGGGGTTTTTGATGATGTCCACCGCGGTCGACGAGTAGGCGCAAGCCGCTCGGTTTAGGGGCGGTAGAAATTTAGCCCGAAAAAATCTATAACATGTAGCAACTTCTTGAGGTTGATTTAGGAACAAACATGGCCGAAAGCACCAAACTGGCGCCAGGCGAGGCAAGAGCACCAGGGCCAACTTATCAGGAGGCCATCCAGCGGGACGCAACCCAGCCGCCCCCTGCGTTTCTCGAGTATTCCTATACATTCATGGGCGACGAAGACATCCCCTACAGCCACTACACCTCGCCTGCCTACGCCGAGCGCGAGTACGAAATGTTATGGCCGCGGGTGTGGCAAATGGCCTGCCGGGAAGAACACATCCCGGAAGGGGGTGACTACCATGTGTACGACATCGGTCACTTGTCCGCCATCGTGACCCGTACCGACGCAGGGGA
This sequence comes from Pseudomonadales bacterium, assembly GCA_028281005.1. Lineage (GTDB taxonomy): Bacteria > Pseudomonadota > Gammaproteobacteria > Pseudomonadales > Azotimanducaceae > UBA4421. The sequence goes on from JANQKS010000118.1 coordinate 6,009, forward strand.
GATCAAGGCGTTCTACAATGCCTGCATGCACCGGGGTACACAGCTTAAAGAACCGGAAAGCTCCGGCTGGTGCGCCAGCTTCCGTTGTCCTTTTCATGGCTGGGTGTATTCCTTAGAAGGTGAGTTGATAGAGGTGCCGGAAGACTGGGACTTCCCCCACGTCTCCGCGCAAAGCCACCGCCTGCGCGAACTCAAGGTGGGTACCTGGGGTGGCTTTGTGTTTGTCAATTTTGATCCCGACGCCGAGCCCTTGGAGGACTTTCTGGGGGTGTTGCCGGAGCACTTCAAAGACTTCCGGATCGAAGACCGCTTTATTGAAACCCACGTGTGCAAGCGGCTGCCGGTGAACTGGAAAGCCGCCGAAGAGGCTTTTATGGAGGCTTACCACGTCAAAGAAACCCACGCCGGCGGGCGCGAGTTCTCCGAACCCATCACCACTTACGACGTGTTTGGCGACAATGTGAATCGTTTTATCCATACCATTGGCGCGCCGAACCCGCGTATGCCCGAGCCACCCAGCGAACAAGAACTACTCGAACAGATGTGGGGGCGCCGCGGACCCACGGGTGAAGAGGAGGTGCCCAAACTCCCCGACGGTATGACCGCGCGAGACTACTACGCTAATGCGGTTAAGCAGCAGCTGGGTGAAGAATACGACCAGGACTTTACCGACTACTCCACGGCACAGACCCTGGATTCCATCGAGTACTTCCTATTCCCCAACTTTTTTATATTCCCCGGCCTGTCGCTGCCAATGGCTTACCGCTTCCGCCCCGACGTCAACGACCCGGACTTTGCCTATTTTGATTTGTACTTCTTGCGGCCCAAACATCCGGACAAAGCGCCACCGCCACCGCCGGAACCCATTTACTTAGATGTCGATGACAGCTGGACTAAGGCTGAAGGTTTAGGGTTTTTAGGCGCCGTGTACGATCAGGACACGGACAACCTGGCCGCGCAGACGCGGGGGTTCAAAGCTTGTAACAAAGGCGCGCAAACCCTCGGTAATTATCAGGAAATCCGCATCCGCCACGTGCATAAGCGGGTCAAAGACTACTTGGAAAGCTGACGCTTAAGCCAGCAGGCGCGCCTGTACAAACCCATCTTCCACCCGGGTGTCGAACACCTTTATCGGCACCCGGGTAAGCTGCCCAACCGCTTCACCGTCTACCAGCTTGTAACGCATACCGTGAATGGGGCAGAAGATATAACCGTTGCGGATGCGTCCGCCTTCGAGGGGCTGGTCCTGGTGGGAACAACGGTTTTCCACCACCACAAACTCGCCGCCCGAATTACACACCAACAGATTGACACCCTCCATCTCGAGGGCGACGCTGCCATTGTCCGGGACGTCTACCGTATGGATCAATGTCTGATAGTCAGACACTACATGCAAACCATTAAGGACGACGCCCCTCAATGTAGTCGTCAATCATTTCATGGTAGCGGCGGATGCGCTCTTCCTGTTTGGCCAGATAGACACCTTTGAAACCACGTGAGCGAAACCCTCGCTGCTGGGTGACAAACACTTGCACGTCTTCTTCAATCGCTGGCCCGATGGAGTCTTTCTCGAAATCCAGCAGGGTGCGTTCAACTTCTTCACCCGCACCCATGCCACGCTCCACACCGGCTTCCATACCCGCGGGGCTGCAATACCACCAGTTGTCGAACAGGCATTGCTCCGGGTCGCTGCGATGTGGTCGCGCGCGCAAGAAATGAAAACCGTCTGACCACAGTGACACCGCAAAATTTGGGAACAAGGTGTAGTGGAAGGCATCGGTAAACTGCTGGTCCGGTACGTTTTTGTAGTGGCTGAATCCACGGTCGGGTCCAAGGCGGCGCTTGGCTTCCTGCAGCGCTCCGCGCGTATCTTGCGGACGCCCGTTGAAGTCGTCCGGGTCGATGTCCCAGTAGCGCAATTGGCTGGCCAGCGGCTCTAGGATGTTGCCTTCTTTATCGGTCGCGCCGACACCGTAGCCACCTTCCATAATCATACGGTTGTGGCCTTCATTGGAGAGGTCGAAGCGCGTCTCCTTGAAATACGTGTTGATGTTGCCGCGGATCTCTTTGCGGTTGGTTTTGGTGGTGGCGCCCATGTGGACCGTGGGCACATGGTACGACTCATTAAAGTTGTCCAGCACCACCTTCCAGTTGCATGGCAGCCACATGGTGTTGGCCAAGGTGCGCTTCCAGGTGTGGATCTCGCGCGCTTCCCACTCTTCCCAGATGGGCCCCAAAAACTCCCGCAGCGTCATGCAGTGTGGGTCCATGTTGACCCAGACGAAGCCGGCAAACGTCTCGCAGCGCAATTCGGACAAACGCACGTGGTCACAGGGGTTACCCTGGGGGAAGTCATCCCGGTCCGGGGCAAAATTCAGCTCACCATTCGGCATAAACGCCCAGCTGTGGTACTTGCAAACAAATCGTTTGACCGAGCCTTTGCTGTCTTCGACCAGGGGATTACCACGGTGCTGACAGACGTTATAGAAGGCTTTCACCCCGCCGTCATCTTGGCGCACCATGAGAATTTCCTCACGGCCCACTTCTTCCATCTGCCAATCGCCCGGGTTGGGCAGCTCAGATTCGCGCCCCAGCAACAACCACACCTTGGTCCACATGCCCTCCCATTCTTTTTCAAAGAATTCCTTGGAGGTATATCGATACCCTTCCAACAACGAACCGCGGGTGCGCTGCTCCGGATATTTCTCGATATCAACCACAGATTGTTCAGCCATCTCGGCCTCCTTGTGTCAAAATCAGCCTTGAAATCGTGCATTTTGGCACCACTCATAAGAAAATAAAACGTGTAACAAAAAGACAGCGGATCAACATGATCGAGGATTTTTCCGACCGCCATCATCCGTTTGAAGGATGCTTTAACTTTCGCGATATCGGCGGTTACCAAACCGCGGAAGGCCGCACCGTGCGCTGGGGTCGCTACTATCGCGCCGGGCGTCAGGACCGCATGACCGAAGCGGATTTACAGAAGCTGGCAGAGCTCGACGTATCGTCACAGATTGATTTGCGCAAAGCCGACGAAATTGCCGACCAGGGGCGCGGGCCATTGGAAAACATGGGTGCCGCTTACCATCACATTCCGGTCATCCCCGAAGGTGGTACGGATCAATTGGCGCGTCTGGTTGGCGACACGGGGATTTCCGGCAAACGTTATCTAGGCTACCTAAGTTTTGGTCCGGATGCCTGGCTGCGTATGTTTGAAATATTCGCCGAAGCGGACCGGCACCCCATTCTCATCCACTGCACCGCCGGCAAAGACCGCACCGGTGTATCCACTGCATTCCTGCTTTCAGTGTTGGGCGTGGATCGCGCCTTGATCGAAGCGGACTACATCCTCACCAACCGTGATGTGGAACGCCAAGCCAATTTCATCGAACAACACGTGGGATTACCCGAAGGCATGGACCGCGAGACCATGATGTTTCACGCGGGGGTGCCGGAGACCGCCATGCGTGATTTTCTTGACGGCTTAGACGCACGCTGGGGTGGCCCGCTTAACTTCCTGCGCGAAATTGGCGTTGAAGAGGATACGTTTGACGCGGTACGACACGCGTTCTTGGACTGATCTTCAGCGATACCGCCCGCAGCACCATCCCATCTTTCGCGAGTAGTCGCAACTCAAGCACGGCCATACGCTTGGCTGCGGAACTCGACCTCTTTTTTGCGCTATCGCGCAAAAAAACCGGGACTCGGGCCAGTCCTCGCCACCCCTGCGGGGACGCTATGGCCGCACTCGAGTTAAACGCTCCAATACTCGCGAAAGATGGGATGGTGCTGCGAGCTAGATGGCACCAAGATTCAGTGATTAGTCGGGTCAACCACCAGCTAATCGCGGCATCAAAAACACCTCAGCATCAGCGGGAATAGGCTCGCTCCATTTGTCGCGGAAGATATTGCCGTTAATCGACACCGCGACTCCCTCATCTATGCGATATTGCATCGCCGGGTAGCGATCCACCAGGATATTCATCAGCTCGCGGATGGTCGCGGCTTCAACCTGAATTGAAGCCGCGCCTCCGACAGCGTCGCGTAAGGTCCCTGATACTTGAACTTCCAGCATCAGGCCTGCGACTTACTTCGCCTCGTTTATGGCTTTCAGAATCCGCGGTGGTGACATGGGCGTATGGGTCATACGCACGCCGACCGCGTTGGAAACCGCCGAGGCGATGGCCGCCAGGGGCGGCACGATGGATGTTTCACCCACGCCACGGATACCGTACGGGTGATTGGGATTGGGGATCTCAAGGATCTTCGTATCAATCATCGGCAGATCCGAGCACACCGGAATGCGGTAATCGAGGAAACCCGCATTCTGCAGGGTGCCGTCGTCACCGTAGATGTACTCTTCGTTCAACGCCCAACCAATGCCTTGCGCCGCGGCACCCTGCATCTGGCCTTCCACATAATCCGGGTGAATGGCTTTACCGGCATCCTGTACCACGGTGTAGCGTAAGATTTTGGTGGCGCCGGTTTCCGGATCCACTTCCACGTCACATATGTGGCTGGCAAATGAAACGCCTGCGCCGTCAGCGACCACTTCGTTGTGACCCGCTATCGGTCCGCCGGTACGCGGGGAGGCTTTGGCCAATTCCTTGAGGCTCAACGGCGGCAGGTTACTGCCTTTCACGCCTTTGGCGATGGCTTGCCCGTCCTCCCAGGCGACATCGCCAATATCAATGTCCCAGGTTTGGGCGGCGCGTGCTTTCAGCTCTTCAACTGCATTACGCGCGGCAAAGATGGTGGCCATGCCGGATGAGAAGGTGCCGCGGCTGCCTTCGGTGGTGTCGTTATGACCCAGCGAAGTGGTGTCGCCAACGGTGACTTTTACATCTTCGTACGGAATACCCAGCTCTTCCGCGGCGATCATACCCATGGAGGCACGGGCGCCACCCACATCCACCGTACCCACAGTCAGGTTAACGGTGCCGTCAGTGCCGATGTTCATGTCCACACAGGTTTGCCCGCCGAAGTTGAACCAGAAACCGCAGGCCATGCCACGACCTTGGTTTTTGCCCAGGCGTGCGCGCATGTGCGGATGGTTTTTCACCGCGCGTAGGGTAGCGCCGATGCCAATGGGGCCGTAAGTAGGGCCATAAGAGGCACGGGTACCTTCTTGTGCGGCGTTTTTCAGGCGGAAGTCCACCGGCGACATGCCCACTTTCTCCGCCATCAGGTCCATGCAGCTTTCCACACCAAAGGCCGCCATGGGCGCGGACGGGGCGCGGTAAGCGGCCACCTTGGGCCGGTTGACCAAAACGTCGTAGCCGACCGACTGGCAGTTCTCCAAGTCGTAGCAGGCAAACGCGGTCATCGCCCCCAACATCCCCCAGATACCGGGGAACGCCCCATCTTGATAGCGGATGTGGGCGGTGGCCGCGGTGATGCGGCCATCCTTGGTAGCGCCAACTTTGATGTCCATGGAAGTGGAAGCGGTGGGCCCGGTTGCGCGGAACACTTCATCACGCGTCATAGTCATTTTCACCGGGCGATTACATTTGCGGGATAACGCCAACGCCACCGGTTCAATCCAGACGTGGGTTTTACCGCCAAAACCGCCGCCAATCTCCGAAGAGGTGACTTTCAGCTTGGCAATGTCCATACCCAACAGATCAGAACAGACGGAGCGGAATGTGAAATGGCCTTGGGTGGTCACCCATAGCTCACCCTGTCCGTCCGGACCGACGCTGGCCAGGCAAGCGTGGGGCTCGATATAACCCTGGTGGGTTTGTTCGGTTTTGAAACTCTCTTCGACGATGTAATCAGCCGCCGCAAAACCGGCCTCTACATCTCCGTGCCCAAAAGTAGACACGTTGGCGATGTTGGTCGACTGCGTTTGATCGTCAGCCTTTTTAATGTGCGGCTGCACGATAGGCGCGCTGTCTTGCATGGCTGCGTCCACATCGGTGACGTGGGGCAGCTTCTTGTAGCTCACCTTGATCAGTTTCAGCGCCTGCTTCGCGGTTTCCATGTCTGTCGCCGCTACAGCCGCCACCGCGTGGCCATCGTACAAGGCGCGATCCCGCGCCATACAATTTTCTAAGATGTCGTAGTTACCGCGATTACCGTTGGTGAGGTCCGGCAGGTCCGCGCTGGTCAACACCGCTTTCACACCCGGCAGTTTTTCCGCCTTGGATGTGTCGATTTTTTTGATTTTTGCGTGGGCGTGAGGTGAACGCAGAATCAGCCCCACCAATTGGCCCGGGGCGGTGGCGTCAGCACCATAACGCGCGCGGCCGGTGACTTTGTCGACGCCGTCCGGACGAAGGGTCCGGTTGCCGATCACCGTAAATTCTTGATCCGTATAACTGGTATCGAAAGCTTCTGCCACTTCGATGTCTCCTATAAGTTGTTTGCTACGAGTCTGTTTACTTAATTACTGACGTCTACTTGCGTTTCTTGGTTTTGGCTTTTGTTTTTTTCGCTTCGCGAGCCAAGTCTTTGGCTGCGGCGCCAACCGCGCGTACGATCTTGTCGTAGCCGGTGCAGCGACACAAATTACCCGCCAAGGCATAACGAATTTCTTCTTCGCTGGGATTTGGGTTGTTGTCTAACAAAGCTTTCGACGCAACCAGAAATCCAGGTGTGCAAATGCCGCACTGCAGCGCAGCGTGGCTGATAAACTGCTCTTGCAAGGGGTGTAACTCACCATCGCGCGCCAATCCTTCGACGGTACCAATCTCACGCCCTTGCGCTTCGGCCCCGAGGACCAGACAAGAACACACCAGCTGCCCGTCGATGGTGACGCTGCAGGCACCGCAATCACCGGTGCCGCAGCCTTCTTTGGCGCCGGTCAGACCGAGTCGATCACGCAGCACATCTAGCAACGTCTCACCCGCCGGGCAGACAAACTCGACGGCGTCGCCGTTTACAGTGGTTGATACGTGTACACCAGACATTATTTACCTCCCGCACGTTGGTATGCGATTTTTGCTGCTCGTTTAGCCAACACACCGGCTACCTGGGTACGGAATTCGACCGTGCCGCGCTTGTCGTCAATGGGGTTGCAGGCCGCCTCGCAGGTTTTGGCCAGTTTTTCTAAGGCGGCATCGTCGAGCTTTGTCCCAACAATGGCGCGCGCCGCCGCGGGTACCAAGACCACGGTCGGTGCAACCGCGCCTAGGGCAACTCGAGCTTTTTTCACCACTCCCCCCGCGCCGAGGGTGAGATTGACACCGGCACTACATACCGCAATGTCCATCTCCGTGCGCGGAATGAAACGCAAATAAGCATCACCGGAACGTGCTTCGGGTTTGGGCAGCTTGATGGCTTCAACCAGCTCACCCTTTTTCAGGGAAGTAGCACCCGGTCCGGTAACAATTTTTTCAACCGGTACAGTACGCTTACCTTTCGGGCCCACCACCACAGCTTTGGCGCGAGCGGCGACCATGGCCGGCACACTGTCCGCGGCAGGAGATGCATTACACAAGTTACCTGCCATGGTGCAACGGCCTTGGATTTGATCCGAGCCAATCAACATGGCTGCCTCCACAACCCCCGGCCAGGCTTTACCCAGGCCTTTGTCCCTACCCACGCTGGCACACGAGACCCCAGCGCCGATGGTAAAACCGGAGGCGGTTTTTTGAATGCTTTGGGTGGCAGGGATACGCTTGATATCCACCACCAAGTCAGGCTCGATAAACCCACCTTTCATACGCACAAGTAAATCTGTGCCGCCGGCCAGCAAATGTGCTGCGCCTTTTTCTTTGGCCAATAACTTGGCCGCTTCTTTAGTTGTTGTTGGTGCTTCGTATCTCAAGCCACTCCCCCCTTGCAGTTATTCTTGATGCATAAACACTAAGCGATGGTACATGAAAAGTAGACGGCGGAAACAGGGGTAACGCAACGACAGCTCCCCCTGGTCCGACAGCGCCTGTTATCACTCAGGTCAGCGTCATCCCCTCCAGGTCGCCACCGTCGCGCCATGTCTTTAACAAGGCATTAAACGCATTGATGCCGGGCGCATACGGTGAGTTTTGCATGTTGGCGCTGCCCTGGCCCTCGCGGTTGTAATAACCGGGCGTACACTCTTCTAAAAAGGCCGTCGCCCCTGTACCGGCCATGGCAACAATTTGCTGTACCCACGCGTCCTCCGCCTCGGCGGTGGGTTCGATGGTGCGTTTACCGCGTTGTTGCACCTCCTGGATGATGTAGGCCACATGCTGGGCTTGATCATCAAACATGGCGGTCATGTTGGGCGACAAACCATTTTGATTGATGCCAATGGTGAACCAATTGGGAAAACCGTGACTGCTTAAGCCGTGCAAGGTCCGAAAGCCATCCCCCCAGTGGTCGTAGAGCGATTCGCCGTTACGCCCCACGGTATCAAAATCCACACGCCGGTGGGCTGAGGTGGTGATCTCAAAGCCGGTGGCGTAGATGATGCAGTCCACCTCGTACTCCTGGCCGTTGGCGACCACACCTTTCTCGGTAATACGCTCAACCCCCTTGGCTGCCGAGACATCCACCAGTTCCACGTTGGGACGGTTAAACGTATCCAGGTACCCATCGTTGAAGGTGGGGCGTTTACAGAACTGTCGGTACCAGGGTTTCAGCTTATCCGCGGTATCGTCTTGCGCAACGGTGTCATCCACCCGACCGCGGATCTCGTTCATTTTCTGAAAATCCGCAATTTCGGAACGCAACATGATCTCTTCCATGTCCAGCGCACCGTCGTCGGGTTTGCGGTTCATCAGAGAGATGCCGATGCGCCGGGCGATGTCCGTCCAACCATCCGCCACCAGATCTTCGGTAAGATTTTCGCCTGCCAACACCGCGGCAAAGTTTTCTCGCCGTGCACGCTGCCAACCGGAATCCTGACTGTTATACCAATCTTCGTCGGTGGGCTTGTTACCGCGCAGGTCCACCGAAGACGGCGTGCGTTGGAACACATAAAGCTGCTCAGCATGCTCCCCTAAAAAAGGCACACACTGAATGGCCGTCGCCCCCGTCCCGATAATGGCGACGCGCTTGTCGCTGAGCTTGGTTAAGCCACCGTTGTGATCGCCGCCGGTGTAGGCGTAATCCCAACGCGAGGTGTGGAAGGTATGACCTTTAAAATCCTGGATGCCGGGGATACCGGGTAGCTTGGGCCGGTTGGCAGGGCCGGTGGCTTGAATGACAAACTGCGCGCGGATGTTGTCATTGCGATGGGTCGAGACCTGCCAGTACTGACCGTCTTCGTCCCATTCCACCCCGGTAACCCGGGTTTGAAACAAGGCGCTGTCGTAGAGGTCAAAGTAATCACCAATACGCTGGGTATGTTCATAAATCTCCGGCGCAAAAGAGTATTTCTCCTTCGGCATGTAACCGGTTTCTTCCAACAACGGTAGGTAACAATAGGACTCGATGTCACACTGCGCACCGGGGTAGCGGTTCCAATACCAGGTGCCGCCAAAGTCACCGCCGGATTCGATGATGCGAAAGTTGGTGATGCCACGTTCTTTCAAACGCGCTGCGGTCATGAGGCCGCTAAAACCCGCACCTATCACCACCACGTCAAGGTCAACGTCTAACGGCGCGCGCTCAAAGTCCGGGTCAGCGTAGGGGTCATCATCCGCGTAGCGGGCAAATTCTTCAGCCGCCTCGACATACTGGCTTTCACCATCGTCACGCAGGCGCTTATCGCGCTCCGCCTTGTATTTGGCGCGTAACACTTCCGGATCAAAGTCCAGGTCCGGAAATAGATTGTGTAACCGTTCGCGTTCACTACTCATGATGCATCTCCTGTGAGGCCGGGTGGCATGGCGGCCTGTTCCGTTTGTAATCGTTTGCTCAGCAGTTCACTGCTGTAAGCTCCCTCCAAGTATCCGGCTAATTTTGGATGCTCAGCCGGGTCCACGTCAAAATCACCGTAACGCGCCTGGACAAAACAGGTGACCACGGCAATGTCAGCAATCGACAAGCTGTCCCCCACCAGGTAACCCGCGGCCGGCACCACCGTTTCCAGATAATTTAGGCATTCGGGCATCAGGTTATCCAGGATGTTCTGCACCGCGGCGGCATCGGTGGGTTCGTTTAACATGTTAGGTTTGAGGAGACGTTCCCGAAACAAGCCGGCACAAGCTTCCACCAGCTTAGAATCCGCAAACTCTTCCAACCAGCAGGCTTGGGCTTCCAACTTGGCGTCCGCCGGGTACAGCGGGTTGTCCGGCGCGATGCGCTCCAGATAGCGGCAAATCACGCTGGTATCGGGTATGGTGAAGCCATCGTGTTCGAGCACAGGTATTTTGCCTAACGGGCTAATGGCGCGGAACTCCGCAGATGGATCACCCGGGAAGGTCGGGACGTTCTCATATTCCAGCCCTTTGTAATCTAACGCCAGCAGTGCTTTGCGCGCGAAAGGCGACAGCGGTACGCCGTATAGCTTTAACATGGTCTCTGCTCCGCTCATTGCAGGTTTCGAATAGGGGGTACAATCCTACACATGCCAGCATCTACTTACACTCGCCTGTCGATCATGATGTTCCTGCAGTTTTTTGTGTGGGGCGCGTGGTTTGTGACCCTGGGCACATACCTCAGCAACATCGGCTTTTCCGGCACCGACATTGCTTCAGCCTTTTTAACCAATAACATCGGCGCCATCATTGCGCCTTTTTTCGCCGGTATGATTGCCGACCGTTTTTTCGCTTCGCAGAAAGTATCCGGAGTGATGCATCTATTTGGCGCAGTGGTGTTGTACTACGTCACCACGTTGCAGGGTACCGGTGAGATCATCTTCTGGCTGCTGATCTACAACGCGGCTTATATGTCGACCTTGGCGCTAGCCAACAGCATCAGCTTTGCGCAGATGAGCGATCCGGATCTGCAGTTTCCCAAGGTTAGGGTGTGGGGCACGATCGGCTGGATTGTCGCCGGTTTGACGATCAGCTTAATCCTGGCGACCCAAGTCGCAAATGTAGAAGCTACCAATGTACCCATGACCATGGCCGCGGTGTTTTCCGCGGTGTTGGGGCTGTACTGTTTTACCTTGCCGAACACCCCACCGCCCGGCAAAGGCAAACAAGTCAGCATAAAAGATGTGTTAGGGGTTGAAGCGCTGGCGTTGTTTAAGGAGCGGGCGTTCACCATCTTCGCCGCCAGCTCCATGCTCATCTGTGTGCCTTTGGCGTTCTACTACAGCTTCGCCAATTTGTACCTCAACGAAATTGGCATGCAAGGCGCTGCCGGTAAGATGACCATGGGGCAAATGTCCGAAGCCCTGTTTTTGTTGGCGATGCCGTTCTTCTTTCGTCGCCTCGGGGTGAAATGGATGCTGATGGTTGGCATGCTGGCCTGGGTGGTGCGCTACGTATTTTTCGCCTACGGCTCCATGGACCTGGTCGGGTTGCTTTATCTCGGCATCCTGTTGCACGGGATCTGCTACGACTTCTTCTTCGTTACCGGCCAGATATACGTTGACCGCAAAGCCACTGAAGCCACCCGCGCCAGTGCACAGGGTTTGATCACCCTGCTCACTTACGGTCTGGGTATGGCCATCGGTACCTACATCGCCGGGGTAATTGTCGACGCTTACGCTACCCCTGAGGGTTACAACTGGCAAAACATCTGGCTCATACCGGCGGTATTCGCCGCTGTGGTCGCGGGCTTGTTTGCCGTCACTTTTAAAGACGCATCCGCGGATGACACCGCGGCAGCAGCCAAACGGGAGGCCTACTCATGAAACGCAGAACCTGTCTGCAGACCTTAGGTCTAGCCAGCGGCGCGCTCATGGCCCCACCGATGTGGGGGGCGCATCATCGCCGCGTGGAAAAAGCGGGTGTGCAGCTGTTCACCGTGCGTGAGGAGATGGCTAAAGACACGGTGGCTACTCTGGCGGCGGTGGCGGAGATCGGCTACAAAGAAGTTGAAACCGCCGGCACCGGCACCCTTACTCCGCAACAGTTTGCCGAAGCCCTGAAAAAGGAAAGTTTGATCGCACCCGCCGCGCACGTACCCCTTAATTTCATCCAAGAACAGCCCGATGAGATCCTTAACACCGCACAACTTATGGGCTCCCGCTATGTGGTGGTGCCCTGGCTACCGCCGCAAATGCGCACCAAAGAAGGGTATGCCCTCACCATCGAAACCCTAAATACCTTTGGTGAGCAAAGTGCTGCGGAAGGCATCCAGACCTGTTACCACAACCATGACTTTGAGTTTAAACCCCTGGACGGCAGTATCCCGTTCGATGTGATGCTGGCGAACTGCGATGCCAACCTGGTGCATTTTGAACTCGATCTGTACTGGACCGAACGCGCCGGCGTCGACACCAAAGCCTATTTGGCGTCCAACCCGCGCCGTTTTCCCCTTTGCCATGTCAAAGACCGCACCGCGTCCGGCGACATGACCGAAGTGGGCGCAGGGGTCATCAACTTTACGGAGTTGTTTGCCGCGGGTACCGGCATACGCCACTTTTTTGTGGAACACGACCGCCCCGCTAACGCCTTGGCTTCCATAACCAGCAGCTTCCAAGCACTGCGGGAGATGTCTTGGTGAAGCCACATGGGTATTCGGCTTGGCTGTCGATGCTGTTATTAAGCCCAGTACTGGCAGCGCAAGAAAACGCGGGAACCTGGCAAGCTCTGTTCAACGGCACCGATCTCACCGGTTGGACACCAAAAATTCGAGGGTTTGAAGCCGGTGCAGATCCGCTGCACACCTTCCGCGTGGAAGACGGTTTACTCACCGTTTCCTACGACAACTACGAGCAATTCGACAATCGCTTCGGCCATCTGTTCTACGCACACTCATATAGCCATTACCGTCTACGTTTGCAGTACCGCTTTGTCGGTAAGCAAGCCCCCGGCGGCGAACCTTGGGCTTATAAAAACAGTGGCGTCATGGTGCACAGCCAAGCACCACAAAGCATGCTTGCCGCCCAGGATTTCCCCATTTCCGTAGAAGTGCAGTTTCTTGGCGGCCACCCGGAGCACGCCGCAGACGGCACACCGCGACCCACGGCCAACATGTGCTCACCTGGTACCCACATCGTCTTTCAGGGGGAGTTTACGGATACCCATTGTATCCCTTCGGCCGCGCCCACTTTTTACGGCGATGAGTGGGTCAGCATGGAGGTGTTGGTACGTGGCAGCGAACAGGTGGTGCACTACGTCAATGGAGAGCAGGTGATGGCATATGGTGGCCTGACCACCGGCGGCGGTGTGGTGTCCGGGCACCGGCCGGAACTGAAACCCGAAGGTAAGCCACTGACCGAGGGATACATTGCGCTGCAGAGCGAAAGCCATCCGATCCAATTTAGGCAGATTGAAATCCTAGATCTGGCGAATGGCGAGGCAACCGCTCAATCGCAGCGGTTGCCTTAGGCGTTTAGGCGTGGCGCGCCCATAGCGGACCACCGTCGTATTCCACGCAGGGGTCGAAGCGGCCGGGCGTTTCACGATAGCGCAGCGCCTGGTGATAACCGATCTCAGACGTGAAATAGCCCAGCACGGTGTATTCTTTGATGGTGTGAAAATAGTGCGGTCCAGCGGGATTGGCGACCTGATATCGTTCTCGGTCTAAACGTTCCAGTAATTGCAGCCGCTGTTGTGGCGTGGCGGCCATAAAACCGGCGCCATAGTTGCTTTCACATTCGGCTTCCAACGTTTGCATCCCCTGTCTGAAGCGGCTTTGTTCCTCGGGGCTCATGCAGTCCGTTACCATCAGTGCAATAAACGCTCCCACTTCGGCCACCTTGGCGCCGGGAGTGTCGGTCTGCGGCAGAATGGTCTCCGCCACCTCATCCAACCAAGCAATGTCCGCCGCCGTAAATGCGCCCGTGGATTGCGCCGCCTGGGCGCGGCCTGCCGGGACCGCGCAAGCCGCGTTAAACAGCGTGGTGGAACCCAATACCGTGGTGGCGCCGGTCACCACCAGGGCACGGCGTATCACTTCCCGGCGTGCCAACAATTCGCGGTCCGTGTCGGCGGGTTCGGCAGCCAAGTCTTGTTGCGGATGGTTGTTTGACATAGTCATTCCTGATCTGGCATTTGCTTCTGGCGTTTGTGGCTGGGCTCAGACCGTGTGGGCCTAAAGATTCATGCGTTTGAGTTCTTTCACCGCATGGTCGGCGGCACGCGCGGTCAACGCCATATAAGTGAGAGACGGGTTTTGGTTGGCGGCGGACGTCATACAGGAACCATCCGTGACGAAGACATTGGGTGCATCCCATACCTGGTTGTAGCTGTTCAACACCGAAGAGTTTGGATCCCGGCCCATTCGCGCCGTGCCCATCTCGTGGATACCCTGGCCCGGCGCATAACCCACATCGTAGGTGCTGACGTTTTTAACCCCAGCCGCCTCCAGCGTCTCCGCCATATCAGTGGCCATGTCTTTGCGCATGTTGAGTTCGTTTTCACGCATGGCGCAATCAATCGCCAACACCGGCATACCCCATTTATCGACGCGGTTTTCATCGATGCTGATCTGATTGTCGTGGTAGGGCAACATCTCGCCAAACGCCGTGGCGCCGATGCTCCACTGGCCCGGCTGTGCCATGGCATCTTTAAACGCACCGCCCACACCCAACTCACGCACCGCGCGCGACCAGTCTTCACGCGACGCGCTGCCTTGGTAACCGAAACCGCGCACATAGTCGCGCTGTTCACCATCGAGATTGCGGTAACGTGGAATGTAGAAACCGGTAGGACGCGCGCCGTAGTAGTACTTATCCTGCAGGCCTTCGATGACCCCGCGCGCGCCTAAGCGGAAATGGTGGTCCATGAGATTATGCCCCAACTCGCCGGAGCTGCTGCCTAAACCACCCGGCCAAATGTCCGTGGCGGAACGCATCAATAGCCAGGTGGAGTTCAGTGTGGATGCGCACAAAAATACAATCTTCGATTGATACTCAGTGGTGTTGTTGGTGACCGCGTCTTTGACCCGCACCCCGACCACACGCCGGCTGTCGGCGTCGTAGCTCAGCTCCGAGACGATGGCAAAAGGCCGCAACGTTAATCTGCCCGTGGCCATCGCAGCCGGCAACGTCGAAGACTGGGTGCTGAAGTAAGCGCCGTAGGGGCACCCCAACCAGCAGGCAGAACGATGCTGGCATACCGAGCGGCCCGGCAACGGCTGGGTCAGATTGGCCACGCGGCCGGGGATCATTTTGCGCCGTCCCGAAAATTTGCTGTGCAGGCGCTCAGCCACCTGCTGCTCACCGCAGTTGAGCGGCATGGCCGGTTGAAATTCACCATCCGGTAATTGCGGTAAGTTCTCCTTGGAGCCGGAGATACCGGCAAAGCGCTCAACATGGTCGTACCAAGGTTTAAGTTCGGCGTAGCGGATAGGCCAATCCACCGCAATGCCTTCGCGGGCGTTGGCTTCAAAATCGATGTCGCCGAGGCGATAACTCTGACGCCCCCAGGTCAGCGAACGGCCGCCGACCTGATAACCGCGGTACCAGTCGAAGCGTTTAATTTCCGTATAGGGAGAATCCTGATCGGACGCCCACCAATCGAGATTCCGCTCGTTCAGCGGATAGTCGCGGCGCAATACCGGATAAGCCTCTTCCATTGCGTAGGTGCGTCGGCCCCGATGGGGATATTCCCACGGCCCCTTGGTGGCGTTTACATAGTCTTTGATGTGCTCGACGTTTTTGCCGCGCTCCAGCAAAAGCACGTTGAGACCCCGCTCAGTGAGCTCCTTGGCAGCCCATCCCCCGGAAATACCGGACCCCACCACAATGGCGTCAAACTTAAGCTCAGTTTTTGACATAAGACTTATTCTCTCTTGGCATCACAGATGCAGACCCAAGCGGTCTAACTGTTTATTGAGGTGTTGCATGGCGGCTTGCGTCGGGCCCGGATAGTCCCCCGCTATGGGGACGTTGCCTTGGTAACCCAGTTCTTTTAACCCCTGAGGGCTGGAGTAATAGGCGCCGGTGACCAGACGGCGCAACAAGGCAAAAAACTGTGCCGGTTGATGGAAAGGTGTGCCTGCAGGCGGCAATTCAAATGCAATATCGTCAATGATCCCCAGCTGTTGCGGCGCGGTTGCCTGAACAAAGGCTACGTTGAAACGGCGCTCAGCCTCGCGCTGCAGCCAATCAAACCCCGCAAGCACCACGCTGCGGTGTTGCTGCTGCAGGGGATAGGGTGCGCTGACCCAGTGATCCACCACCGTGGACACTCCCACTTGGCTCGCGGCAGGGGTTTCACCGTCCGCGGGCAACAGGATGTCCGCCAGCACATCCAGTAGTTTAAGCTGGGCGTCGTTTAAGGTACGCGGCCAAGGTTCCGCAACAGGTTGCACCAAGTTCGGGTCGGTACCGTATCCCACCGCCTGGATCGGTTTAGGATCTAGTGTGCTCCAAGCAACAGGAGCAGATGCGGCAATAGCTTGCTCCGCCTGTGTTGACCACGGCAAACCGCTGGCGGCCGCCAGCAACGATAAACGCTGGATGATCTGGCGGCGTGTGGCGGCAGAAAGAGGTGTCTCCATAATCAACCCCTACACTTGGCCTTGGCGCATGGCGCGTGCCAGCCAATCGGCGTTGCGCATCGCCAATGTCATCAACGTTAATGTGCAGTTTTTGTGCGGGTTCGAAGCAAACACCCCGCCGTCCATGATAAACAAGTTCGGCACATCCCAACTTTGCCCCCATTGGTTGGTGACCGAAGTTTTTGCGTCGGACCCCATGCGCGTGGTGCCCACTTCGTGGATGATTTCACCGCCTTTTTTGATCGCCTCTTCCGGGGTTTGTTGTGGATTGCGCACCACACCGCCCATCGTTTCGATAATCTGCGCGCCGATACGCAAGCCGTGCGCCACCTGCTTCAATTCATGTTCAGACCAGCGCCAGTGAAACTTCACCACCGGGATACCCCACTGATCACATACCTGCTCGTCGATCTCAATAAAACACTGATCATTGGGCAACATCTCGCCGCGCAGCGCCAACCGCACCCCCGCCCCATAGTGACGATAAATGCGCTGGCGTAATGCCCGCCCATAACCGAGCTCAGCACCCCGCACACCCATGCTGGGCGGCGCAAACCCTGTGCCTAATTCAAAATGGTAGCCGCGCGGAAAGTCCAACTCACCCTTGGCTTGCGCCTCATACCCCCACCAGGGTATGAAGATGTGATTCGAGGTGTGGCCGTCTTCGTTGTAACGCGGGCGCCCTTCCAGCGCCGGTACATGGCCGGTGACATCGGCACCGGTGCTGTCCATGAGATTGCGCCCGACTTGCCCGCTGCTGTTGGCCACACCGTTGGGGAATTGTTCTGTTCTTGAGTTCAATAAGATACGCGCGCTTTCACACGCGCTGGCGGCCAACACCACCACAGGCGCGTCGAGGGTCAAAGGTTGGCGCGTTTGGCGCTCTACCAAACCCACCCCGGTAGCACGTCCATTGCTGTCCACGTGCACCTCGCGCACCATGGCGTCGGTGACAATTTTCATGCGCCCGGTGGCCAGCGCCATGGGTAACAACGAGGTGGTGGTCTGAAAAGCCGCGCCGATGGAACAACCGCGGCCACAGGGCGTGGCGTAGAAACATGCCTGGCGATCATCCAGTGGACGGGTTAACACCGCGCGGCGCATGGGGGCGGTGGGTATCCCCAACTTGTTAGCAGCTGCCGCAATTAACAACTCCGGTACCCGCGGAGGTGGCGGCGGCTGCAATACGCCCGGTCCCGAATCTGGGATGTCCTCCAATCCCGGGTTGTTGCCACAGACCCCAATCAACGCCTCGGCTTTGTCGTACCAGGGCGCCACGTCTTCATATTCCATGGGCCAGTCGGCGCCGTGGCCGTCGCGGCTGTACGCTTTAAAATCGTGAGGGCTGAAACGCAGGGAATATCTGCCCCAATGGTTGGTGCGGCCGCCTAACATGCGCGCGCGCCACCATAAAAATTCGGTGTTCCCAGCCGTCGTATACGGTTCACCCGGAACCTGCCAGCCGCCATCAACCGTAGCATCGTAAAAGCCAAAGTTTTTGTCGAAGGTACTCGCGCCGCGCAACGGCGCTTCATAGTTGGTGTTAAACATAGGGGTTTCCGCAACCGGGTCGTAGTTGCGCCCTGCTTCCAACATCAAGACACGCTGGCCGGCCGCGGTCAGGGTATACGCAGCCATGCCGCCACCAGCACCAGAGCCAACCACGATAACGTCGTAGTCAAATCCCTGGTAGGTGGGCATGCAGCCGTCGGATTTTCAGATTGCGAAAGGCCACGCGATTGCCGTGATCCTGCAAGCCGATGAAGCCAGATGGATTTGCGCCGAACCCCGCCCAGTCCGCAAATTTACTGTCGGCGACCAGTTGCTTCCATGTGTCGCTGCCAATCACCACGTCGGCGGTTTTAACATCATTCTGCCAGACCTGCAGGTGGCCGTTGTCGTGGCGTATACGCACGCTATTCCAGTGCTCGGTCGGTTTCTGGGCAGCAGCCGGGGCTGCAATGAGGTCATATAGAGAACCGGAACGTTTGTCGGCGAAGTTGCCGTCGCGATGCGCCGCGTCGTCCAGTATCTGCACCTCCGGCGCGCGGACATAAATGGGTAACTGGCTTTCATCGGCCAGCACAAAGATGCCGCTGTTGCCGCCGGCCGCCACCCACCACTCCAGGTACAACTCAAAGTTCTGGTAGGTTGCACGGGTGATAAGGTCACCGCCATCGGCTTGGGTCAGGACCAAGGCGCCGTCTTCAATCTGCCAGTGGGGGTGGACTTCAGCTTGGCCATAACTGCGCCACTTAGCCAGGGACTGGCCATCAAACAGAACTTCCCACTGGGCGTTGTCTGTCTCTTCACTGGAGGTTGCCTGCTGTTCCGCAGCGGACGGTTCACCGGCGGATGATAGAACGCCGGCAGATAGAGCGATGATTGCCATCAGCCCAAGCCGGGCTGCGGCACGCAGGGGCCTCATGATGGCTAGCCCACCATCGCCGCCAAGCGTTCTTTCAGCGCGCGCAAAGCGTTTTTGTTGGCGTTTTTGATGGTGTCAATGTCCGGGGCTTCGGTGCTGATGTCACCTAGGTTTCTTAACACCACATGCACATCGTCGTGTCCGTCGATCTGTTGCATGTCTTGCAACCATTGCTGCACCTTGGGGAACGGACCAAAGTCATACACGTTGGTAAACCCAGGTTGCAGCTGGCCAATTTCCACATAAGCGGCAAAGTCAGCCAGCGTAACGCTGTCACCGGTCAAGTATTTGGCATCCGCCAGCCAACCGCTTTCCAACCCCTGCAACGCGTTGGTTAAAGTTGCGCGCGCGGCTTGTTGCATGGCTTCAGGAATGTTGAGGTCTTTGCGGATTTTGGGTGCCACCAATCCCACCGACGCTTCACGCACGTTGCGGTGATGGAAATGTAAGTACCAGTCCACCGCGGCGCGTTGGCGGAAATCGGTAGGGTAAACATCGTCCCAGCCGTTTTTGTTGCTGAGATAACACATAATGGCGTGGGCCTCTCCCAGCACAAAACCCGTGTCCGGCTCTTGTAGCGTGGGGATAGTGCCTGCCGGGTTCATGGCCAGAAAGGCGGGGTTGCGGCTGCCGTTGTCCCCCTTGGAGCCTGGGTTGGTCAACACCAGCTCAAACGGCGCGCCTTTATACAGCATCAGCCACATTACGGCGCGCACCGGTTGGGAAAAGGGTACGCCATATAGCTTCACGGGCGGCTCGCCTGCACTCATCGTCTCTTCCTTATTACTTGTTGTTCTTTTTTTGCGGGTTACGACAGTGTTTATTCAGAGCCGCTGCTGGCCTGGGCTTCCACTTCCAGCAAACGTGCGCCGCGCAAAATACCCCCCATGGAATAATTGCCTTCATGGCACGCGTATTCGTACACCTTGGCATCCGGCTCCGAACGCCATACGTACTCGCCGGTCCAGGGCGCTGTCCAGGTCTCCGGGTCTGTGACAGTGAATCGATACAGCAAGTCACCGTTGCCTTTCGGCGTAAAACGCTCCACCACGTGCAAGCTTTCACCGCTGCCCCGACCTTGACCGCTGTCGGCTAGGAAATTTTTTGTCTCGACCACCAACGTGTCGCCCTCCCAACGGCCGATTGAATCACCCAAGTGGGTGCGCAATGCGCTGGGGCGGTGTTCTGCGTTCATGCGCACGATGCGAGCGTCGTGCACCATCTCGATCAATATCATGATGTGATCTTCGCTCTGCACGATGCGCTTGTAGTTGTTGTAGAGCGTGGGAAAAGTCGGCGTGGCGCCTGAGAAGCCGATGATGCAGCGTTCCGAAATACCCAAACTTTCCGGCCCGTCGTAAGGGCCAGGGCCGTCCACGTCCAGCCACCAAGCGGTGCCGTCGTTCGGCCGGAACAGTTTCCTACGTTCCGCAAACCTCGCCATCGCCTGGGGTGTCGGCGCCGGCATGCGACCGTTTGGCGGGTCTACTAAAATCGACGTACGGAATTTACCGTTGACCAGAGACACTTCCGTGCCGCGATCCACCCAGAAAAAGTTATAGCCACCGACATTACCCGCGCCCAGCGCCTCCCGCTGGGACTCATCGGAACCCACCGGCGCCGCTCCGCCTTCCGGAGGCGCTTCTGTTGCCGGCCCGCGGTTTCGATTGGCTTCGGCCATGGCTGCTTCTTCCGCATCCATGATCTTCTGCGCCTCTTCCGGGGTCAGCTCCAAATTGTCGCCAAACTCCCGTGGCCGCTGCAGCGGGGTTAACGTCGCCACGTCGTAGGTGCCCGTGAGGTCCGGTTTACCGTCAGTGGTGCGGGGTATGTCCGCCCAAGACCCCATGGACAAAAGACATCCACCCAGTGCCGCTGCACTCAGATACAAAAATTTAAAGTGTGGTGTTTGCACAGTTCCCTCCCCTGTGTTGACTCCTGTGGCTAAGGATAGGCCGTTGCCGGGTAAGCCACAACCGGGCTGTCCCGCCAGCCATAACGAACCGATTTAAATTCCGCGCTTTGCTCCGCCAGCGGCGCCACATACAGGCGCCAGCGCTGACCGCTGCCAACGCGATAACCAATGGATGCGCCAATGGGGCTGCGTGCATGCAGCAACCCGCCCTCTCGGCGCACCTCAGGCGCTGGCGTGACCGGCACGTTGCCATCCACCAGATAGTTAGCACGCAGATGAGCCTCAGGCAGTTCGCCAAGATCTCCCACACGGCGTAGATGTACGGTTAACGCCGCGTCCAAACGATGTAATACCTCGGCGTAGGCGGGTTTACCCGCCAGGTTGGTCAGCTCATGAGGGTCAGCTTGCGTGTCGTACAGTTGGTATTCACCGGCAGGCTCAAACCAGCGCCTTTGCACAACTGTTAGGCGCTGTTGTTCATGCGCCAACCGCCACGCGCGGACCATGTCGAGGTTGTCTCGATAAGCCAGCTGATGCCCGCCGGGGACTTCAGGGTGCCAACTGCGAATGAGCTTAAAACGTTCATCACGCACCGCGCGTTGCCGGTCCTGCACTTCATCGATGCGGTCACGGCTGGCATAGATGTAGCTGCGTAGCGTTGCACTTTGCAGCGCTCGCCCGTGCAACCATGAGGGCGGAGTTATGCCAGCCCAGGTGAGGATAGTCGGCGCCAGATCCACAAAGCTCACCAGCCGCTCGTCAACGGTGCCGGCCAATGCACCCTGCTCTGTGGCCCCTACAGCGGCAACACCATCCGGCTGCACCAACACCATGGGTACATGGATACCACTGTCGTAGAGGTCACGTTTGGCGCGGGGTAAGCCGTCACCGTGATCTGTTGTCCATATCACGATGGTGTCGGGGTCCAATCCGTCCGCGCGCAGGGCCGCCATGATGTGACCGACCCGTTCATCCATGATGCGAATGTTGTCGTAGTGGCGCGCAATGTCCGCACGCACCTCCGGCAGGTCCGGATAGTAAGGCTCTAGCGACACAGCGCCCGGATCAGTGCGTGTGGTAACTCGCGCGGTGAAGGCGGCACGCATTTGCTGCGTCACACCATGGGTCGGGCTATGCGGTTCACCACTTTGCCGCATCACGCCGCTTTCGTGGGTTTCAATAAAGTTGATCATGCCGAAAAACGGCTGACCGGGGTCGCGCAAACGCCAGGCATCATCCGCCGCCCCATCAACGTCCCAGATGGTAAATGGGCCGGTACCCGAACGAATGCCGCTGAATTGATAGTCGAGTTTGGTGTCGGTAAAGGTGAAATAGCCGTGTTGGCGCAACAGCTCCGGAAAGGCCCTTACCTCGGTATCCGGTTGCGCAAAGTACTCACCCAACGGCCCCGTGCTCGAGCGCATGTGGTGAGCGCCAAAACTGATCTGGTGCTGTCCGGTAATGAGCGCAGCACGGCTGGGCGCGCAGACGCCCGCGGTGGTAAACACCCGGGTAAAGCGTTGTCCTTGAGCTGCCAGCGTGTCGATGTTGGGGGTATGTGCCAGTTTGTCCCCAAAAGCACCAACGCGGAGGCTTAGATCTTCCGCAACCAGCAACAGGATGTTAGGCGGCTTTTCAGCAAAAGCGGCGGGGGCATGGAGAAAGAGAGGGAGCAAGAAAGGGCTAAAGAGCAGTGCCAAAGCGACACCAATTGTGTGAACCAGATCACGGTTCATGTCACGGTTCTTGTCACGGTTCATGGGAACTGAATGGGAGCGGGACAAAAACGCATACCAGCAGTGTTACACAGCTTGTAGGGCGGCGTCACACCGCTGAGCAAACCTACGGTTGGGAGAGTCGAAAAAAACTACTGTTGAGTAACTTGCGGACCTTCTTGCGCGAGCCCTTCTTCTGGCGCTTGCACAATGCCAGTGTCGTTCACCAAGTAGTAACCACGCTGGTGCATACACTGGAAAAACGGGCCTTGCAGGTCGGTACCGAGATTTAAACCCTGTTCCTGCACTGCTGTGGTGCATTGATCCCGGTCATAGGCAAACAAATACTCACCACCCTGGGGGTGGTACCAGGAGAACGTGGGTGATTGCGCCGCACATCCGCCTAAAACTAGGGCAACTAACACTGCGGCCAAAGGTTTGCTGAGTAGTACTTTCATTGCGGTGCACAATACGCACCGAATATGACAGATTCATGACGAAATCTGTCATAGTTTTATAACAATTCGAGGGCCCTATCCAAGCGCAAAAACGGGGCAAAAAGGCGTAAAAAGGGGCCGAAGAACAACCCCTTCCGCCTTGGTTCAGGCTAAACCGGGTGGCGCTTGCCCTACAGGCTCATCTTCAGCCCGAGGCTGTAACTGACACCCGGCCGGTAGGTTTCATAGTTGCGCCCACCTTGGGTCCACTCAACCTCTTCATCCGTGATGTTCTGCAGCTTAAATTCCAATTCAAGCTCGGTATCCCACATGATGAACATGTATTTGAGCAACAGATCCAGCTTGCCGCGTGCTTCTTCAATCACGTCTGGTGCGTTCACCGCACCCACCACCGCGATACGCTCGCCGGTGTAGTTGTAAGCCAGGGAACCTTCGATACCCAGGTCATAGTTGCTGTAGCTGAGGATGAGGTTGCCAAGAATGTCGGATTGACCGGTCAACTCACGTTCATTTTGAAACACCGAGTCCAAACCGCGGTTACCGGTGATGGGTACATCCCCTGCGGTTTCACCCGGGCCAAACAAGACGACTTCGGAGTCAATTAACGACAGGTTGGCGGACAACGTAAAGTAATCCCAGTCTTGACCCCATCCGAACCAGCGGTCGAAAAATAAATCTTTACGCAACTCAATTTCTATACCGTCCAGATCTGCCTCTTCGGCGTTGAACCAGGTAAAAATTTCGTTTTCCGCTTCGATCTTGCCCAACTCAATCGGGTCTTCAAATTCCTTTTTAAACGCGCCGATGGAGATGCTATCCGCTTCGCCGAAGTACCATTCCCAACGCACATCGTAGTTGGTCAACTCGGCGGGTTGTAAAAACACATTGCCGCGATAGAGCTGCGCATTTTCCGGATTACGAATGGTGGAGCCGGTGATTTCTAAAAGACTGGGCCGGTTCACCGTTTCCGAGTAAGCAAAGCGCAACTGCATGTCGTTCACAAACTCAAACGTCACGGAACCGGACGGTAAGCTGTCGTCGTAACTTTCGGATACTTCATTGACGGTGCCCGCTTCGGTGTTGCCGCCGAAGGCGTCCGCTTGCAGATCGGTGTCTTCCTGGCGCAAACCCGCTTGAATACGAATGCGTGGGGTCACCTGAGCATCCAACGCCACATAGTAGCCGGTGGTTTCTTCACTGGATTCAGCGAAGGGGAAAATGTCCGAAGCGTCCGCGGCACGGCCGGAAAAGTCGTCGACATCCAGATATCCCGCACCCCAGTTGTCCAGGCTGAACAGCTGTCGCGGCGTCTGCAAACCGACAAAATCCGGCGCTGAATTGTCTAAGTCAAAACGAAACAAACGATCTTCGGATTCGCGGGAACGCTCATAGTCGGAAAAGCCGGCTTTGATGACCACATCCGCATCCCCAATAATAAACGGCAGCTCAATATCAAACCCGTATTCTTCGATTTCGTCATTGAGCTTCTGATACTGGCGTTCGGGTGCGATGAAGATGTTTTTTGCATCCAACTGCGTAAATGAATCCGACACCCGCTCTTCACCGTTCTCAACAAAGTAGGTGTAGGTACGGGTATCCGGCGATTCGCGCAAACCGGAGCCGTCTACATACCGCCACTGCAACAGCGCGCCGTTCACCGTGTCGCCGATATTGAAGAAGTGTTCACCTTTTAAAGCGGTGGAGCGGATTTCGTTTTCCGTCCACTGCAGGCGGATGTTCTCCACCGGCACAAAGGAGAAACCAAATTCACTGGATTGACCGCGCTGCTGTTCAATTTCGTCATCCGATTGGCGCAGTAACACGTGCGTCAACGTCAGCGAGTTGTCGTTGTTGATTTCCAGACCGAGGTTCACGAAGCCGCTCATGGTCACCGTCTGGCGGGTGGTCTCTTCTTCATAGTCCACCAGCTGGTTTACTGCTGAACCGGTGAAGTTGTAGCGGGCAAATTGCGTGTCGATCTGGCGATAACTGTTGTCGTATTTGCCTGCAGCCAGCACACCCAAAGACATGCCATTGTCCAAATCGATGCGTAAACCAGCTTCCGCGTCACCCGCAAAATCAGGCTTAATTTCGAATTCGCGGACGTCCCAGTTGTTGAAGAAACTTGCGCCTAGGGCTCGATCATCGGGGAAACCGATGTCTTCGAAGTTTTCGCTGCTGAGCTTAGCGATGTTTTCCGGTATATGCCGGGTGCCGTCATCAAAACCCCAGTTGTCATCGTCGCCGCCGGAATACTTCAAGCCATCACCGCCGGTGGTTTCGGAATTGCCGCCGATGCTGAAGGACAGGTCCAGGTAGTTCTGTTCCGGCGTGGTGCGGGTGCGGATATCCACCACACCGCCACTGAAGTCACCTGGGTATTGTCCTGAGAACGTCTTCTGCACCAGCAAGTTGCGCACAATACTTTTCGGCACAATATCCAGCGGCACCGTTTTTTGGAACGGCACCGGTGAGGAGATGCGGGAACCGTCCAGCAGGGTTGAAGAGTAGCGTTCCCCTAAGCCGCGCACGTAGACGTATTTACCACCTACCAGGCTCAAGCCGGTGACTCTGGAGAGCGCATCCCCCACGCTGGAATCAGCGAGCAAGCCCAACGCTTCTTCATCGAGGACGTTGGAGATCTCCGAGGTGGTGCGCTTTTCATCCGGGATGAATTTACCCAGCACCACCACTTCTTCGATGGGGCCTGGCGGTGCAATCGCCACCGATTCTTCGGCTTGGGCATACACCGTGGCTAACAAGGTCGCCGTTGCCAAGGCTAGTTTTGTTCGAATCATCTTTTTATCCATGTCTGACACCCAATGTCTGACCGTTATTGCGGACGTGATAAGTGCCAAAAGCGCCAGGCGGTTCTCGCCGCCTGACGCCTTTGTCCACTATCTCAGTTAGCTGCCGCTCAGAGCGGATACGCCTACCGTCCAGTCCTGACCCCATTCGTTGATGTCAGAGCCGATGACGGAATTTCCAGCCGGATCCAGATCACCCGGAAGCGTGACCGGTGTGGGCGCAGAGCCGTCCTGAGTGCCGTTGGTATCAGCGTCTAAGAAGTCCTGCACGGTTTGCACCTCACCCGCATCGGTGTTGCCGATGATAGTTGTACAGCCCAGTCCAACCGCGTTGAACGTGGTGGTGCCGTCGCCGAGGAACGCCAGGGATTCCGGCGTGTTCACCTCAAGGCAGGTACCTGAGCCGGAGACTTCAGAGTTGTAAATGTCTACAGCCGTACCCGCACGCAGGCGTATGGCCCGGTCTTCCGCGCGTCCCACGATTGTCATGTTGGCGATGGTCGGATCGGATATCGGCGCGACCCCTGGGTCATCGCTGCGGTTATCCGCTTCGATGCCGTTGTCACCACTGTCGGGCAATTGCTCGATGTGCAAGTATTGAATGCTGCCGGTCCAGCCGTCGGTCCAGTCGAGGGAGTCGTCCGCGTTACCCACCAGCACCACATATTTGGCGCTTACGGTGCCACCGAAGAACTCAACACCGTCGTCTAAGTTGTTAAACACCTGGATGTACTCAACTTCGGTACCACTGCCGACACCTTGGAAAGCAATACCGTTCAGCTGGTTTTGCGGGTCCACGTTGGAGCCGGCATACTTGACCACGACGTAGTTGAGCAAACCGCTGCTGTCATCAGCTGTTGCACCGCCGAAGGTACCCGAGTTGGCTTCACCTTCCTTGGTGCACCCTACGGTGCCGCCGGTTTCACCTTCCGGGCAATCGTTGATCGGTGCGTTACCGTTGATGACCACACCACCCCACAGACCTTGTTCGGTAGTTGGGTTGGCGATGGTACCGAGAATGTCGGCTTCCGCGGTAAAGGTCACCGGTGCGTTGCGAGAGCCACGCGCCCAGATCTGCGATCCGCGGGAGATAATCAGGAAATCTTCCGGATCATCACCAACGACCACCGTACCGGATTGAATATCCAATACCGCCGAATCTGTATTGTCGCCGCCAATGGCAACCGGTCCTTCCAATACATAGACGTTGTCGCGCGTCAACGCCAGATCCGCTGTATAGGTGCCCTGCAGCTCACACGCCGCGGAGCCGTCTGTCAGCGTGGTAGCGGTGGTACCCGCGGGGCAGCCAAACGAAGCGCTGGCATCCGGCATGCCGAAAGCCCAACCGGTGGTCCAATCTTCGTCTTCGTTTTCAATCGCGCCAATATAGTTGGTTGGATCGAAGAACTCATCGTCCGATAAGTCAACTGCGGCTACCGCAGTACCGTTGGTGGTGACGTTTTCGCTAACGTCGAGTTCCGCTTGCACCTGGGCATCCAGCGCGTCGACACAGTCAAAACTGACCCCGCCAAATTGGATACCGGTACCTAGCTGTCCTAAAGACTCAGCGCCTTCAACCACAAGGCAACGGTCGTTGCCCTGTACCACACTGTTGTATAGCTCAAGACCGGTACCGGCACGCAGACGGATGGCACGGGAGCCCGCGTTGCCGTTGATGCTCATGTTGGCGATCTTCGGTAGAGAGCGCGGCAGCACCGCTTCGTCATCGGAACGATTGTCGGCTTCGATGCCACTGTCGCCGGCACCCGGGGTTTGGTCGATGATCAGATATTGGATCTGACCTACCCAACCGTCTGTCCAGTCGAGGCTATCGTCACCGTTGCCGGTGAGAACGATGTGTCTGGCGTTCACGGTGCCACCAAAGAACTCAATACCGTCGTCTAAGTTGTTATGTACTTGGACAAAGTCGACTTCGGTGGCATCACCCACACCTTGGAAAGCAATACCGTTCAACTGATTTTGCGGGTCAACGTTAGACCCGGCGTACTTCACCACCACGTAGTTGAGCTTACCGCTGTCATCGTTGGGTTGATCACCGCCGAACAGACCGGAATTGGCTTCGCCTTCCTTGGTGCATCCAGCGGTACCGCCGGTAGCGCCTTCGGGGCAGTCATTGATTGGTGCGTTACCGTTAATCACCACACCACCCCATAGCCCACGCGGATCTTCCTCTACATTGATGGTGCCGTCGACATCAGAAATGTGGGTGAACGTAATCGGAGCGGTACGCGAACCATTGGCAACGATGCGTGAACCGCGGGAGATGACTAGGAAATCCACATCCGTACCGCCGAAAACGGTGGTGCCGGCTTGGATCACCAGATCTGCGGAGTTTTCATTGTCTCCGCCGATGGTCACTTTGCCGACCAACTCGTAGACGTTGTTGGAGGTCAACAGCAAATCTTGCGTGACGGTTCCGCTCAGCTGACACACGCGTTGGTCATTAATCACACGTGATGAAGTGGTGGTGCCGTCCGGGCAGCCAAAGTCAGGCTGCGTAGGCTGGCTGACAGAACCTGCCAAGGTCCAACCGTCCGCCCAGTTTTCAGGACCAAACGCCCCCAGATACTCGGTGTCTTCGAAGAAATCGTCGCCACCTACTTCAGGTACCTCTACCGGATCTACGCGTTCACCGTTTGATGAGACGTTGGTTGCGCCAGCCAGGTAGTTCGCGATGGCGCCGTCATCATCGTCGCGGTGAGTGCTGGCACAAGCGAAGCTCACGCCGGCGATGGTGCTGATCGGATCGGTTGCTGCGCCAAAGAAATCGCGCGAAACGCCATTGACACGGATACAACTGGCTGAGCCGTCAACAAAGCTGTTGTAGACGGATACCGCCGTACCCGCACGAAAACGCAGGGCGTTTTCGTCAGATTTACCGATCACTGTCATGTTAGCAATGGTGGGATTGGAACGCGGCTCGACATTTTCATCGTCACTGCGGTTATCCGCTTCAATGGCGTTGTCACCACCGTCGGTTTGTTCGATATACAGGTATTGGATACGACCGGTCCAGCCATCAGTCCAGTCGAGGCTGTCGTCATCGTTGCCGGTGAGCACCACATATTTGGCATCCACAGTGCCGCCAAAAAATTCAATACCGTCGTCTAGGTTGTTGTGCACCTGTACGTATTCAACGATGGTGTCGCTGCCCACGGCTTGAAAAGCAATACCGTTTAGCTGGTTTTGCGGGTCTACGTTAGAGCCGGCGTAACGGACACTCACGTAACGCACAATACCGGAGTTGTCTTCCGGATCAGCCCCGCCAAACAAACCTGAGTTGGCTTCACCTTCCTTGGTACATTCTGCCGTACCGCCGACAGCACCTTCCGGGCAATCGTTGATGGGGGCCAAGCCATTAATAACCACACCACCCCACAAACCACGATCACCATCTTCTACAGTGCCTTCAACTTCGGCTTTGGCGGTAAAAATGATGGGTTGGTCTTCGGTGCCGTCAGCCACCAAGGCACAGCCCTGTTCGATGACCAGAAACTCAGTTTCCGTTTCACCCACAACAATGGCGCCCGGTTCCAATACCAACTGGCACTCGGGTAGAGGGCCATTCGCACTCGCCGTGCCGGAGCCATCCTCCAAGGTCACGTTTTTACCATTAGATACCGTGCCTGCGGGCGGGGTGACGCGCAGCGCGCCGCCACTGATCTGGTAGATAGCGTCGTTACCGATCACCAATCCGGCCGGATCCAGCTGGCCATTGGTCAGCTGCGTCACGTCGATGGTGAAGATAGGCAGGTCGTTGAACGCCGCGGTCCCGGTGTCCCCGGAATCCGTGATGACCGTGTTCAAAGATGCCGGAATGGTACTTGGGTTGGTTGGGCCGCCACCGCCAGTGCCGCCTCCACCACCGCCGCCACCGCCACCGGTGCCTCCGCCGCCGCCGCCATCGACGGGCACTTCGACCACAACAGAGCCAGGCGAGGCATTGCTTGATGAGCCGCCGCAGCCGGTTAACCAACCGATCATGGCAACCACGACCAGCACGTTTGCTAAGGTTTTCACGAATAGACCCCCAGTCATTTTGATTAGCGGGCGAACCTTAGTGGGGGGAGATGAACGAAATGTTTCGAAGATATGACATTTTTATGACAACGCTTAGTTTTTACGCATTGCCCGATAAATTGCAGGGCGGATTGGCGCAGCACTACACGGACAGTGTCACAAAAATGTCAATAAGTGCGTATAGCTTCGTCCATCTGTAGAGGAGCTCAACAAGAACAACGACACCGTTATGGGTTATCGAAAACTGCTAAAGGACTACATGCGCCACATCGAAGCGGCCATCGGTACCGATCTGGTGGAGCTGGCGACCCTGACCAATGCCATGGGTAAACGCGATATCGGCGAACTGCGCGCCATCGCCGCGGAGTTGAAACGCGAATCGTTTAACGGCAACCCCGCTCACAGTTACAATCACATGGTGCAGTCGCTGTTGCTGCAAGGGCGCATCACTGTCGATCAGCTGGGAAATATCGAAGGCATCGACCCAGGTGATGGCGATGAGGCCCTACCTGAAGAAACGTTTCAGAGAATTTTACTGACCTTGATCGATTACTCCGCTGCCGCTAAAGAAGTAGAGTAGATCCCGCTCTATCGCCCGGCACATCATCGCACTGCCGCGCATCGCAGCGTTTGTGAAGTGGTTCCTAAAAGCACCTCCAATAGCCGCGTTTGTAACAATGTGTTCATCACAAATTCATAAACGATTCATCTAAGGGACCTAGAGTGAGTTAAACGGACTACCGAGAACCCTATGTCTCGAGATACCGAGTTTGATTCCTCCAAGACACACTACCGTTCCATCTTCCTCTCCGACATCCACCTAGGTACCAAGGGCTGCCAGGCGGATCGTTTGTTGCGGTTTTTAAAGCAACACACGTGCGACGAATTGTTTCTAGTTGGCGACATCATCGACGGCTGGCGCATGACCTCTTCGGTGACGTATTGGACACAAGAGCACAACAACGTGTTGCGCCAATTTCTAACACATATGAAAAGGGGTACCAAGGTCACATACGTGACCGGCAACCACGATGAGTTTATGCGCGATCACTCGCCCATGGCCATCGGCAACCTGCGTGTAGTTGACGAATACATTCACCAGACCGCGGACGGCAAACAACTTCTGGTAGTACACGGCGATCAGTTCGACGTCATCACCCGCTACCACCGCTGGGTGGCCTGGCTGGGGGACATCGGCTACACCCTGCTGCTTGAGCTGAACAGGCACCTGAACCGCTTGCGCAGCAAATTCGGCTACGGCTACTGGTCGCTTTCGGCGTGGATAAAGTACCGGGTGAAACAAGCCGTCAGTTACATCGGTGATTTCGAGGAGGCGGTTGCTCATCAATGCCGGCGTAAGAAATACGACGGCGTTATCTGCGGCCACATTCACCATGCTGAAATTCGCAGCATCAAAGATGTGGTGTACATGAACTGCGGGGACTGGGTAGAAAGCTGCACTGCCCTGGTTGAAGACAAACATGGTAATTTCAAGATCATCGATTGGTTGCAGGAACCCCAAGTGAACGTCGAAAATGTCTACGAATTGCCCTTGGAGGGCGAACGTCTCAGCGCATGAACAAAAGTTCCCGGTGAACACTAAAAAGCGCAGATTGCTGCTCGTTACCGACGCATGGACACCACAGACCAATGGTGTGGTGACGACACTGTCCACCGTCATCAGCCACCTGCCTGAGCTTGGTGTCGACGTGAGTGTCGTACACCCGGGTTTGTTCAAAACCTGGCCTTTGCCCAGCTATCCGGAAATTCGCATTGCCCGCAACCCGGGCATCTTGCAAGACCTGATTTCAGGATTTAATCCGCACGCGGTACACATAGCCACGGAAGGTCCGCTGGGTATGGCCGCTCGACGATACTGTGTACGCAAGGGTTTTAGGTTTACCACTTCGCTGCACACCAAGTTTCCAGAATACGTCAACGTTCGCTTTGGCCTGCCGTTAAAGTTCGGCTACAAGTTCATGCGTTGGTTTCATCGCCCTGCGAGCTGCACCCTGGTCACCACAGAGACGCACCGTCAAGAATTGACCGCGTGGGGTTTGGAAGATTTAGTGGTGTGGAGCCGTGGTGTCGACACCGCCATGTTCCAGCCAGATCCGAATTTTCAACCCAACACACCACCGCGCTTGGTCTACGTCGGCCGGGTGGCGGTGGAAAAAAATATAGAAGCCTTTCTTGAGCTCGACGTTGAGGGTGACAAAGTCATCATCGGTGATGGTCCGGCGCGGCAAGAGCTACAAACCAAGTACGCCGACGCACATTGGCTCGGCTATCGCAAAGGCCAAGCTTTGGTGGATGAATACGCAAAGGCGGACGTTTTTGTTTTCCCCTCACTCACAGATACATTTGGCCTGGTCATGCTGGAAGCCATGGCTTGCGGCACACCGGTGGCCGCCTACCCGGTGACCGGTCCCATCGACGTGGTCCGCAACGGTGTCAACGGTTGCCTCGACGACAACTTAGGCGCCGCTATCGCCGCGGCGCTACAGGTGGATCGCCAATCCTGCTGCGAGTATGCCAGCCACAACGATTGGCGCGTGATCGCCGCGCGCATGGCCGGCCAATTGGTGCATCTGGACGGCGGTCAACTGTTACTCGAACAGCAGGTCGAACCGCCAACAGCAAGCCTACACTGCATAAGCGCTGCCTAGTACCAGCGCCTTAAGGGTGGGTGCCCGGCCTGACCGAAACCCTCAAACACCACTCATCTAAAGGTAACAAATTGGAACTGTTGAGCTATGTGATTATTGGATTGGCCGCTTTAGTCATGCTGCGCAAAGCGCAAGTGCGCCTACGGCTGTCGCGCGCCAAACACCCTTCCATCAACGGCCATGCGAAAATCTCGCGGCGTTTGGCTAAATGGGTACCTCACTACGAATACGATGCGCAATCTGCATTCGCAGCTGACGGCGCTCCCCCGGACATTGCGGACCAACGCCGCCGTGGGTTTGATGAACTTGCACAACAAAGCCGCGAACGTGCCCCCGAATCTCTAAAGTTCAGCTCATGCCTAGAACACCAGGTGTCCGATATGCAGTTTACCAACGCCTACCGGGTACCTTTCCAATTTCGTTCCTTGGTGCAACACAGCCTGCATGTCCCCAGCGTGGCCATAGCCAGCGAGGGTGTGAAGATACAAAACTTAGACGGCCATTGGGCATATGACCTGGGCGGTTCTTACGGGGTAAACCTGCTCGGCTACGATTTCTACAAAGACTGTATCGCCAAAGGCGCGGCGCGGGCCGAACAACTGGGTCCGGTACTGGGGCCATACCACCCGATCATCGCCGAAAACGTCAGCAAACTGTGCGACATATCCGGACAGGATCAGGTGTCGTTTCATATGTCAGGGACAGAAGCGGTCATGCAAGCGGTGGGGCTGGCGCGTTATCACACACGCCGCTCCAACGTAGTGGTGTTTTGCGGTGCCTATCACGGCTGGTGGGACGGCGTACAGCCTGGGGTCGGGGGGCAGCGCAAGTCCAACGATATTTATATGCTGAAGGAAGATAGCAACGACACGCTAAAGGTACTGGAGACACGCAAGGACATCGCCTGTGTGCTGGTGAATCCGCTGCAGGCTCTACACCTCAATCGCGGCGCCAGCAGTGACGCCATGCTCATCAACAGTGAACGCGGCGCGGGTTTTGACCGTGAGGCTTATAGTCAATGGCTCGCTAAGTTACGCGACGTGTGTAGCCGCCGAGGTATCGTGCTGATCATGGACGAAGTATTCCTCGGCTTCCGTTTAGGATTAGGCGGCGCCCAGGAATTTTTTGGCGTCAAGGCGGACATGGTGACGTACGGCAAGACGCTCGGTGGCGGTTTGCCCGTGGGTGTGTTGTGCGGCAAAGCGGAGTTGATGAAACGCTACCGAGACGACGCGCCAACGGATATTTGTTTTGCCCGCGGCACATTTAATTCTCACCCTTACGTCATGGCCAGCATGAACGAGTTTTTGCGCTACGCCACCTCACCCGCTTTCAGCAAAGAGATTGCAACCGCCTGCGCCCAATGGGATGCACGTGCCATGACTTTCAACCAACGCCTGCAGCAAGCCAACCTGCCGCTTAAGGTGCACAACTTATCGTCCGTATGGATACTGACCTACACCCAGCCCAGCTGTTTCAATTGGATGCTGCAATACTATTTACGCGCCGAGGGGCTGGCTTTGAGTTGGGTGGGGACTGCGCGTTTTATCTTCAGCCACAACTATACCGACGCGGATTTCGAGGAAGTCACCCGTCGCTTCCTCGCTGCAGCCAATCGCATGAGTGATGACGGTTGGTGGCATGTGCCTGCACAAGTCACCAACCAGTCCATTAAACAGCGGGTGTTCCGGGAAATGTTGAGCCGCCGCTTCAGTCCCGGCTAGCTAAAGATTGGGGTGAATTCACACACGGCATGGGATCCATCAATTCACCTTTGAGCAGATAAAGCGGCGACTTTAGGTAAGTTTTAAAGTCATTAAACGGATCCGTGAGGATCTTTGTTGCCCACACCAAACCCGTTTGGGCGCCTTCAGCGAAGATTAAGTAGACAGTGCGTGCCGCTAGCGCCGTTAACGCCAGCCAGAACCAGAGAATGGCGAGGTTGTGGAAAAATCCGTCAAGACCCTTGCCCGGCGTCAAAACGCCGAAGAAGGACGGATTAAAAAACAACACGACGGGAATGATTGCCCAAACACCGTGCAAAATACGCTTGCGCTGCAAGTTATACCCTACCTTTATATCTTCTTTGTGCGCGTGGCTTGCTGCATTGATGTGGTCGTAGTCGCGCGGCTCAAAGAAAAAGTGGCCTGACTGGCGGGTGACCATGGCCACCAGCCAACCCATCATCACCGCAGCCGTGAGGTTAGTGAACAGGAGCACGTAGGCTGCCATAAAGCTCATGGCACTGACCAGATGCAGAGATTGGTTGATGCGGTTTTGGTGGTAGTAGCGATGATCATCGAACCGCTGAATGCGCAGCTCATCACGAAAGCTCAAATCTTCATTAACAATGTAGGGATATCCTTGATCACTCATGAAGCTAATTCCTGATTGGTTCTAACAATGTTATTGCAGTGACGTGATAGTTTTGTTGCAGATTGGTTGCATTGTCGTGACGCTTTTCATAAGGGAGGCAGCCAATGTATAGACGCTTTGTTATCCGACTTGAACATCAAAGGCGTACCCATACGAATGGTTTGGCCGGCTTCGACACCGTCGCAAAAACTAAACTGGGGCGGCGTTAGTAGGATAACGGTGGAGCCATGCTCAAAATAGCCGATACCTTCGCCTTTAACGTATCGTTTGCGCAGTTGAATCATGTTGGGGCCGTCGTATTGCAAGTTAAGTGCGCCCGCAAGACCATGAAAACGCATGCTGGCCACCAATACCGCCGCCACAGGAACCAGCGTAATCATATCGTTTGCATCAGGAGGCTGTAACTGCAGCACAGCTCGCTCATTGCGGCAGAATAGTTTTTCCACTTTTTTGAGCGCAATCGGATTTACGTTCCAGGTGTCGCCTGAGATATACGACACTTGATTGATCTCGCCATCCAACGGCGCGTGAAAATGGTGGTACATGCTGGATTTAAGACGTAACGTGACGTAGCGGCCATTGCGGTAGTGTTCCGCCAAGGCGTCATCTTGCAACAATTCCGGCAAGGTATATGGGAAACCCTTGGCCTGCAGGACTTCAACCCCGCTGACGTCACCAAACTCGCCGACCACCGCATCACACGGGCTGGCTAACACTGCCGGATCACGACATACAGGGCGCGCACCCGGCACTAAGGTGCGGGTGAAACACGCATGTAAACTCTCAAACTCTTTCTGGGCAGACTCAAACAAACGTAGGTCGTCGGCAAACTGTCGCCACACCCAGATGGAAAGCCGGGTTAGTGGTTTGATACGCAGTTGACTGTACCAACCCATAAAACGCGTCAACGCACGGCGCGGAATGCGGTTGGTGATGAGAAAATTGAGTTGTTCCCCGACGCTCAGCTTACCTAGCGGCTTGTCTGCGGCGCTCATCAGTTAAGTGCTAGTGTCCTGTTTGGTTAATTCGTTGAATTATGGCGCGTTCCATAAGTGCTGTGGCTAGGCGCTGGAAGACGGTAGCAGGGCCGCGGCTCATGCCCATTGGCCATTCATGAGTCATGGGCAATAAGCCGCGTGTGAAAGCGAAGCGTCAACAGGCGCTTTACAGAATGTCGCCTAGGTTCAGCAACTGGGATTCACCACTATTGTCGTCCACCCCATCGTTATCATTGATGATGTAGACATCGCCATTTAAGGTCACCGCAGATCCTTCTACCTTCTCAGCGATTAAGCCGCCGCTGGCTTGCAGATCAGGCACCAGGTCGCGCACCAGGGTTTTAGTCACGGTATCGCCGTCCGACAAGCCGGTAACGTCAAACGTGTACAGGCGTTTAATCGCGGCGTCCGGCCCACCTTGATTGTCCCGTTCTACCACCAGGAATTCGCCGCCACCCAAGGCGGTGATGTCTGACAAACCGACCCAACCGCCGTTCTGCGACGTTGGCGTTTCTAAGGGGTAAAACAAGAACGTCCATGCATCGTCCGCTACGCTGTAGATGCCTATGCGGACATTGGTATCCCCCAGACCACTCCACACCCGCTGGAACGCCACGTATGCTGAACCATCGAACTCCGCGATACCTTCAAAACCAAAACGCAACTGCTGGGCGTTGATTGCATCGGGCAGAGTGACGACATCTTCGATGACACCATTTACGTCAGTTTTGAAAACGAAGTTCAGGCTGTTAACCGGGCGTCCCGCATCACCGACGGTTCCGGCACCTTCAGAGGCAACCCAGAATCCGCCGTCGCTGGCCTGAGCGATCCCTTCCGGATCAATGTTGACCGTCTTGTCTGCGTTAATAAGCGCCGCGAGGTCTTCGCTATCAAACACGTCCAGGCGCGCCGGATCATCAGCCGCGGTGCCCGCCGCTACCGCTACCGTGTCTATACCCGCAAAGACGTCATTGCTATCCACCAGGGTGATTTCATCGATGATCACCGCGGGTTGTTGACTGATGTCCATCACAAAGATACGGTTACTGCCGTAGAAGCTGTCCTCCACCGCGTACATCAGGTAGTCCACAGAGGTGTCTGCGGCCAAGCCTGACATAGCGCTCCACGGATTTGGCGTACCGTCGGTACGATCAACAGAAACCAAGGTCGGATAGCTCGGCAGGGTTTGGTCGTATTGATAGATGTTGAGTACCGAACGTATTTTGTCACCGCGATTGTCTTCTTCGCTGGCCACCACCAGCAAATTGCGGCTTTCGATGGCCAAACCACCCTCAGGACCGACCCCCGCGGGCAAGATTTGCTTCAGCTCAGGATTGGCTGGATCGGCAACGTTGTATACAAAAATGAGGCTAGAGCGTTCTGAGTTGATAAACAGCAGTAGCTCATTGCCGAACATGCCCACTTCGGCGTTTTCAGGTTCGTTGCCTTTGTTTCCGGAACGACCATCCGGATAGTGGCCCAAACGCGCCGTTAGATGGTCGTTACTATTGCCGGATGTAAACACAACGTCTCCGGCAATGTTAAAAACCGTAAACCCGCGACTGCCGCCGTCCAGGTCACCTTCGTCCGCAGTGGCGAATAGCTGGCTGTTGATCCAAGCCACACCGTCGGGTTCACGCAATATTGGCGTCGCCGGGGTTTCTGTCTGGGAAATAATGGCCGGGTCTTCTTCGGTCAAGTCGATTTGCGTCAATGACGCCGCACCCGCACTAAATTCGCTGACGATGCTGCCGTCGGTGATGTCCACCACCACGATGTGGTTGTTCTCCTGCAACGTTACTACAGCCAGGTTGTCAGCATTGATATCAACATACTCAGGCTCCGGATCGGTGGGGTATAGATCCGCCAGGCCGGTCAAGTCGACGGTCCGCGTCCCCCAGGTGGCGGGATCACCCGCCGAGTCGACAATGATCAATTCACCGGCAGGCAATTGCGGCGGAGCGCCGTCACCTAAATCTTCATCGCGTTCGTTTTCAATGGCGATGACCACGTAACTGCCATCCGGGCTGGCGGCAACGGAGTCCGGCTGACCACCGAGATCGATGCTGGTCACCAGGGCTCGCGTGGCAATGTCGAACACCGCCAGTTCGCCATCTACATTGATGAAGTCGCTGGAGGTGTTGACCCCCACCACGGCGAAGCCGTTGGTAACTGCTACTGACGTGGGCTCACCGCTTAAAGCCACCGTGGCAATGCCAACTGGATTGGTGGGATCGGTGATATCGACAAAGCCAATTTCTTCGCGAGGGCTGTCTGAGTAGATTAGCGTCAATCCATCCGCGCTGGCAGCAACAATTTCTGCCGCAGTTTCTTCGTCCGTATCGCAGGTGGCGTCAATCTGTGAGCACACGAGAAAAGATGCAACACGATTAAAGTTGAACTCAGAATTGGCCGCGCACAAGGTCGACGATTCTGTTACTTCGCTGTCTTCCAATGTGCCGCTGGCATCAACATCCAAGCCAGACTCAATCAGCACACCGCCCGTCGGGCACGCTGCACTACCCACGGCTAGATCCGTTTGCCGGGTCAGGCTGTTAAGACCGGCAGCGCCATCCGCACCGGCATCACCTTGCGGCCCGCGGTCACCGTCATCTCCGTCATCGCAGGCGGCCAACACGGCCACCAACGCCACCAACGTAAACACCTTACTCAGGTAGTTCATTAAAACCCTCTTGTTGTTTCTTGTAAGAGAGTAGGTATAGCCAGGCTGTGTTAACGATTGATGTATTTATTGCTACAAATCCATGAATATGGAATTGTGCGGATTCACAAAGGGGAGCACGGAGCGGGACGAGGCGATGAAAACCTATTTTAGCGTCATCTTAATTCTAAATTTGTTGTTCGAAGGGGTGGCGGCCGCGGCGTTAATTTTCGCGCCGGAAGCCGCGCTGGCGCCCGGCGACAGTCTGACCTGGGCACGCAACTACGGTTTTGCCGCGCTGGCCATGGCCGGCGCCAGCGTATGGTTGTGGCCTTATCGCAGCCAGCTTCAAGTGGTCACCGCGATGAGCGGTTTACTGATTGTCTTCCACACCGGCTTAACCGTATCACTCAGCATCGCCGGGGGTGACAACATCGGCGCTGCCGGGACGCACGGTCTGTTGGCGGTGCTTTTTCTAGTGGCCTTTATACAACGTCGCAAATGGTGCAACTCAGCTTAACTTGCTGATTTTGGGTGGGTTAAAGCGCTACACCCAAACCCCGCGCCAGCGCTGCCATGTGGGAGGCGACGTAACGCGCGCCTAGCTCGGTGCCTGGAATCATCTGAAAACCGTGACAAGCCCCGGAAAACACTTCCAAATCCACATCCACACCGGCCTGCATGAGGCGG
Organism: Pseudomonadales bacterium; assembly: GCA_028281005.1. Classification (GTDB taxonomy): domain Bacteria; phylum Pseudomonadota; class Gammaproteobacteria; order Pseudomonadales; family Azotimanducaceae; genus UBA4421. Next base: position 45,205 of record JANQKS010000118.1, read on the forward strand.
TGGGCGTACTCGATGTTCTCATCACGGAATAAATCCAGGCTGACGGTGAACATCCAGGTGTGCGGCAGCGCGCTATAGTCGCTGACCCGGCTCGGTACCTGAGGCGCTACCGCCGGAGCATCCCCCAAGTAACTGCGCCAGCCATATTGGTTGCGCGCTCGCGTCCACACAAATTCGCCTACCAACGGGTCAGCCGGATGCGCCTCGTCGCCGGTTTCATTATCCAACATCGGGTAAGTAAGGTGCTGATGGCAGATGGCATACTCACCGGCATCGCGCGCTCGTAACGCCAACGCGGCGGCCAGACCGCCACCGGCGCTTTCACCGCCGATACCGATGCGGCCGCGGTCCACACCGAGCTGCTCGGCATTTTCATGTAACCAGCGCAGGCCGGCATAACAATCATCCAACGGTGCGGGGATGGGATGTTCCGGCGCAAGCCGGTAATCGACGGATACCACCACCGCACCCAGCTTGGCGCAGATGGCGACGTTACCGATGTCGGACCCTTCCGGCGAGCCCATGATGTAGCCACCGCCGTGGATGTGCAGATAGCCGGGTTTTGCCGCGCGATCCGTAACCGGCCGGTACACGAGACAACGCACATCTTGATCCTCTCCCGGCACCACCACCTCTTCGCGCACCACACCGGCGGCATCCGCATCCGCCATGACTAGATTTTCCGCGCCAAACTCACGAAAGCGCGCCAAATTTTCATCGTTAATGTCGGTAGATGGCACCAGCTCGATGATCGGATGCAGCTCTTCAGCCAATAGATGTTTGGTCAACAATTGTTCCCTCCCTTGTTTTACGCGTCGCCGCGTACTTTTTCCGCGCCTCGCCCTTCAGCGCCAAGCGTTGCAGCTTAGCTCCGGCTAAGCTTAACAAACCTGATGGCCACACACCCTTGATTCGCTGCCTATTCATTGGCGCCTATTTAACGCGAGGGCTTGTATTGTGATCGGGCGTTTCTGCGTGCTTGAGTTATGGCGCTTCGTTAGGCTGCCAGTCGTTCAGCACACCCACCATGCGGCCAATGTCGCTGTCTACAATAACCGTGGCGCCGGGACGCCGTTTCCCTTCTATCGGCACGCTGACTTCGCGCAGTACCTGGGCGCGGCCGCGCACTTGTTCACCGTTTTCCAATGTGGCGGTAAACCGTCGTTCTTGCCCGCCGTAAGGATCGATCTGCATCGTGGTGACCGCCAATGTCGCGCTCTTTTGAAACACGTAGCCCCAGGCACCGGCGGTATGACTTGTGGCCATCAATCCAAGCCCCTCGCCTTGCACAAACAGATAAGTAAACGCCGGCGCAAAGTTGGCGCGTGGACCGGTTTGTTCATGCCACTTACCCGGCAAGACAAAATCATGGCTGACCCCGTCGATGGTGACTTGGCCGCGGATTTCTCCCATCACTTCTATGCGTCCCGCGCGCACGCTGATGGGCGCATGTTGCGCGCTGAAGGTGGCGTTGAGCTCTACCGGTATAGTCCCTACACCCACTGTAGGATGAGCGACGGCATGCAGCCTGCCGCTGGCATCCAGTTCCCCACGCATGTTGGGTTGATAACGCGCCTGCCCGGACAGCCGCGCTGACGAAGAACCCGTGACCGTAAAGGTGGCATCAGGCTCAAGCACCGCGATCGGATTGGGGTCCGCTAGCTGCACCAATTCATCTACCAAGCTGTAGTGTTGTCCGTTGATATACACGTAAAACCACAGCGTGCCTCGAGCCTGCGCTGGAAAACGGGCGATACGAACATCAAACGTTGTTGCACCGTCCGCGGCGTGGCCTGACATGGCCACGGACTCGGCGTAGTTCAGTTCAGCAGCATTCACAGTGGATCCCATTAGCACACTCCCCGCCAAGAGTAAGACGGCATTAACCTGCGCCTTCCATCTTTGCCTAGTCATCTTTGCCTAGTCATCTTTGCCCGTTCATCTACCGCGTGTACCTGAAATACGTTCTTTGCCTAGTCCAGCCGGATCACGCTAACCTTATTCATGGATGCCGTCCTCGCTAGTTGATGTTGAACATCTCAACTATGGCACATCGATGCCGACTCAAAGATGCCGATTCAAAGAAGGCGGTGTCCATTCCATCTGAGTAAGTCTCACGTGTCAGCGCGTCAATCCTCGGCGATCGGATGGTTGGTAATCATGAGTACACCTAACTCGATTGGGCTGGGGTTTGATAGTGCAGCCGTCACCCGACCCGGCTTCGGCGGACGATGGCGGCAAATCAGAGAGCCGTGCCGACTCACATCGGTACACACGACGGTATCGGCCATATCGGACAACGTTAACCCGACGCCGCGCCCGAAAGGCGCTTCGACATAGACGATGACCCCAATATCGTCTGCGACGTTGAGACGAACAAGACGCTCACTCTCGCGGGCAATGTCGTAGGACCGGACGCGTTTACGTTTGAGCGCATCGGATGTGTTACCAAACAGCTGGCCAAACGCCCCAAACGTTTGCTCGTGCTCTAAATCGACGTCCGCAAGCAGTGCGTCCAGTTGGGCACGCACCTCTTGGTTACCGGCTGCCACCATCTTCGCGCGTTGAATCATCGAGACAGTGTTTTCGATAAACAAAGGCGCGTCTTGCTCTGCCAACCGACCGTCGACAACCTGCAGTCGCTGCAGCGCTGATGCTGCCATCGCAATCGCGTCACTCTCTCGCTGTGCGCGCTCGTAGGCCGCGTTTAACGTCTGTAGCCTTGCTATGGTCACCTCAATCGCGGCCGACGCCCGTGAGGACTTGGCTTCGGTTCGTTCCGGGTCCTGACTGACGCACCCGGAGGTCAGGATCATCAGCACACACCACGTAGACCGAGTTATCAATCTTTGAGTCTTCATCATCTTCATAAGTGGAGACCCATGATAACCGCATCGGTTAGGGTATGGGGTCGTTGTTATCGAGTAGACTAAACCGGTCGTTCACGAAAAAAGGAACCGGGATGTCAGAACACGATCCCGTTGAAACTGTCGACGCCACTTTCGAGGGCGTCACCGTCTTAGTGGTGGAAGACGAGGCCAAAGACGCAGAAGTGGTGCTCGATCGAGTGAATGCGTTGGGTGGACAATGCCTTCACACCGACACCGTTCACGGCGCACAACGTCTGCTCATAGAGCACGAGGTCGATCTGATTGTTCTCGACCGCATGCTGGCCGGTGGTGAGCGCGGCCTGGATTTGCTCGAATGGTTTCGGGACATTGAAACAACCGCACCGCAGGTGCTTATTACGAGCCGTCTCGCAACCAGCGATGACCACATACTGGGCCTTGATCTAGGCGCTGACGACTACATCGACAAACCGTTCGACCCGCGTGAATTGGTCGCAAGAATGAAAGCCCTCCTACGCCGGGCCGACTCCATTCGATCCCCAATGTCGGTTCTCATATGGGGGCCCCTAGAAGTACGGACCCTCAATGAGGTGGCGTTGTGGCATGGGGAGAAGATTTCGCTACGCCCACAGTCATTTGCCGTGTTGAGCATGCTCACTCGCTTGAAAGGTGAATACCTCAGCCGCGAGGCGTTATGGCGCGAGGTGTGGAAGAAGAATAAATATCTGCCGCCTCAGGATACCGTGATCAACACGGAGATTTCCCGTTTGCGTTCAAGCCTTAAAGTACTCCCCAATGGGCCTCGTGTAGTGGCCGAGGACCTAGGGTTGCGGCTCGAGATCAACGCTTAGCCCCATCTCCCGTCAACCTGCATCCAACCATGGCGACGCCACACAAAAGCCCTGTTAATAGGCCCCTATTCCGGACTGTACTCGTACTAAATCTAGCGTTGGCGACGCTCCTCACCGGTGCGGCAGTCGGAGCGGCGTACTTGGCCGTGGGGAAAGGCGTTGAGGCTTCCGCACGCGCCGACATCGAAGCAGAAATTCGCGTACTGGATCAGCATGGTGAGTTACACGACGGTTTCGGCTACGCCAACGCGATAAATTTTCGAATACTGCCGTACGAGGATGCCAAGGCGGTTACCCTCTCGGTGCACGAAGAACCCGTCACGACACAGTCGCTGTCCGTCTATCTCGTCTTGCGACGAGACCGATCCGCGGTCGTGGGTAATCTCAAAAACCTACCAGAACACGTATCGCTCACGACCGGCTGGTTTGAGTTCGACGGCGCGGACGCCGGTGTCGCCCCAGGTGCGATCATTGCGAAAGTAAAGGGGATCCACAGAAACCGCTACTTTCTCCTGGTCGGACGCCGTCTCGCGACGTATGACGCCCTTTATCAGAGCTTTATCCCGGCAATGGTACTGATCGCTCTGACCATGGCCGGACTTTCGGTACTCATCATCAGCCTGTTCGCGCGCCAATTCGGCGGCCGCATTGACACACTCAATAATGTGTTCCAGAACGTTCGAAGGGGCAACGTGACGTCTCGCGTCCCCGCTGGCGAGATGGATCAACAAGACGAACTAAGCCTGCTTGGCAAAGAGATCAATACAGCGCTCGATGAGATCTCTCGCCTGATGGCAGGACTGGATGCCGTCAGTCAAACCGCGGCGCACGAGCTCAACAAAGAGGTCAGCCGGTTGCAGCAACTCGCCGTCGAGGCTGACGATAAGCACGTTAAGCAGGCGGCGGACGCGCTGTTGCAACTTCTAAGAGAGATCCTTGAGCTCGCCAAAATCGGCTCGGCCTCGGCGTACACCATGCATCCTGTGGCGCTCAATGACTGTGTGACTGAAGCCGTCTCGCTTTACCAGGATGCTTTTGACGAAAAAGGCGTAGCGCTGCAGACATCACTCCCTTCAGCATCGGTCATCATCTTAGGACGTGTACCGCTGTTGACGAACCTGGTCGCAAATCTGCTCGACAATTCGCTCAAGCACACCCCCGAAACAGGTACCGTGGCCGTCAAGGTCGAACGCACCGACCAAGGAACCACGCTCACGGTCACCGATACCGGGATTGGCACCGAGACGGAGGACATCTCCGAACTGATCGCAAGAGGTGCCACTGGTCCAGTTGCGGGATACGGCTTTGGTTTACGGTTTGTGCAAGCGGTCGCTATCCGTCACGGTGCACGCGTGACATTAGAAAACCAAAACCCGGGACTACGCGTCCACATTCTGTTTCCAGAGCACTAGAAGCGATCTCAAAAATGTATTTTGAGTGATTGTAGTTGGTGGGATACTGTTTTTCCGAGTTCTCTCGGAAGACCGAACATGCCTCGACGTGAAGAACTTCAAGACGTTCAGTGGGACTTGATTGCACCGTTGCTCCCTCGGCAAGCCGGCCGCGGACGGCCTCGTTGCGGAGATAGAGAAGTCCTCAATGGCATGCTCTGGATTTTGCGCTCCGGGGCGCGCTGGAAAGATTTGCCGGATCGATTCCCTTCTGACCAGACCTGTCATCGACGTTTTCAGCAATGGCGCGAAAGTGGGGTGTTGGAGAAGATCTTGCGAACTCTGGCAAAGGATCTGCGTGATCGGGGAAAGATCGATGTCGGTGAGTGTTTCATAGACGGAGCGTTCGCAGGAGCGAAAAAGGGGGCGCTTGCGTTGGGAAAATCGTCTAATGGCGGATGAGAATGGTTTGGTGTTCCCCGTCATTTCATTCAGCGACCTTCGTGCGAATAAATCTGCACTTGGGCGCCATCAAGACCTAGCCGATCTCGATCAGTTGTATGAAGAATAGTAGTACCCCTGAGGGGGTCCTCGACTTGGACTACCTCCATGCCGCCCCTGGCGCGACACCTTCGGTTCGCTCTAACCCCAGACCTCGCGTCACCGCGAGCGGCCGATATGCTGCTCGGCCGGGCGGCGCATGCGCCGCGCCCCCTAGGCCATTCGTAGCTAACCCAAGAAATCAATGACTTAGATTACAGATGCCCATCTTTTTACCGAAAGCTTGTTCACGAACTGATTGTTGAGGGTGATCGTGACACCAATTTCTGCCGGTGGTTCAAGCCCTTCTCATCATCTCATCATCTCATCATCTCATCATCTCATCATCTCATCATCGGCGCTTGCGTTGGACCGAATCGTTTGGCACCTTCTATGATCGCTTTTCGTTGGTTCGATTTGCTTATGCGAATTCTGGTAACCGGCTCTTCAGGACTAGTAGGTAGCGCGCTATGCACAAGGCTCCGTCGAGACGGCCATGAAGTGGTGCAATACGACATCCGGATCCAGCCTGGATTAGCCGGACACGGAGATATCCTCGATACCTGGACATTCTCACAGGCGGCGAATGGTTGCGATGGCATTGTGCATCTCGCTGCCGTTTCGCGCGTCGTCTGGGGCGAAAGTAACCCTTACCTTTGCCACAAAATCAATGTCGACGGTACTCGCAATGCGCTCGCGGTAGCGCGTACCTCGATTCCTCAACCATGGGTCCTGTTTGCGAGCAGTCGCGAAGTTTATGGACAACAGAGTGTATTTCCCGTAGTCGAGTCAGCAAGTACAGTGCCGGTAAACACCTACGGTCGCTCGAAATTAGCCGGCGAGCAACTGGTCACGGAAGCGGTCGAGTCCGGCTCCAATGCATCAACGATGAGGTTGTCCAACGTTTTTGGGTCTGTGGACGATCATGCAGACCGCGTTATCCCGGCTTTTGCACAGGCAGCTGCTGTGGGAGGTATTCTGCGTGTGGAAGGTCGACAGTCTTCCTTCGACTTCACCCCCCTCTCAGACACGATTGACGGCATCACAAGACTGATTTCGCTGATCAGTCGCGAAGGTCCCCAACCGCCGATACATCTTGTCACCGGGAGAGAAACGACGCTTGGTGAGCTCGCGGAGTTAGCCACGAGGTTGGGCCATTCGAATTCGCAGATCATCGAGAGACCCGAGCGAAAATACGACGTATCGCGCTTCGTCGGTGATCCGGGTCAGGCGCTGTCTCGACTAGGGTGGAAACCGAGTCTTTCTCTCGAGCAAGCGCTGCAGAACCTGATCGATGAATTTGGCCGGGCAAAACAGCAAATCACAAGTACATCCGAACAACTCGCCGCACACCCGGCTTGATTTGCGCACATGCGCTCGCGGCCAGACAAGCCATGGGCTGAACCTACCCGCTGTTTTCCCTAACCCAGTTGCTCCTGCGCTCCGCGTGAATCTGGCAGATCATATAGAGTAGGTTGGCGAAAACCGATGCGTACGGCTTGAAAGTACGGAACTGCCAGATGAGCGATTCGAACGATAACAACTCTGCAACGGGCCGCACATCCGGTTCAAAACTTTTGCGCATGACGTCGCGGGCAATAAGGTCGGTGAAGCCTGGCGTATTGATGCGCGCAACTGCGCCGCGGGCGAGCCTAATGGTCAGTCGTTCGCGTTCCGCAATTTTCAGAAACTTGACGTGTGAGGCGTCGTTAGCTGAAACAAGGCGACCGGCGACATCTTGCGTCGACGCGCAATGCCGGATCCATAGACAGGCGAAGTACGGGAAGAAGGGAACACCATCGACCGCAAGGTATCCGCGAAAGCTCTGCAGTTCGAGATAGCGCCCGAGAACGGTTGTCTCGCAAAGCACTGGTCCAACAGTGACGTCATGGCCTGCCGCGCTGCTTCGAAACCGCTCGAACCAGTCTGAACTGACGGTGACACCGGCTTCCATCCAGACCGTGTAAATATTTTTTACCGGCTCACACTCAGCCAGCTCGCGCAGCAAACCAATCGAAGACAGAACCGCAATGTCCAGCGAGATGTCATTCGGACAGTGCTGGTTGAGGGATTCGACCGTGCGCTCTACTGCGGCGGAGTTAGTGGGTCGTCCCGATACACGGACATACAATTGCAACGCAGGCCGGGAGGCAACAACAGCCTCGACTTCTTCCGAGGGTAACAATGCATCGAGGTACGCTGCGTACCGGTACTCGTCGTAAAAATCCACGTCGAACACCGAAAACGGATCCTCGAGATGCGTAAATCGCACCCGTTCACCGACGGCAAAGCTCAGGAATTCTTCGATTGTCCCTTCCGCCGGGCGCGCGCTCGGCAGCAATTGTCCGAGAATGGCTTGTGCGGGAAGTAATGGTTTTATCCGACCGGCGAGGCGCAACTGGTCGCGACGATCATCCAGCAACCCAGCAATCTGCTGGGCTGAATCTCGGGCGACTCGCCGGGACAGTAATCCGAAACTCGCCCCGGTATATAACCCCTCTCGCAGGGGGAAGTAGCGATAACGTCTGATCCAGATCCACTGCTGAAGTGCTTCTCGGCGGATGAGAGGATAAGCAACCTCGGTGCCGTGCGGGATCGAATCGACGAAATCGCGCAGGTGGCGGGCTTCGAGGAACGGAATGTCGGCCGCCATGACAACAGCCCGTTCGGCCTCGAACCGCTCGAAACCCGCGGCGAGGTTCTCATAGATACTACCGACGGCGGGAACCTTGACAATATCGGCGCCGACAGAAGCCAGCACCTCAGCACGACCGACGACGACGATGGTGGAGAAGATCTGCGCGGCGCAGGCCGCGTCCACAACTCGAGTGACGAGGCTCCGCGATCCAACGGACAACAAGCTCTTATCCGTGATGCCGGTGCCGCGCCACTTGTGTTCTTCTGCACCACCACCAGCAAGAATAATGCATGCTGTCGGTTCCGGCGGACACAAATCGCCGACCAACGGTATCTGCGATTCAGACTCGTTCCGCCGCATCATCCGGAAATACCCGAACCGCAGTGCCGCCATCGTCATCCCGGCGAGCAGGCTGTACGGATAACGTCGCCAGCCAAGCTCAACTTTGCCACGCATCTGACCCATGGCACCACGTAAAAACCGACTCAGTGACTTCGCGCTGAATCGCGCCGGCTTGATCATCCCGTATTGCCAGCGCTTGTATTCGCCTTTGCCGTACCGATAGTACATTTTGACCACACCTCGAACAGTAGTCGGGTGACGGTGCAGCACCAGTGCATCGGTCTCGAGCTTCAGGTAATAACCCCGCTGTGTCATTGCGAACGACAAGAGAGTGTCTTCGCCGCCGGCCCAGGTGATGTCTGTCTTGAATCCACCAACCTCCAGGAGCGTCGTCCGGCGATAGGCAGCGTTGGCTGTCACGGCGTAGTCGATGTTGCCAGCGGCATTCTTCGGTGGACGCAGCGCATGCTGCGCGTCGACGAAACGCGGAATGAATCCCTCGGTCAAACGAACGGTCTTGCCGCCCACGCCCGCACACTTGGAATCATCGAGAAGGGCGCAGACGATCATCTTAAGCCAATCGGGATCAGGCACACAATCGTCGTCGGTAAACGCAACGATTGCACCTTTCGCAAACCGGATACCGAGATTTCTCGCAGCGCCGGGACCGCGGTGCGGCTGCGAGCGATAAGACACTTCAGGTTCGGCTGTTGCGGCAAAATCTCTGATGAGCTCAGCAACCGCGAAGTCGCGCGGTCCATCCTCGACAACAATGATCTCAAAGCTATGAGCATCGAAGTTCTGCCGGTTGAGTGCAGCAAGGCATTCGCGCAACAGCTGAGGTCGACCCATGGTCGGGATGACCACGCTTACCTGAATCAAATCCGGTGTACCGACAGGTTCGATTTCTTCGTCGCGGTTCCGCTCCGGCCGGTTCAATGGACTTTAACCAGATCTGCGCGGACGAGCCTCGCCAGGCCGCGACGAAGGCGCAACTCAGTCCACTCCCGGGGTGCGCTTGCGGCTCTCAAATCGTCGAGTAACTGCCTCCCGGACGATGCTTCCCCGCACATATTCATGATCGTCTCGGTATCGCGGTCGAGCCGCACGGGGCGCTTACCCCACGGCCTTTGCGGAGCCGAGTCATACACCCGCATGCCCCCTCCGCAGTCGCGGTAGCTCTCATTGATATCGATGGCGGCAAGATACCGATAGTCGAGAATGCTGCCGAACGCCGGGTGTTTCGTCACAATGTGACGTTCGAATACGATTGCATCCAGATCTGAAAACAGGAGGCTCCACATCGCATCCTCCGGAGTCTCGACAATGGGTTCGCCGAGCACGTTAAAAGAAGTGTTCAACAACATCGGCACCCCTGTTTGCTCGCCGAAGACGGTAAGGCAGTCATGAAGCCGGGGGTGAGTTTCTCGCGTCACCGTCTGGACGCGCCCCGTCCCATCGATGTGAGTAACCGCGGGGACCTTTTGACAGACTGTTGGTTTGAAACGTACAACCCGCATCATGAACGGACTCTCGACGTCCGGTCCAATCACATCGAACCATTTTCCCAATTCTTCCAATAGGATAACAGGAGCGAACGGGCGAAAAGATTCCCGATGTTTGACCTTGGCGTTCAGACGGTCTTTCGCGACGGCTGATCGGGGGTCGGCAAGAATGCTGCGTTGCCCCAGAGCGCGTGGCCCGAATTCCGATCCGCCTTCGAACCAGCCGATCGCGGCTCCGTCAATCAATGCTTCCACTGCTGGCGCCACGGTGTCGTGGTACTCAGCAGAGATCTCAACGGCGCCAGCTGGCATGCCAGCCGCGGCAGCACGAATATCATTGGCGGAATAGCTGATCCCCGGAGAATCGCGCTTCAACCGGACGGTTGCACGCGGTTTGACCATGGCGTGGAGCCCGTGGAACGCCGCTCCAATTGCGAGCCCGCTATCCTCTGCTGCAGGGACAAAATAGTGGTGTGAGAAAATACCACGACGGATCAGTTTTTCATTGGCTACGCTATTGAGGGCAACACCACCAGCGAACGCAAAATTCCGGGAAGAACTGAGTTTTCCGGCATGCTCGAGAAGATACAACAAGGCATATTCAAGCGCGCGCTGAACCGAGCAGGCGAGGTCCGCGTAGTCGGATTGATGCGACGGCCACGAATCACGCGGCTGTGCAAACTGCCTGACCGCTTCGTTCCGGAAGTGGAACACACCCGCGTCGTCGATACTCAGGAAGTGTTCGATCGGATATCGCGGATTCCCGTATGGCGCGAGCCCCATGACCTTGCCGGCATCGAGCGCCTCATCGAACATCAACTTGGCCGCGGCTGAGAACATTCCGCCCAGACTGCCGAATTGGCGCATACCCGGCCCGGGAATAAGCCAGCTTCCGATATGTTTCTCGATCAGTTCGATCCCGTTCCGGTCCGCCCGATAGATACCCACAGTTTCACCCTTGAGCGCGTTTGGGATCGGTGTTCTGGACGCGATCACGGCTTCTTTCGCGGCAGTCGCCTCAACGGGAAAGTAGCGATTGAGCGAATCCAGGGATTCTCCCAGGCCGTCTGCAACCAAGATTGCGGCGTTGTCGTATCCTGACGTCGCCCATGCACTCCAGGCGTGGGCAAGATAGTGGGGGACGAAGTCGATTCGATCGGGCGGCACCGGAGAGTCCTTGAGATTTCTGGCACTCTCTTGTGCGGACAAACTCCCCTTGGTTGCGACGACAATGCGGTCAACGTGCGTAAGCCTTATGCCTGCAGCTTCGAGACAGTAGCGCACGGCAAGGGATTCGAGGAAGGCAGGGTTGAGTTCGGCGCGCTTGATCCGGGTCAGCCGCTCTTCCTGAATGGCGGCTACCAGCTTGCTGCCCTTGAGCAAGCACGCGCTACCGTGATGCGACGTGTTAACGCCTAGAACCCATGGCTCTGCTCGCGTCGCCATCAACGTTCGGCAAAAAAATCTGCGACAGCCCTAATGTCGACAAAAGCATTCGCGTCAGCCGCGCGTATGGCTGCAATATCATCGGATGTGTAGAGCACATGATTCTGGAAGTAGCTGCTGAGCTCGGCTGCGGTGAGCGTCGGATCGTTGACCAGGTCGACAAACAACGTCCGCAGCGGTCGAACCCGCCGTCCGAGACTGGTGAACTCCGGGAAATTCCGGAAATTACGATACTTCCAGACAAAGTGCGGAAAGCTCAGGATGTTGTAGTGGAGCAAAGTTTCCGCATCGCGCTTCTCGCCGGGCGTATGGAATTTCGATGTCAACACTGTGAAGTAAGCTTCCGGATGAGTCCGCACAGCAAGCTTTCCTGAAGTGTGCCCCCAGAACCAGCCCGCCGGGACGCGCTCGTTCTTGTACGGGTCTGGCAGCGTGGACTTCGGTAGTGTTGCAAGCTCACGAGGTTCAACCCGATTCTTGAAAAGTGTGTCTTCGAACGGTTGGTGCTGCGTCATCGAAGTGGGTACGACTTCGACGTTCAGAAACCGGATTGCGCCAACCTCATCAGGCGTGGCATCAAGGTACTTAAGAAGCCCGCGTTTCTCGGCTTTCAACGGATCGAGACAGATGAGCTCATCTGGATCAAGGCTGACCAGCCAATCGATGTCGTTTTCTCGACACAGCTCCAACGCCATATTTGCGTGCAGGACCTGGCGGATACCGTTGTGCTCCGCGAACTTCTTCACCAGAAGCGCAACGTCGAGTTCGTCTTTGCCTGAGTTGTAAGGTAACAGGTCGGTAAGCGTCAGATTCTCGAAAACGGTGACGTCGCTTCGATGCTCGACCGTCTCTTTGGACCTGTCCGTCGAGTGGTCGAGAAACACAAAAAAATGAGTAATACCCAAGTGATGATGGTAGCGGATGTTGTCGAGCAACATGCCTTCTTCGTTCTTGACGGTAAGGACGCAGGCAATCTTCATGCGCATCGCACCGGCAGCCATGCGCCCGGGAGTAAATATCGATCAATATGAAACATCGCAGCCCCTTGCTCGCAACGGTTTCGTGTGGCTTTGCATCCCCGCACGATCAAACCCATTTCGATCCAGCCAGACGGTTTCAAGCTCGTCGAGGCGACAGAGCCCCGACGGGAAATAGCAGAGCGCGTTCAGCTGCAGATCGAGGTGACGCAGCCGCAGTCCCCAGAAGGTCTCCGGGAGATTAGCGAGCGCGTTCTCGCGCAGCCATAACTTGCGCAAAGACTTCAAGCCGCCAATCGATTCCGGCAACGCAGCCAGTTGACACCGATTGAGTTTCAGCGTTCTGAGCTTGGTCAACGATCCGATTGACGCAGGCAGGCACCCCAACGCATTTCCGTCCAGGTAGAGTGCTTCGAGGTTCCGCAGGTTGCCGATACCGTAGTTAAGCTCGGTAAGCGCGTTGTCGCGAAGGTTCAGAACGCACAGGCTCTCAAGCTCCCAGAACGCGTCGGGCAGTGAAGCAATTGCATTGTCCCAAAGATTGAGCTCCACAAGTCTGGTCAAACCCGAGATCGTTTCCGGGATCTCAGTCAGAGCGTTACGCTTGAGATCCAGGCACACCAGATTGGAGAGGTTGCCGATTGTTCGAGGTAGCGAACGGATTCGATTGGCGTAGAGGTAAAGTCGACGTAAGCGTGCAAGCCCGCCCAGGCCGTCGGGCAACGTCGTCAGAAGATTGTTATTCGCCCAAAGCGAGTCGAGATTCGATAGATTGACGATGGTGGACGGTAAGGCAGCCAACTCGTTCCCCTCGACGTCGAGTCTCTTCAGATGTTCCAACTGCCCGATCTGTATCGGCAGAGCACGAATCCTGTTGCCGGAAAGCTGCAGCTCGCGCAATTGAGACAAGCAAGCGACCGAATCGGGCACACCTCGAAGACAATTGTCTCGGGCCGACAGCAGTCTGATGTCACGGAGCTCGAAAACCTCCTCAGGCAGAGCGTCGAGTCCACAGTTATCGAGCAGGAGCGACACAACGTTACCGGCGGTGTCGGTGCCCACTTCCGGCCGCACACCGGAAACGGTTTCGAGGCGGTCGAGGATCTTTGCGTCCCTGACGGTAACCGCAGGATTACTTTGCTCTTCTATATGACCGGATGGCTCACGCATTTTGTACCGTCTCGAACCGCGGCAATTGCCATCGCAGGATTTCGGGATTGTTCGCGAAGATGCCGAAGAACGGTTCGACAATACGCACATATCGAAACTCGAAAAGGTGACCGTAGAGCGACAGGTCGTGAAGACCGGCAAAGCAGAACACGGTCTCTGCTGGCAGCCGGGTGCTGAGTCGAACGGCGGCCTCATAGGAAGCGTCACAGAAAAGCACAAAGTCGAACTCTCTCTGCGGAGCCGCCAGTGGCTCAGAAGTCTCGAACACGTCAGCCGTGTGTGGCAGATGCTGTCGATACTTCGAAACAGACGATGTCGCCCCGACAGCAAGCACCCTGCGCGGGTTTGCTGCAGCGATGATCGCTCGAAGATGTCGATCAATGGATGCGGACACGATGCGCGAGACCCGCCGGTCGAGATCGGGCTTGGTGTCGGTTAATCCCGAGTAGTCAAAGTGTTCGTTGGGGGATTCGGCGGGTTTGCTGTGGCAATAGCGGCTCACGAAACAATCCCATTGCTCCTTGAGCCACGGTATGTGGCGTACCATGGTGCGATGCACGACATTTGCATTCGGATTAATCCCAAAATAGGACGCGATCCAGTTATAGCTTGTCGGGAACGGACGTGCTGATGCATGCAACCCGGTGCTGTAATAGGCCAGTCGATAGCTGATTTGATCGCGACGGAATTCGCCGTCGTAGAGATCCAGAACGCGATGCCACCAGACGTCCCATTCGCGCGCGAGCTGAATAATGCGTTCCCTGTCCCCCGCGATCACACCGCTATTCCATTCGACGCCGCATAGGGCACCGCCGCGGTCAAAAACGTCGAGCCCATGGCTGCTGTAAAAATCGGAAACGCGCTCCTCGAACTTCGCGGGATCGCTCTTCTTGGGCACTTGCGCATCCAGGGGGATACGCCACGGAATCCGCCACGATCCATTCACGGCATCGAATCCGTCCGGCTCCAGCACCAGCGTGTCGGCATCCAGATAAACAATGCGCTCGCACGTAGTAGGGGCGTCGAGCAAGCCTTCTATCTTCAAGTGTTTTGCTTCGTGCGCCGCAAGCTTTTTCTCGCGCAGGACACTCAGGCGGATACCTCGGCGCGCGAGCGACTGCTCAAGATGTGCCGCTTGCTCCTGGTAATCCTCTCCGGCCGCGACCGTGAACCAATACGTTTTCATGGCTGCCGCGCATGGAACGCCCGGAGCGCTTCGTCTGTAGGGTTGTCAAGGAGCGCCAGGACATCCGCATTGTCCGTGGGATTTCGCCAGCCAAGCTCACCTTCGGCAACCAGCCGGTTTGCGAGCCAGACATTTAAGTGCAAGCGCCGGATCGAGTTGAGGAGGACAAGGTAAAGAAACTGTTGCACGGTCTGGGTATCGCGCTCGATCCGTTCGAGTACCTGCGGCGCAAATTGCGCCGTAAAGTCCACGAACGGCTGGAGACCATCTCGCTGCAACGTGAGGGCAATGGGATCCACTGCCAACCGCCTGGCAATCTCGGACCATGTTTCGGTGAGCAGATTGCCGACAACGCATGGCGCAGGAGGCGCAAAGAGCACATCGTAAAGACCGACACGGCCATCCGCACCGATCGTGAACTCGTACCTCGGTCGCGGCCGGTCAGCTAGCGATCGAACGAGCGATCGAGGTGTCCGGGCAATCGCTGCAGCGGGCGGATTGAGAAGCGCCCTGCTGACGAGAGACACCGGGAAAGAATCCACCGCTAGCGACTTGGTTGGCCCATCACCCGCCCGGTATTCATACGTTGCCGTTACAACATTGCCGTTCGGGTCGCGACAAGACGTATCTGTTAGCTCGAAACCGGACGCCGCAAGCGCCTGGAGAACGTCCTGATAAGTCCTGTCCTCCGGGTTAGCCTCTGCATGTGAAATGCGGATACGGATCTCCGGTGCATTGTGGTAGAGCGCCGCGATGATCTGCGCCTGGGCTTCGCCCAGGTGTTGTCCCTGTGCAGCGCCATCCACATGATGCTGATCGTAGGAAAGAATCAGGGTGACGTTCTCGCGCTCGACGCAGGGGTTTTCATCAATCGAGGTAACGAACGTATCGACATATTCCCGGCGCCGCTCGTCCGCTATCCCCCAGAAACCGTTACTGTAAATGCAATCGACCGGCAACTGCGCAAGGATTTCCCCGAAGTGCGGGAGGATAAACAACTCTCCGCCCGAGATCGTCCAGCGCAGGTCTGAAAGTTGCGAGCAATTGTGCTGGATCTTCCGCAAATCGCTGAGCTGCAAACCCGCTTTCGCTTCAGGACCCGAGAACACCCAACAATGCGGACATACAAAATTACACGCCTGTGTCGCGCTGATCAGCAATCGTCGTGGAGGTTCGAGCGTGACCGCGCTTGCCAGCCTCGCCTGATTGAATATGTGACGAGCCTGCTCCACCTCGGCTTGTCGCAAGCTGTCAAGATCCGCCGGATCGCTCAAAATCGAGCGCCCAAACCGCCCGTATAGCGCCGCAAGATAGGGCCCTCGTTCTGACGGAACGATTTCAACGAGCGCTACAGAATGTTGCTGCGTGGATGACATCACATTCGAATGGTTACTTCCCTTGCCCACGTTTGACCTGCTCGACCTCCAAAGCATCAGCCAGCATCAACTCGGCCGTTTTCTTCGCATTCCAGCGCAGGACTTTGACGAATTCTCTGGTTTCGAAATCCATCCGTTGTGTCATCTCGAATTGTGGATCGAACACCCCGTTGTCAATGCGTACCCAGTAGCGTGCCTGGTAGAAAAGCGGGCGTCCCCCCGCGGCAACCGGAGTGCGCTCATACGTGCGAATGCTCCCGAGATACTCACAGTCGGCAACCGTTGCGCACGCTTCCTCAGCAACCTCCCGAACCAGGGCCTCTTGCAGTGTCTCTCCGTTTTCCGGCCAACCGCCCGGGCATACCCAACCGGTGCCGTTGCTGACCATCGTGATCCTGCCGCCCGGTGTGAAGCATATTCCGCTCGACTGAATCGTGAGATCCGGCGGCGGAACGAAGGGCGCGGGTAACCACTCGGAATCGAACACGCGCTCACCACGTTTGTAACGCTCGAGCATTGCTCAAGCCTCCAACGGCACGCGCGGCGTCGGATACAGCGGTCGAAACTGCACAACTTGAAAGCAAAGCTGACGGTCGACCACAAATTCGACGTCAATGGGAATACCGATCGTCGTTTCCAGACGCTGAACGTCGCGAATGAATCGAACAAACGCACCCTGCAGTCGCGTTTGCGGATAGTTTTGCATCGCAGCACTCCAGTCCTCGGTCAGTCCTTCCAGCGCGGCAGGATTGTCCGCCTCGTGAAGCGAGAAGAAATTTGATGCAGGGGCGTTGCCGAACCGGACATCGAACACCCAGTCGGAAACCACAGGGTTCCAGGGGTGCCCCGTGTATAACACACCGCGTAAGACCGACGGAACAAACTCCTGGGCGATGATCACGAGATCTTGCGGTCGTTCGCAGCTGTTGAGCTGACGCGCCAAGGCGGGCTCAAAATCGCTCGCACATTCTACCGTGAGTGACGGAATTGCAGAGCTACCAGGAGAGCCCTGCGATTGTGGCAACGACGCACGCAGTATGAGTCGTTGGTCGCCATCCAGGTCAGGGAACGTTTGCCGGATCGCGTGCTTGATACGATCCACGTTACCTGGCTCGCGATACAGCCATGGTTGTGTGATGAGGAGGCTTGACGGCGTCGGCACGCGCAGGCAGACGAGGGCGTTCACCGCCGTTGCCTTCTCTCCCCAGAGGCTAGGTGTCTCGTGGCTGCAGAGGTCCAGATGACCCAGCATGCTGGGCAATTTGGTGAGCGTACGACGATAGCTTGCACGCACCTTTGGGTAATCGCCCATCGGCAGGTGATCGCTTCCACAGTCAAGCCGACAAACCTCACCGCTTTGCGCTGCTTCCGCGGTTTTGCGATAGTGGTCACGGCCGATGCAAGCCGGGAGTCGATGTTCACGGAGAAAGCGGCCGAAATGGCTAAACGGGGTACCCGATGCGAAGACAAACCCCAGCGCAACTGGAACGAGCGGCGCCAACGCCATCGAAGGCCGCTCACAGGCAAAGATCTGCTTGTCGGCCAACCCGGACACTTCGCTTGCGTCGCTACCAGTAAGCACAACACGGCCTTCGCACGACCCGGGGCTCACCAGACCCGGATTCTCGACTGACCATGTCTCAACCACGATCTGGATCAAGCGTGCTGCTCCAGCTTCGCCAGGTTGCATAGTTCCGCGTTGGTCATGAACTCAATGTTGAACATGTTGCGCAGACGTTCAATAACAAAAATTGCAATATCCGTCCTGTGACTCGTGACGCAATCGCTTGCGACAATGACTTCGAAATCCAGACTCCACGCATCAATCGCCGTGAGCGCAATGCAGCCATGGGTGTACACACCT
This sequence comes from Pseudomonadales bacterium, assembly GCA_028281005.1. Lineage (GTDB taxonomy): Bacteria > Pseudomonadota > Gammaproteobacteria > Pseudomonadales > Azotimanducaceae > UBA4421. The sequence goes on from JANQKS010000118.1 coordinate 63,340, forward strand.
GCAAGAACAATCCGTTCAATGCCCCTGTCGCGCAGCGTCTTTTCGAGCTCCGTGCGCACGAACGCGCTGTGTCTGGTTTTGACAAAGACCGTGCAGGCCGCATCGAGCTCAAGACCGGCAACGCTTTCAGCTTCCTCCGTCCCCTCTATCAAACACCCGCCATCGTGTTGCAGCATGTTGCGGGACCATGTGCTTCGATCGGCTTTGTGCACGCTCGATATATTGATGGTGCACCAGGCGGGATGATTCGTGGCATGCGCTGCTAGCTCGTTGACGGATTGCAGTAGCCCGGGGAATGCTTCTCGTTTCTGTGGCGTGTTGAAGAAATAGTTCTGCATGTCGAGAACCAGCAGCGCTGTTGTGGGGTTCATCGTTCGAGCCCAAGTCTGCTTGCGATCTCAGGACGCTCGCTCAGCAACCGCTCCCACGTCGGCGAGATCATCAATTCCGCTTCGCGACGAAAACCCAGCGCTTCGAAATAGTGCCCACAATAGCGGCATGTTTCATGGAGAATGGACGCCATGTTTTCAAAATCGACTTCGCGCAAGGACTGCACCGCGAGCTTACCCCCCATCACAACGTCATCTAGAGCCGCCGATACCGCACACGGGTAGTAGCCGCGGTAACTCAATGCAATGCCGCATTGATAGGACTCCTGACAGGGTTGCAGATTGTCATCGTCGTAGTAGCCGAGATCGATGGGTGCAACACATACTGGTTTGAATGGCGTGTTGGCGTCGCGCTTATCGGAGTTTACCACCACAAACTGTTCGGGCAGATTCGCCAGAACCTGCCTGGCTCTGGGCGAGTGGTTATTTGTGAAGTACTTGATGAGCGTCCGTGAACCGAATTCCTTTTTGTGGAATTCGTCATAGCGCAACACCTCTTTGAATATGGCGTCGATATCCTTATGTAGTGCCGGTTCACCACCGGCGATGTAGATATGAGCCCATTTTTTACGCATCTCGATCGAGTCATCGACAAACGTTTCCACCGCCTCCAGACTGAGCTCACCCGCACGCGGAGCAACACCGCACAGTCGATTGCAGTTCGGACACTCCAATGAACATTTATAGGTAATGTCGAGCACAATCCGACTCAACATGCGAAACGCGCGCGATGGATTGACAATTCCGCAGCGGTTGGGCTCGCGAACCTCTTCGATACTCTTGACGGGAATCCGCACACTGACCGTGTCGCTGTTCGGCTCACCTGAGGTCCCCCCGTTCGGCTCGACCTGCTTGACGGGTATCGACCGATCCGCACCCTGCCAGCCCTGGTCGATGACAACGCATCCGTGCTGCTTGAGCTTCCCCAGCCACTGCTCCACCGGTTGCGGCAGGACCGTGAGCTCGTTCAAGGCAAAGTTCAAACGCCGTAATTGTTTCAAGTTGGTCAGCGGGACTGAGATTGTGCCCAGCGCATTGCTGCTGACGTTCAGATTGTCCAGCGCATCAAGTAAGCCGAGCTCATCGGGCAGACTCGTGAGGGCGTTCTTACCAAGCGCCAACGCCGTGAGACTTTGCAACGAGCCAAGACTTGCCGGTACTTCTTTCAGCTCGTTGCGCGCAACGCTGAGATAACGCAGCTTGCCTAACGCGCCGATGGCCTCCGGCAGGGAACGGAGTCGATTCTGCTGCAGATAGAGCTCTTCCAGCTCGCGGAGCGCACCCATGCCATTCGGGAGTTCAGTAAGCCGATTGCCGTGCAGATGCAGCCTGACCAACCGCGGCATATCGGGGAACTCGTCGAGACGTTCGATCCGATTGTGCGAAAGGTCAAGTTCAACGAGGTTCGCCAGCCCATTCAACCCTGGCCCTTGCCTCAAACGGTTGCGGGAGAGCGATAATCGTTCGAGCTTTGCCAACCGCGAAAGATCAAGATTTGCGGTGGTGAGACCGAGTCCGGATACGTCGAGCTGACTGAGGTGCTCAAACGTCTGAATTGCATCCGGAAGTTTGTCTCGCACCTGACCATGGAGCGCAATCCCGACCACGCGTCCGCACGAGTTCGTGACGTAGCCCGACGTTTCGGGGTTCAGGGCGGGCACCTCTTCGATCGGGTTTGCCCATTCACTGACCAGTCGGTCCAGTCTGGCTTGCTCATCAGGCTGAAGCGGTGCCGACTGCCACGGCCTCGCTTGCCCGGCCAGGAAGCTGCAGATAGCCTCCCGTAATTCTGGTGCTACCCAGATCGAGCGTTTCTCGTTCAGATATCGGAAAGCCGCATCCCACGACAATCGGGGGTCTTCGCGCATGAGCTGCCCGATGAGGATGCCAGGGCTTCGTGAGACGCCGGCGGAGCAGTGCACAAGCAGCGAAGCAGCACCACGGTGCTGATCGATAAAGCCAAAAATCTCACGCAAGACTTGCGCCGGGATCGGGACGCCGTCCGCAACACGCGCCTGTAAGTAGTGAATCGAGGAGGGGGGTTGATAGCTGTGATGTTCCGTCAGGTTAACGATCGCACCAATGTTTCGATTCGTGAGCTTAGTCAGATCACGGTCGAGCCAGACTTTATTGGACAGATACAGCCCCTCTGCAGCCTGGATCAAGTTGAGTGGTTTCACGACGCCCCCCTTTGTGATTGGATAATACCACCTAACGTCCCGGAAGCGATTCTAACCGGTTCGGTGGAGGACCAGGCGAAACTCGCGCTAACATGAATCCTTGAACACAATTGACATCCATCCTCGCGATCAAGGTGTACTCGACGCCATAGCCGCTGCTGGCGAGCGTCAGGGTGTTGCACGGTACGTCGATGGGCGTGGACCGCTCCGCTACGCGAAGGAGCGAGGGCGAATTGTGCGTCTGGAGATTCGCGGTTTTCCGGTCGAATGCCTTCCGGACAACATTGGCGACCTTGAAGCGCTCCGCACGCTGCGGTTCACGCAATCGAAGATCGCACGCCTCCCCTCCTCGCTTTTCGATCTCCATCACTTGGAACAACTCGATCTTAGCAACAACCGGCTGACGCAGCTGCCGGACGAACTCGGTCGTTTGTCCTCGCTGAGAGAAATCTATCTCCATCGAAACGAGCTCGAATGCCTGCCTGAGAGCCTCGCAAAACTCAGTTCACTCACGTGCCTGGACTGCGAATCAAATGCACTGGAAACGCTTCCGGACGCTCTTGGCCACTGTAGGCATCTCGAAAAACTCTGGTGCGGCCACAACAAGCTGGCCGCACTTCCGAACTCGGTTGGGAGCCTCCCGGGCCTGCAAGAGCTCCATGTAGAAGACAACGGGCTAACTGAACTCCCGGACTCCATTGGCGGTTTAGAGTCGCTTCGTATTGCTACCTTCAAAGAAAATCGGTTGCAGTGTCTTCCAGACACCGTCAGCGGCTGGCGGGCGCTCGAAACGCTGAATTTGTGGTCGAATCAGTTACTGGAGCTGCCGGAAGCGGTATGTGCCCTCAAGCGTCTTCGCGTCTTGAACGTGCGCAACAACAACTTGCAGCGACTCCCAGAGGCAATCGGACGCTTGCAGCGGCTTGAGAAACTCTACCTCGATAACAATGCGCTGTGCGCGTTGCCGGCAGGGTTACGGCAATTGGATACCCTGCACTCTCTGAAGGTGAGCCGCAACGCACTCAGCGAACTGCCACGGGGTATGAACCAACTCGCTCGATTGGAAACGCTCTGGCTCAACAAAAACCGGTTCGCCGACGTACCCGATGTGCTACTCGACCTACCGAGCCTGCGCTTCGCGGACATGAGCCGGAACCGGATCACGACGCTGGCGCCACAAGCAGAACGGCTGGTACAACAAGGTACCTTGTCGGTCGAGCGTAACTCGATCACGGAGCTCGGGTAAGGGTAAGGCTGTGAACGAACTAATCACACGGGATAAATTGATCGTGGACGCCCTTGCCGGGTATGTCGGACGCCCCTTGCCGAGCGTGCCTGCGGTAACGTCCGACTCGTTCGGCATTCATGTGTCCGATCGCAGGGTGGTCGGGCTGGGCCTTTTCGGCGCTCAGCTCGACACCGTGCCGCGGGAAATTTTTGCGCTGGATCGATTGCGCGTGCTCAGCCTGCGAAACAACCGTATCCAGCAGTTGGACGATTCAATCGCGGACTTACCCGATCTCGTTGAACTGTGGTTCGCCGGGAATCGTCTACATAGCCTGCCCGACGGCCTGTGCGCTTTGACCAATCTAGCCATTCTGTCGGTAAAAAACAATCAGCTCACCTTCCTACCTCATTCTATTGCTGATCTCGGCGCACTCCGCGACCTCGATCTGTACGACAATCGACTGACCTCCCTACCCCACGAAATCGTGAAGTTGCATCGCCTGGAGCGACTGTGGACAAATCGCAACGCACTCACCACGCTACCTGCCGAGCTGGCCGGGCTTGGGCGTCTCGTCTATTGGGACCTACGGGAAAACGCACTTACCACTCTGCCTCGCGCTATTGGCGATCTCACAGCGCTCCGATTTCTTTTCGTGCAGGAAAACCAGCTGACTCAGCTCCCTCCCGAGATTGGCCGTTTGTCGTACCTGGAGGAATTTTACGCGTACATGAATCAGCTCGAAGAAGTGCCCGCCGAAATCGGCTCACTGCGGCGGTTACGCGTACTTTGGCTGTTCAAGAACCGTTTGACACGGCTCCCTTCGAACATCGGCTCGCTGATCGAGCTACGGGATCTCAACGTCTGGGACAATCGACTCGAATCGCTGCCTGAAGAAATTGGCGACCTGATCGCTCTGCGGCACCTGGACGTCGGCGCGAACGCCCTGCGTGCGTTACCCAGGTCATTGTCGAAACTGCAGGAATTACGTTTCGTGAACGCTGAGCAAAACCAGCTCGAGCACTTGCCTTCCTCTTTTGAGCGATTGACACGCTTACAGAAACTCAATTTAAACCGTAACGGCCTGACCGGACTACCTCCCGGCATGGGGAGGCTGCCAGAGCTACGCTATGTTGGCTTGTCAGGAAATCCAATCAACGAAGTACCGCCCTCTCTCGTTCACATACCGCGCGTTGACATCGGACGTTGATCTCCGCTCAGGGTTCGAAGCAGTATACGCAGCCGAAACAGGAACGGTACTGGCCGGCTACGCCGACGTCGAAGGACGGTGCGGTCATGCAACCGGGTCTGAATACTCCCGGTAACATCTCGCGCGTTGGAAAACCCGCACCCGTTTCCATCAGCCACTCATATTGCCACGCACCACGCGTCGAGAGGTTCAAAGACCCCGGCAGTTTTTCCCCTTCGGCCAATATCGTAAATTCGATGCCATGCTTGCGGCCGATACGTTCGATCCCGAGCGAAAACTCTTCTACGTCATCAAAACGAAACTTGCTCGCCCAGCTTCCCATGCGCTCTTGGACGAGCGCTCGCCCCGGTTGCAGCCAGTTGTAAGAAGCACGTGTGATGCCGCGCGCAGCAAACCGACCCGCGATCTCATCCAGAACTCGCAAATCGCTATAGCCAGGCACCACCGGATCGTAGCGCCAGGCAATGGCTTCGGGTCCGCCGAGCAGGTCTGCAAGATCTTCTATCGCTGTCCAATCGACAGGCCACGGCACGTGCGGTTCGATCTCTCGCCCAAGACCTGTTACCGACAGTTGGCAGATAACGGTTGTGCCACGTTCGCGTAGCTCGCGGACGATGGCGGATCCCAGCTTCAGTATCCCGGATGGGCCTTTCGTCCAGATCTGGACAACTTGCGGCCACACATAGGCGTGCGCGAGGTGCTCAAGACTCTTCCATGGTTGCCTGCTGCGCGCAGGATCGGTTTTCCTTGAGATATCGAGGAAAACCGATTCGCCTACCCGGTCGAGGTAGGCGCTGTAGGCGTCGTCAAGTGCGGCTAGGCGGTCGACAAGGGGGATGCGGGATGGATCTGCACCAATTGGGCCGGTGTCTCGAGTGGTTCCTCCCGGGTGTCGCCCGGACGGATCTGCTTGATGTCGCGATTCCATGAAGCTGTCAGACTCCCATCCGTGTGATACACGAGCAACTCGATCAAATCGGGTATCTCGTCGAGTCGTTGCGCGAATGTATTATCCGACGTCGCGAATACGACCGTGCAGCTCACGCCTTCGTGTTCGTAGAGCCAAAGCTCATACATGCAGTGCGTACCGGTATGGTACTTCAAGAAGCTGAAGCGCTCGTCGTTGTCGATATCCCGCATGATCTTATCGAACGGCACGCCGAGTATGTCGACCTGATCAATATACGGATCGCTGTAGATATACCCCTCGGGCAGGATCGAAAGCGTCGAGAAGCTCACGTTCTTCACGCCGAGCGATGTCGCCCATTCCAAGTATTTGACGATTTCGGAGTGGTTGTCGATCGCATCCTTCAATAACACGCAATTCAGCCGGACTTTCTCACCCAGCGGTGTCTTGAGGACCGCGCCGAGCTTCTTGTTCGATAGCGGGTTCTTACCCACCCAAATCGTGTTCAGGGTGGCGTCGTCATAGTGGTGGCGGCTGATATTGATGTGACTTAAGTAGCCGTTCACATGGTCTACGAATTCCGGATCTACCAGGCCGGTACCGTTCGTGCCGATGATCGGTTTTCTTATCCGGTATTTCTTGACCAGGTCAAGGATAGACTGCAGCCGTGGCCGGTAGCGCTTTAATGTCGGCTCGCCACCGACAATCTGGATCGACGGATCCAGGTGACGAATCCCTTGCAATGCTGATTCCAGATTCTCCACGAAAAACTCGTCGGTCGTGTCCTTGCGCTCGTACGCTGCACAATTGATACAGAACGAGCAAAAACAATTGCAGACTGAGGAGATGTCCACGTACAGATTGATGTTCCAATACATCCGGTAGATCTTGTCGTCGATCGCCCCACGGACCGCATTGTATTCAAGGTGATCAAACCCGGACGAGTAGGCATCGTTGCGATTGGCACGAGCGATGAGAGCGTCCTCGTGCATGAAGCTGGTGGTCTTCATTCCCCCTCCCTGTAAAGTGAACTCTAAAACCTGAACTTCCAGACAACCCGCTCGACGATAACACAATCCAAACCCGTGTCTACCCATTAGGGTCCAGTCGGGTAAGGAGCCGTCTGAATATGCTCAGTCGTCGAGGAACTGCTTTCTGAAAGTCTCCATCACACGTTGCGGAGTAAACCGTCGGTAGGCATTCCAGTCGTCGCGGCTTGCCGCGAGTGCGCGCGCGTTCTTGAGAATACCCAGGAGCTCTTCCCCGTCGTTGTACACGATCGCTTTGTCGCCAAGGATCTCGAGGTGTTCCAGATCTCCCGATCTGCACGTAATGACGGGTTTGTTCTTACTGGAGAACTCTGCCACTGCCGCACCGAACGTCTCGCCCATCGCGCGCGCGTGCAACATCGCGTCACATGTGTTGATGAATTTGACCTTTCGACGCCGATCGAGCTCACGCTCGAGATGGATGACACGCGGATGATCGAGAAATTTGTTGGTGTTCATGAACAAAAAATATGCATCGTTTGCATCCCACAGAAACGATTCGATACATTCGTGGACGAAAGATATATCGAACTGGCTAGCGCCACCGTATCGACCAAAGACAAGCGCCCCATCCGGGATGTCAAGCTCGGCCCTCAGCGACGACGTTTCGTCAGGCAGATCGACCATATAGGGGACTACCGGGATGTCTGTTCCGAATCTGGCGTTCAAAACCCTCGATATCCCGCTGTGACGATCCGATTCCGGACAGCTGTAGTCGAACACGCAGTGCTTAACCGTTCGACACGCACCGTAAATGCGTTTGTTATCCAATTCACATATGTCTTTGTGTCCCGGTGTCTGGGTATAAAACACGTCAACTGCACGAGTCTCGATGACTGCTTGAATGTCCGCGATGCTGGCGAGCTCGATCAATTCGAAGCGACTCGCGAAGCGTCCGAACGAATGCCGAAGCATCGGCAGCCGGGCGTTGGCCTGAGCGTCTTGATTGAGACAAAGGATGAGCGAACGGTTGCCCAGCAACACCTCGTTGTGATGCGCATAGTCGTAAGCGGCAACTTCCGTGCCGCGCTCACTGAACTGGCGCACAAAAAAGGCAACGGTTTTCACGACGGAAGCATGACGGGCTGGCGCCTCTGCGGTACATTGACGGACTTCACCACTGAACCACCGGTACCGGCTCAATGCAAGACACCGCGATCGTGACCTCGTATTTCAACCCCGCCGGATACCGCACCAAACAAGAGAACTACAACCGTTTCGCGGCAGGCATCCGGGCGATCGGCGCAGAACTCTGGACTGTTGAGTGCACATTCGGGGAGCAACCGTTCGACCTTCCCGAAGGTCCAAGACACATGCGTATTCGCGGCCGAGATGTTCTCTGGCAGAAAGAGCGGTTGTTGAACGAATGCATACGCGCACTACCCGCAAACTACACAAAGGTGGTCTGGCTCGATTGTGACATCCTGTTCGAGAACCCGATCTGGCTTGAGCAGACCTCGAAACTGCTCGACGAGGTTGCCATTTTGCAGCCCTTCGCCAGCGTGGTCCGCCTCGCGCGCAGCAACAATCCCGATGACGAAGACTCGGACAGCCACGACAGCTTTGCCGCAACGTGGGTCGCCTTCCCGCAAGAAGCCAGCTCCGGCGATTTTTGGAAACACGGGCACACCGGCTATGCCTGGGCCGGACGTCGCGAGCTCCTCGAAGATCCGGGTTTATACGAATTTGCCCTGTCCGGCAACGCTGATCACCTGATGGCGCATGCCTTTACCAACACGCTTCATTGCGAGTGTATCGACCACTGTGCGGGAGCCGCCGGCACATACCGTGAGCATTTCTCGCTCTGGGCAGAGCATATGGCCGCTCGATGCGGCGCAAGTCTCGGCGTGGTCCCGGGTAGAATCCTGCATCTCTGGCACGGTGATACCTCTGACCGCCACTATCACCGTCGTGCGGTCGAATTTCAGGAGATGGGATTCAATCCGGCGACGGATGTCGGCGTCGATGCCAACGGTGCCTTGGTGTGGACGAACGCTTCAGCGGATTTGCGGAACTGGTCGCGAGGTTTTTTCGGGTGGCGACGCGAAGACGGATGAGGTGATGCGGGGCACCATCAACTTCGTACTCTATTTCACACAAGGCGTGTACAGACATCTACTGCGGCTCTGCCTGGATGTGTTGGATGCCTTGTGGTTGGATCACCCTCCGGTTCTGATCTGCGTCGACGGCTCTCGGCTTGGTGCCCGGAAACGGCAACTTTCAGATCGTTGCGCCCCGCGCTTTAGAGACTGGGCCACTTCCATCAAACACTCGAGGAGGCGCAACGCGCCGAACGTCTTTCCCCGCGGGACTTCGAAAATGTCCTCTTACCGCAAACGCAACACTGCTCGATTGATATCTGGCCCACGTCACATGATGGCTTTCTTCCACGCGGAACAATTTTCCGTTACGCTCCAAAATGTCCTGTCTTGCAAGCGTCAGGCAGAAAAGGCTGTATTCGACTACTAACTTAACTGCAACACTCCGCCAATTTTGCCAGTTGGTGATAACCGAATTGATTTATTGCGACAATGTGTCGTCTAGCCTATCGTCCAATCTTTTCAGAAATACGCCAGTGTCCTGTTTGGTTAATTCGTTGAATTATGACGCGTTCCATAAGTGCTGTGGCGTTGTGTCCCTAGCTATTGTTACAACATGAGTTGCCGCGCACGTACGAGACTAGCGTTTCACGGGTTGTCGGGCGGTTACCCCATATTCTGACTGCAAAAAACCGCCATTCTCTTCCGCCAGCAAGAATGCACGAAGTTCCCTGACATCGTCACAACCCTGATCGACAGTCTCGAATTGTTGCCGTTCATAATCAAGAAGCGAATACGTCTGCGGTTTTGCCAGCTGGTCATTGCCAGGCAAGGTCCGCGCCAACACGACACCGTCTCCCGAATTCGCCCAGGTGTTGATCGACAAAACATAGTTGCCCTCGTCGTCGGGTGCGCCATTCAGTTTGCCGATCTTACGCTCTGTCGCAATCGACCGAACTTCGCTGACCAGAGTCCCGCAACTGAGTGGCAGAGCGGTCTCGCTACCTGGGTCAGTGATCCGAGCTAACTCTGCTTCACTTGGAGCGGACGCGGGAGTGTACGCCGCTTTGTTTTCCGGCCTTCCCCTACGAGCGCCCGCGATCAGCTTTGCGCCCGCCGCGGTTCTTCTGAGTTCAACCGTTACCGGTCCGGCTTTTGTCAAATACAGAACATTAAATTGATCAGGAGATATGGCTTGCCCAATCACGGTGCCCTCCATCAACAGCGGACAATCCTTCCGCACTTGTTGCGTTACGTCTCTCTTGTTGAACAAGATGGCGCGACGGCCTCCGACAAGGTCATTCATCTCACCTTCGTTTAAAAGCCCCTGCGATACTAAGGTGCTCAACCAACCGCCTTCTGCGTGTCGCGTATCCAAATAGACCTCACAACCGTTGGTTTCGGACCGTGCGAAGCCTGCAAATACGGCCTGCGCAACGTTGGGGCCAAACGTACTCCGCAGTTCTTGCCAAAACGCCATCTCAATTTCAATGCCGTCGGCCGCACCGGACCAAGCCCCAATGAGGCTGGAGATTTTAAAGCTGGTTTGTGCGGTAAAGAACTGAGCACCCGAGACATCATCGGACGGCTTAGTCTTCTTATGCATCGTCTCGGCCGTTTGGACGGCCGTTTGGAAGGCGCACACCGTTGCTGAGTAATGAGGACCGGGCTCACAAGCCCGTGTAAGTCGTGCCGAATGTCGGGCCAGCGATAGCTGTTCGAAAAAGTTCACATCAACTCCAGCGCAGCCACGCACTTCATTTTGATATCGATCGGGATCTAGAAACAGTCACTCAACTTCTCCGGACGTTATTGATTCCAGTTTGCTCAATCGATCCTCCAATCGAGCAAGTTTGCCTCCGCAATACTCAACTGTTTCGCGATCGCCTCAGTGGCAGCATCTACAGACACCGAACTCGATTGATCAGCAATAGATAGACTGGTTTGTGCCTCGAGCGATAGCGTAGGTACGGGCTCAGCGACCAAGCAGCCCAAATAGATCTCGTGCGTTGGATAACGCGCGCTGATCTCTCCTGCTTTCTGGGACATTGCATCGCAGTTGTGCCGCTCCGGAATATCAAGGGTCTCACTTTTTGCACTGGCAAGTGCACTCAGACTCAATATCGCCGCGGTTACAACGAGTTGGCGAATATTCATGTAGATCTACCCTCCATTCGAGCAATCGCACGCTGAGCATTGTTTCTTGACACCCTGCTCCTTTTTGATGCTTGCGCCAGTTCGGCCTGATTGTCCGGCGCCCAAAAAATCTCACGTATGGAGGCCGCGAGCGCGAGATGCGCTTGCTCATTAATCACAAGGTCTCCCTCGTCGTATGACCCGTCTGTGCCTTGTGTCAGCCAGCGATCGATCTCTTCGAAGACGCAATCGTATAGCCAGGCGAGATTGAACAACTGCTCGAAGGTCAGCGTACGTCCCTCAAGATGACCAATCAGTTGCTGTAGAATTGCTTCTATCGACACAGCACGCTTTATCTCGACCAGCTCCACGCCGCTTAACAAAGAGGTGCAAAGCCCTTCCGAGCAGATTGTTAAGGCACCGTTGCACAGAGCATCGTCGATTGACTCTGCTTGAAGTAACACCAATAGGTCTGTTGCGTCGACAAAGCGGATCAGTGCAGTGTGGAATTCAGGATTGTTCTCGCCAAAGAGTTCAGAACATTCCGGTGTACCATCGGAATACCCGTACCGTGCCGCTGCAGCCTTAACCTCGGTAGATGGATCGCGAAAAAGCGCATCACACAACCAATGCATGGCATCGAGGCTACGGGCCTTGGCCAAAGCGACGATCACCGAGTCCAGCGCAACAACGTCACCGAGGGAATTCGTGTGAGTTTGCCAGACCAAATCGGTCAATTCCGGCTCCTGTGCGGCAGAACATAAAAAAACCCGACCTGGTGATCTGGCGAATGTCAGTAGACAGATGGTTGTATTGATAAACACGACGCGCGATGGGGTTGTCATCGCAATGTCTAGCAGGATATCCAGTGTACGATCGCTCGGCGACCATGCGCCATCAAAGGTCGGGATACGTGCCGGGGCTACGCCTCTGACCCAGTTAGTGGACTGCAAGCACTGCATCAACTTTGCCCGTTCAGGTTCTCCGTCGTCAGAATCGATGGCTACCAGCGCCAACCTGAGGGCTTCTGCCCGCTCGGAAAGAACGTCCCTACTTGCATCCTTATCCAATCCCGGCATATCAAGGACCCATTCCGAATGCGTCCCATCCCTAACCTGAAGCCAGTTGAGGTAGCTAAGGTAGGCGCCTTTCTGAACCGATTTCAAAGCGCGGCTATTCTCGTTCATTGCACAATCTGCCCACATGCGGTCGCCGAACCGAGTTTGCACGCGCGTTCGCGAAGTAACTTAGCCCGCCCAACACAAACATCCACGTTTGTGCCTGAGGCGTAATAGTACGCCAGCTTGTTGCAGCTCTCTTCGTGGTCGCGGTCGCAAGCGTCTTGGTATAAGCCGACAGCATAAGTCTGGTAGGCGTTTAACATCGCCGATACATCGTGGTGTTTGTTATGGATAGGTAGTGCGTGTTGGGCAAAATATTGTACTAACAATTGTCGATTGTTTTGCCCTTTGGTTGTCGTTGCATCGAAGTGACTCGAATCCAGTAACTCAAGCAGCAGAATGTCTTTGATGATCGTGTCTTTGATAATCGTGCCTTTGATAATCGTGCCTTCGATCGCTGCAGTCACACTGTCGTGTCGCGTGACATCCAAACTGATCTCAATCACTTGGCCGTTTTTTGTGAAGATCAGGTTGTGCTTAGAGACGAACTCGTGACCGACCTCGATTTCAAATTCACCCGCAAAGTAGAGGTGGTCAAGTAGGGTAAGGCCCTCCCCCTCAATCGGACCCGCTAACGAAAACGCAATGTTGTGCTGATCTTGGCACTCAACCACACCGCATGGAATCACGCCGACCAGGGTGACATCGCTCAACAAACTGTTGTCCCGACAGCCACTGACGAACTGATGCTCCATTTTAAACGACCGATGCTCTGTCTTCTTAACGCGTCGACTCAAGTCTACCCTCGATACGCAACGCGATATCGGGTCCTCAAAATAGAGCGCGTTCTCGACCTCCGTGCCGCTTTCGTGCGCAAACACCCGCACCGGCCATTGGTGCTCTGGCTGGGGTTGTTGTCCATGCCGATCCATTGGCTGAGACCCTACAGGGTATTCTCCGATTGAGCAGCTAACCAATGCGGTTTTGCGATCACCAACAGCCTCTCATAACCGCAATGGTTAGATTCGCGCCGTGAATGGTTGAGGTACGATGATCAGAATTGTTGACCATGTGTTTTTAAACGGGGTACCAGATGACCTTGTGTCGCCACACAATCACGAAGCTGCTTATGTGGACCCTTTACGCATCCTCGGCGACCGCTTATGCGAGTCAAGATAACAACGTTCTCGTCGATCTCGTGAAAGCGGCACAACCGCTTTGGATTCTGCCGGAGAAGCCGGTACTTCGCACTCAACAACCCTACATGCTACGCTTTGCAATGTTCTCGCGAGCGTACGCAGGGAACGCAAAACTCGAGATTCTCTTCGAGTGGCCAGAAGGCTACCATCCGGGCGACGTCATCTATCGGGTCAGTGGCGGCGACGCCGGCTGGTCGATGCTGGATTACACCTATCACACCGATAATCGATTTGAGATCTACCTGCCGGTGCTGGAAAAAGGTGAACGCATGGAGGTGGCAATCGGTTGGGTCGGTGCCCCATTTGATGAGTCCAGGGCTTACGCGCTGCTCACAACGGACACGGAACAGGTCGCGCAACAATGGGTAGGTTGGAAACTCAAATAGCGAGTAGGAGTGCGTCGTGACAAGCCAGTTAGAAAAAGATTGGGAAGAGCAACAGCACGGTCTGCAGGGCACGGTGACCGGGTCGGCGCATAATCAGATCGGTCTCGACAGCCGTATGCCACCGATCGACACGGACGTGGGATCCCAGCAGCGTCGCTCAAAATCCGCACCAGCACCTACGCCGAAGATGGACTTCCGCCAAGACACAGGACCGACGGACTTCAATATCCCGACGGCGATACTTGGCTTTGCAGCGGTCTGTTACTGGCTCTATACCCCAACCCAGGAGAGTAATTGGCCCATGCTGATTGGTGCGGCGATTGGCGCGGCGCTTTGTGGACGGTTTTACAAACCGATTTGGGGGTTGGTCCTCGCCATCGGCGCCTTGTACCTCCTGGGCGTCTACGACGGATAAGGACCATGAATGCCAACGCGTTACTTAAGTCCCAAATTTTTAATGGCTTAGTCTTCATGACGGTATGCGCCGCGTCTTCCAATGCGCTTTCGGCACCTGGAGATACCCGATTGTGTAACGACGGCTCGGCATCGCTCTATTTCGCAACGGTCGGCGAGTACGAGGGGCTCTTAGGTTCAAAAGCGATGGTGCAGGGTCTAGTCGAAGTCGTGCCCGGTCACTGTGCAGACCTGGTCCCAAATGGCATGAACAAAGTCATACTGGCGTTCTTCAAGAAGGACAATCGAGGCCTCCTCACCAACTCTCTGGTTAGACCCGTCAACACATCCCGGGTGAACACCGAGATCAGAACCATTTGCGTCAATATGAACCAGCCCTATCGGCTATTTGGATCGCTTAGCGACATCCGAAACAAATACGTGAACGCGCCTTGCCCCGAGGGCTTTTCGATCGCGGCTCCGACTTGGATCCATCAGCCGGGAGGCGGCCAAACCGACTACCACATTGAGGTGCACGCCAATCAACCCGCCAATCCATGGCGGGATAAGTCAGGCGCGACGCGCACCACCGCCCCTGTCTTGAGGGTGAGTCCACTCCAGGACGACGGCCCACTGATCCAGGCCAATGAGTCTTCAGTGCGAGACACCGAAGCCGCCGTCGCTGTGCTTGAAGCCGTTCGTGTTTGGAAGGAAGACGCCGACCGACGTACCCAGGAACGCCAAGCTCAGATCTGGGCGGAGCAACAGCGCCGTCGTGCCGCGCACGAGCAACGCGTTGATGAGGCGGAGGTCGCGTTGTCGAAACCCACCGACGGATCGTGCGACCAATACGCTGAACCGGCTCGATTTAAACGTGGGAAAGACATTTCGTTGTCCGGTGTACGTCTCGGTATGACGCTCGACAAGGCACACGAAGCCTTAGTCTGTCACGGCTTCTCGATTAATCCAGAAGCCATCGCTCGAGCGGGAGGGGTCGAGAAGTTCTGGGCCAACCCACGAGAAAAGACCTTTCGAAAAACACTCGACGACGGGACTGTCGTCTTCACGGACGTCGAGGCAAGACCCCCTCGAGGCGCACCACCGGGTGCCGAATACGTGGTGTTATCGGTCCGGATCCGCTATCAGCATGCCGTCCCATTGGATCAAACCGCTTGGGATCATGTACGCGCTGAGTTCAAACAGCGCTATCGGACGACCAAACGTCGTGCCGAGAACCAACACGTCATTCACATGCAATACAACGACGGCATTGGTATACGCTTATTGCAGCTCAACGCAGAAGATTTTCGAAACGGCATCTTGACCCGATACAGCATTTCAATCCTCTAGTGCTCAAACCACTTGAAAACTTAGGATCAGCGGGTTTGTGGGGTTTTTGGGCTAGACGGCGTACCGCCGGTGGGGTTGGGCCCCATCAAGGTGCG
>JANQKS010000044.1 GCA_028281005.1 Pseudomonadales bacterium
TGCGGCCCTAGGAAAGGGGACGATCCTTCGGATCGTGACCCGACCTGTCCGTCGGACCGCGCCTAGCCACAGCACTTATGGAACGCGTCATAATTCAACAAATTAACCAAACAGGACACTAGCCTACCCAGGTTAGGCTGCCTAAGAGGAGTGTTTTATGGCGGTAACGGTATCCAAAGGTGGCTTCTCCACTCGCGAAGAAGCAACCGCTTTAATCACAGCGCTTGATTTGTTCGCCGGTGACGGCGCGATGGAAGCTGCGGGCCTCGAGGACGTACATTGGCATCAAACCAGCCTGCAGATATATATATTGAGCGGGTCTTCTGAAACCAAGGACGTGGCTGCCGATCCACCGCTAAACGCTGGCGCCGGCGACGTGATCGGTATTCCGGCGCGAACACTGCATGCGGCCAAATGTCTACAACCGGCACGTTGTGTGGTCGGTTTCGAATCCGCCGACGCAGCACGCAACTTTCGGCCCGAAGACCCTGACGATCTCTAACAGCCATGCAATCGTTACCCGTTGGCGTCACCTCATATAAACAGACTCCGGTGTTCGACGAAAACAGCGTCCCGTCCGGTTTGCTCAAGGCTCACCAAACCAAGGCGGGCACGTGGGGTAAAATTGTGGTGCTGGAAGGTAAGTTGCTGTACCGGATCCTGCAGCCGAGCGTCGAAGAAGTGGTGTTAAACACCACGCGTTTCGGGGTCGTGGCGCCTGAAGAGTTACATGAGGTCAAACCCCTGGGCCGTGTTAAGTTTTATGTGGATTTTCACAGGTGAAGTAACCTCGCGGCGCTCTTGCCACCCGTTTTTAGTATTTGTCACCCACCATCTCTTATGAGTTCTGTCATGCTCGTCGTAGACGCCATCACCTTAGAAGACAACTTGGAACAACTCGCGGCTGCCATCAATCAAGCGCAGTGGGACGAGGCCAATGACTTGGTCACCTACGAGGCCGCCGCGCTGCGTGCCTATCTTGAGCGACAGGACACGGTCTTCGTCGTTTGTTACGACGTAGAGGGTTCGCAGCGCACACTGTTGGGGATTGCGTCCGGGCGCATCGAAATCAAACCCTACGAACATGAGCGCTGGCTGTACGTCGATGAAGTGGATGTCAGCGTGGCACAACGACGCAAAGGCGCCGGAAAAGCCATTGTGCGCAAGCTAATCGCCATCGCTGAAGCAGCGGACTGCGAGGAGGTATGGTTGGGTACGGAGTTGGACAACCTGCCGGCAAACGCCTTGTACCAATCTCTAAATCCTGAAGAGATCCAGCAGTTTGTCGGTTATACGTTTGATCCCGATGATTACACGTCCCAGGTTGACGATTAAACATGTCTAAGCCTCATCAGCCCATATACGACGTCATTGGCAATGGCTACGCGCGCCAGCGACAGGCTGACCCGCGCTGGCAACGTCAAATCCACGCGGCCATTGGTGCCGCTGATTCATTGGTCAATATCAGCGCCGGGGCTGGTTCGTATGAGCCGGAAAACATGCGGGTGGTGGCGGTAGAACCTGCGGCGACCATGATCCAACAACGGCCACTCGGAAGTGCACCCGTGGTGCAAGCGACTGCGGAGCAACTGCCATTCCCGGATAAGGCATTTGATGTGGCACTGGCGATTCTCACCACCCACCACTGGAGTGATGCAGATCAAGGCCTGCAGGAGATGCGGCGCGTTGCCCGACGGCAGGTTATCGTCACCTGGGATGCGGATTACTTCGCTAAACACTTCTGGTTGGTGAGGGACTACTTGCCGCAAGTTGTCGCCCACGAGAAAGGCCTCGCCACGCTGAACAAAGTGGCCGCTGCGTTAAATCCACAACGCATAGAACCTTTGTTGGTTCCGGCAGATTGTGCGGACGGTGTATTTGCCGCGCACTGGGCCAAACCCGCTGCGTATCTCAACCCCGAAGTTAGAGCGGCTATGTCCGGGCTTGCGCTGATCGACGATGACGTGGAGGCCGCTGCCATGCGCCAACTTGAACAGGATCTGCAAGACGGTACATGGCAACGCAACAATGCAGCTCTAACTGCACAGGTTGAAGCGGATCTTGGGTATCGAATTGTCATTGCGGAGTCGGATGCTAGCACCCTGGCAAAACACGCCTAATACTGGCGATTCAGCACCCGCCCCAAAGGAAGCTGCTATTAGGAAGTGCTAATAGAAGGCTGCTAATAGGAAGCTGCTATGGATGGATTATTTGTGTTCGACGAGGCCAGTAAAAACAACCCTCGCGTCGAGGAGTGGATGGCGGACCATCACGGTGACCTCGGCAAGCTTGCCCGTCAGTGGTTTAACGTCATGCGCAGCTGTGGCGACAACGTCAGCGAGGTATTACACGACGGCCACCCGACCGCCTGCGTCGATCAGGTGGCGTTTGCTTACGTCAACGCTTTTAAAGCACACGTCAATGTCGGTTTTTTTCGCGGCGCTGAGATCAACGATCCGAGCGGCCTGTTGGAAGGCACCGGCAAATACATGCGCCATGTGAAACTTAGGCCCGGCGTGGCGGTTGACGAGCCAGCCCTGACTCAACTCATTATCACCGCCTACGATGATATGTTGGCACGCCTGTAGACGCGTAATGGGAGCGTAAGTAGAGCGTCCGCCTACATCCGCCTACAGATCGACGAGTTCAACGTCGAGTATGGTCTCACCCAAAAAGTATTGTCCCACCTGGCAGAACCGTCCCGCTCCATCTGTGGCAAGGAAGTGCACCGAGCCTGTGGATGATGCCGGAGACTGATTCAGCAGCCCTTGGTGTTGCAAAGCGTCATACACTGCATCAGCGGTGGTGGCTGCTGAATCGACCACCTCTACCGTAGGCAGCAGTTGTTGCAGCAGGGGCTTAAATACCGGGAAGTGGGTGCAGCCCAGCAGCAGCGTGCCGGGACCTTGTTCCACATAGCCACGCAACGCGTGCATCAACACCTCAGCGACAAACGCCTCTTGTTGTGGGCCTTGTTCGGCCAACGTCACCCATAAGGGGCAAGCACGGCCAAATACCCTGACGTTCGGCGCCAACGCGGTCAACGCTTGCTGATACGCGCCGCCAGCAATGGTGCTTTCCGTGGCAACAACCAGCACGCCGCTGGCATCCGCGTGCTCTACCGCAGCAACTGCTCCCGGTTGCACCACACCAAATACCGGCAAGGGCGCAAACTCTGCAGCCAAGTGCTGCAGAGCAAAAGCGGATGCTGTGTTACACGCCACCACCAACGCTTTCACGCCTCGATTCACCAGTTGATCCGCGGCTTGGGTTGCGTAGCGGCGTACGGTCGCGGCGGATTTTGTGCCATAAGGCAGGCGAGCGGTGTCTCCTAAATAGAGGTAGTCCTCCGCCGGCATCACTGCACGCAAGGCAGACAGCACGGTTAAACCGCCCATACCAGAATCAAAGACGCCGATGGGAAGATGAGTAGTCAGGAATGTTTAGCCGATGGTTGTATCACCATCATGTTAGCGACGTTGGGCTATTTCTTGAACCAACTCAACACGCCTTTCTTACCATTACCGGACACGGCATGGCTGGGAGGCGGCTCCGCGTGTATCGGCGCCGCTTCGACTTGCGGCCTATCCTGATCACGCTTGGTGCGCAGTTCGCGAATCTTCTTTTCGATCAGCAGATCTTCTTTGCGCTTCTGTTTAAAGGCCGCTTCAAGATCGACCCCGCAGCGCGCACAGAAGGTAGAATCCAACTGCATGTGGCCACAACGAGGGCACTCGAGATGAGCCGCGGTGATGTCGCGTAAAGTTTGATCGATACCGACCGAGCCGCCTTTCTGTGCATCGAACATCACGGCTTCTTTTTTCGGTGTCAGGTCTTTGATGCGGCAGATGGCGCCGAAACGCGACAGCCGTTCTTGCCACGCCAAGGCCTCTTGGTGCTCAAGTTGACCGCGGATGACCACCGTACGACCGCTGAACAGTTGCTTGGCTTTGCGTTCGTCCAGACCCAATTCGCGCGCCAGATTGTCGCGCACGGCATCTGCGCTGGCGTTCTCCGCCACATCGCCACTGAACAGTACTTGATAATTCGCCATGTTCGCCTTACTCACGCATCCGCTGCATGGGCTCGGCTAATCCAGGGAATTAGGAGTAGTCGCGCCCTCTCTTTGCGCCTAATCTCAATCGCAGGGCATTAAGCTTGATAAAGCCGCCTGCATCCTTCTGGTCGTAGGCACCCTGATCATCCTCGAAAGTCACCACGTCTGCATCATACAGACTGTCACTTTGTGAACTGCGTCCCACAACTGAGACCGAACCCTTGTAGAGCTTCAGCGTAACGGATCCGTTTACCTCGTTCTGTGATTCATCGATCAAAGCTTGCAAAACCTTACGCTCGGGCGACCACCAGTAGCCGTTGTAAACTAGCGTGGCGTATCTGGGCATCAATTCGTCCTTGAGATGGCCCACCTCGCGATCAAGCGTGATGGACTCCATGGCACGATGCCCTCTCAACAGAATGGTACCGCCGGGTGTTTCATAACAGCCTCTAGACTTCATGCCGACGAAGCGGTTTTCTACAATATCGCTGCGACCCACGCCGTGGGCGCCACCAAGTTCGTTGAGGGTACGTAACATTTCACCCGGGGTGAGCCTTTTACCATCCAACGCAACCGGGTCCCCACGCTCGTAGTCGAGCTTGATAAACTGTGCTTCGTCCGGTGCGGCTTCCGGCGCCACGGTCCAACGCCACATGGCTTCATCCGCCGGGCTGTCGGGGTCTTCCAAGCCACCGCCTTCATAGGAGATGTGCAGCAAGTTGGCATCCATCGAATACGGAGACTTGTCGCCGCGCTGGTAGTCGACGGCTATTTGGTGTTTTTCACAAAAGTCCATGAGCGCTTCGCGGGAGTTCAGATCCCAATCCCGCCACGGCGCAATCACCTTGACATCCGGGTCTAAGGCATAGGCGCCCATTTCGAAGCGAACTTGGTCGTTGCCTTTGCCGGTAGCGCCGTGCGCCACCGCCTGGGCACCCGTTTCTTGTGCAATCTCCACCAAGCGCCTTGCGATCAACGGCCGCGCGATGCTGGTGCCGAGCAGATACTCACCCTCATAAACGGTATTGGCGCGGAACATGGGGTAGACATAGTTGGCGACAAAATCCTCAGTGAGGTCTTCGATATAGATTTCTTTGACACCCATGGCCTCAGCCTTGGCGCGTGCGGGTTCAACCTCTTCGCCTTGGCCAATGTCGGCGGTAAAGGTGACTACTTCGGCGTTATAAGTTTCTTGCAGCCAGCGGCAGATTACGGAGGTGTCTAGACCGCCGGAATACGCTAATACAATTTTCATCTTGTCTGCCACGATGTTGTCCAGGGGGATGGGAGGCGCAATCTTAAGGATC
Organism: Pseudomonadales bacterium; assembly: GCA_028281005.1. GTDB lineage: Bacteria > Pseudomonadota > Gammaproteobacteria > Pseudomonadales > Azotimanducaceae > UBA4421. The sequence goes on from JANQKS010000044.1 coordinate 5,365, forward strand.
GGAGGGGGGTTTGCAATCCCTGTAACTCGCAATCAGCGCCTGTTTTATTCGCCCGGCCGGAAGAGTGGGATCGCGGGGGATGGGGTGGGTTCGGTGCGCCTGGGGAACAGATATTTGGGGCGCAAGTTGTTATGGTGAGGGAATGAAACTAAACGAGCGATTTCGGGGCTATCTGCCGGTGGTGGTGGATTTTGAGACTGGGGGGTTTGATAAGGACGTACACCCTTTGCTGGAAGTGGCGTGTTCGTTTTTGACCTGGGATGACGATGTGCTTGGGGTGGGCAAGGTGCATACCTGGGACATCAACCCGTATCCGGGTGCGACGATTGATCCGGCGAGTTTACGGGTGACGGGGATTGATCTGGAGGATCCTGAACGTAATGCTCAGGATGAAAAGGTGGCGCTGGGAGAATTTTTTAAACTGGTGCGCCAGGAAATGAAATCATCGGCGTGCCATCGGGCGATCATGGTGGCGCACAACGCGTCGTTTGATCAGGGTTTTTTGAATGCGGCGTGTCTGCGTACAGGGATCAAACGTAATCCGTTTCATCCGTTCAGCAGCTTAGACACGGCCACCCTGGCGGCGGTGGCTTATGGTCACACGGTCTTAAGCGAGGCCTGCAGCCGCGCCGGCTTGCACTTTGATACCCAGCAGGCGCACAGCGCGGCTTACGACACCGAACGAACGGCACAGTTATTTTGCCGCATGGTCAACAACTGGACGTATGCGCCGCTCCTAGGCAATGGCGTTGCGCCGTGAAGTTGCCTGACGGCAAGGCCGTTAGGCGTCAGGTTGATCTTCCGCGTGTTTAGCGCTGGTTTCTTCCAGCAGCGTTTGTAACTCACCCGCCTCAAACATCTCCGTGATGATGTCGCAGCCACCGACCAGTTCGCCGTCCACCCACAGTTGCGGAAACGTCGGCCAGTTGGCGTAGACGGGTAAGGTGGTGCGGATTTCAGGGTTAGACAGAATATCCACATAAGCGAATCGTTGGCCACATGCCACCATACACTGCACGGTTTGCGCGGAAAAGCCACACTGCGGCGCCTGCGGAGAACCTTTCATATACAGCAAAATCGGGTTTTCTTCGATCTGCTCTTTGATCACTGCTACTACTTCTTCGGACATATTCATACCCTAGTGCTTAGATTCTGTGGCCATCATTGTAGCCGTTTAGGTGGCACATTGGGCCACAATTGCTTATACCATTGCGCCAACAAGAAATAACTTCAACTCATAAACCCAACACGTTCGGCGGTGGCGACACGCACTTTATGACTCAGAATTTTGACCAGCTGTTTGACCGCAGCGGCACATACAGCTCCAAGTGGAGCAAGTTCGACAAAGACGTTTTACCCTTCTGGGTGGCGGACATGGATTTCGCCGCGCCTGACTTTGTACTCGACGCCATCCGTCAGCGCTTGGATCATCCGATTCTCGGTTACACCGAAGAACCCGACAGCCTGGTCGCGTCTTTTCAGGGCTGGCTGGCACATCACTACAACTGGCAGGTGCCCGCGGAATGGGTCGTATGGATCCCCGGCGTGGTGCCGATGCTCAATTTGGCGGCGCGCTGTGTGGCGCCGGACGGCGGCATCCTCATCCCTACCCCGGTGTATCATCCCTTCTTGAGCTTGGCGCGCCATGCCGGTATCGAGGAAGTGTGCGTACCCATGCACGCGGATACAAACTGGCGCATGGATTTTGACGCGATGGCGGCAGCGCTCACGCCACGCACCAAGATGATGATGATCTGTAACCCGCAAAACCCCACGGGGCGCTGCTATGCGGCGGAGGAACTGGCGCAGTTGGCAACGTTTGTTGCAGAACATGACCTGTATCTGGTCAGCGATGAAATCCACTGCAACATTGTGTTGGATGAAAACTGCCGGCACCAACCGGTGGCCGCGGCCCACCCGGAGATCGCCGCACGCACCATCAGCCTGTATGCCGCCACCAAGGTGTACAACATTCCTGGAATCAGCTGCGCCGCGGCGGTGATCCCCGACGACAGCTTACGCCGGCAGTTTATGCACGAGCGAGCTGGGTTAATTACCGGGATAGGCCCCGTTGGCTACACCGCTTCGGAAGCGGCGTTTAACGACCGCTCCGATTGGATCCCGCAACTACTCAGTTACCTGCGCGGCAATTTAGCGGAGATTCAATCCTGTGTGGGCGAACGTTTGAGTCCACTCCAGGCCACATACCTTGCGTGGATTGATGTGGCAGATTTGCGCCTCGCCGACACAGAAGCCTATTTTGCGCAACAAGGCATCGGCATCTCCCCGGGCGCTCAGTTTGGGGCACCAGACTACATCCGCTTGAACTTTGGCTGCCCGAGAGCGCTTCTGCGCAGCGGCCTGGACCGACTCAGCAGCGCCATAGATCAGGCCAAAACAGGCTAAACCCTCACATCCGATTCATACTTTATCTATTGAACCCATGGTGGGCCTGGAGTAGAGTTTTTTGTTTGGTTCAGGCGGCATACGTGCCGCCTGTTGTGTTTTTGGCGCAATGGCTTAGAAACTTAAAGAAAAGACTTAAAGAAAAGACCTGAAGACAATGGACGTTAGATCGTGAATCACCTAATGAACACTTATGCGCGGCTGCCAGTGGCGTTTACCAGCGGCAAAGGTGCTTATCTTGAAGACAGCCACGGCAATCGTTACCTAGACGGCCTGACTGGGCTGGCCGTGGTGGGTATCGGCCATGCCAACCCACGTGTCGCCAAAGCACTGGCGGAGCAAGCCAACACCCTCACCCACACCTCCAATCTATATGAGATTCCCCTGCAAGCGAAGCTTGCCGATCGCCTGTGTGCGCTGTCGGGGATGGAGAAAGTGTTTTTCGCCAACTCAGGTGCCGAAGCCAACGAAGCCGCCATCAAACTGGCACGCCTGAAAGGTAACAAACAAGGCATCAAGAAACCCGCGGTTGTGGTGATGGACGGCAGTTTCCATGGCCGCACAATGGCCACCCTGACCGCCACCGGCAACCGCAAAGTACACGCCGGTTTTGAGCCGCTGCTATCCGGGTTTGTACGGGCGCCGTATAACGACGTCGAAGCGGTGGAAGTGATTGCGGAAAACAACCCCGACGTCGTTGCGGTTTTTGTGGAGCCGGTATTGGGCGAAGGTGGCATTGAAATTCCTGACGCCAATTACATCAACGAACTGCGGCGCATTTGCGATGCCAAAAACTGGCTGCTGATGTTAGACGAAGTGCAGACCGGCAATGGCCGCACGGGTAAATATTTTGCGTATCAGCACACCGACTGTATGCCGGATGTGGTGACCACCGCCAAAGGTCTCGGCAACGGCATGCCCATCGGCGCCTGCCTGGCCCGCGGCGAAGCGGCCGAGCTGTTTGTGCCCGGCAATCACGCCTCCACGTTCGGCGGGAATCCGCTGGCGTGTGCGGCAGGCAATGCGGTGCTGGATGAGATCGAGGCGCTTAACCTGTGTGATCGCGCCGCGGCTTTGGGTGAGCGCATCGTCGATCAACTCAGCAACAAATTGGCCGGTAACAACACCGTTAGAGAGGTTCGCGGCATGGGTCTGATGATCGCCGTGGAACTCAACGAAGATGCACCGGAACTGGTGCAGCAGGGATTAGACGCCGGTGTGCTGATCAACGTCACCCAGGGCAACATCATACGTTTGCTGCCACCCTTAACGCTGACCGACGCGGAAGCCGATGAGCTTGCCAGCAAGGTGGTCGGCCTCATCAAGAGTTAATCGCGCAGAGTCTAGCTGCGCCGCTCACTCGCATACCCACACACAAAGGTATCTGGCTATGGCTAAACAGGATTTCCTGTCTTTGCTTGATTTCCCTATTGAAGATTTGGACTACCTCATCCACCGCGGCAAACAAATGCGCAAGATGCATGAGGCAGGCGAGACCTACCGTCCTCTGGTGGGTAAGACTGGTGGTTTAATCATGCAAATGAGCAGCACGCGCACCCGCGTGGCGTTTGAAGCCGGTTTTGCGCAGATGGGTGGGCACGCGTTGTTTCTCGGCACCCAGGAAACCCAAATTGGCCGAGGCGAACCCATCTCTGACCTGGCCCGCGTGTTGTCGGAGATGGTGGACATCATCATGATCCGTACCCTGGAGCAGACCCACATCGAAGAGTTGGCCGAGCAGGCCAGCATACCTGTCATCAACGCCATGAGCAGTCTGCTGCACCCCTGTCAGTTATTGGCTGACATTCAGACCTATGAAGAGCTGCGCGGACCCATCGCGGGTGCCACCGTGGCATTTATAGGCGACGGTTACAATATGTGCCACTCTTACATCAACGCCGCGCGACAATGGGGCTTTAATTTGAAAATCGCCAGCCCCGAGGGGTTCCTGCCTAATGCTGAAATCCTCGACAGCACCAACAACGCAACGTTGGTGGCCACACCTCAAGAGGCGGTGAGCGGCTCGGATCTGGTGGTCACGGACGTGTGGTCCTCCATGGGCCACGAAGGTCAAGAAGCAGACCGGCGCGCCACTTTCGCAGACTATCAGGTCAACGAAGCATTGCTGGATGAAGCGAATAAAGACGTGGTGTTTATGCACTGTCTACCGGCACACCGCGGCGAAGAAGTCAGTGAAACCCTGCTCGACGACCCACGCGCGGCGGTGTTCCATGAAGCAGGCAATCGGCTGCACAGCCAGAAAGCGTTGGTTGAATTTTTGCTGCTGGGTAAGCAGTAGAGCTTGCTCTAGGCGACCGCCTACATCCTCAAATCTTGCAGCAATGAAGGTTTGCTGATCGCATAACCTTGCGCAAAGTCGACGCCGATCTCTTTGAGGCTATCGAGGATTTGCGTGTCCTCCACATACTCCGCGACGGTACGTTTGCCCATGTAGTGGCCAATTTCGTTAATAGAACGCACCACGGCATAGTCGGCCGGATTGTCGGCAATGTCTTTCACAAAGACGCCGTCGATCTTGACATAGTCCACCGGCAGGTTGCGCAAATAAGAGTACGAGCTCAAACCGGTGCCAAAGTCGTCCAAAGAGAAGCGGCAGCCGATGATACGCATGCGATTCATGAAATCGACGGCATTGTCGAGGTTGGCGATGGCAGCGGTTTCGGTAATCTCAAAACACACTTTGGCGGTGGGGGCCTGGGTTTTACCAAATTGTTCCAGGACAAAATCCGGGAAGGTGCTGTCGTTAATTGAGTGGCCGGAAACGTTGATGGCAAAGCCGCCGAAGTCATCCAGCGCCGTACGGTTGTCCGCCATCCACTGCAATACGTTGCGAATGACCCAACGGTCGATGGTGGTCATGCGGTTATAAGTTTCTGCCGCATTGATCAACTCCGTGGGGGCAACCACGTCGCCAAGCTCATCCAACATGGTCAGCAGAATTTCATAGTGCACATCGGCATTGCTGGCGCCGTTGCCGTTGTCTACCGGCGCAATTTTCTGACAATTGAGAATCAGGCGGTCGTCTTCCAAGGCGGCATCCAGTTGGGTAACCCACTCCATGGCGCCATGGCGCTGCACCATCAGCTTGTCGCCCAATTCGTATTCCTGCACGCGGTTGCGACCGGCGTCTTTGGCAGAAAAACAGGCTTCATCCGCGTGTTGCATGACCGAGTCGACGCTATCGGTACTGGGGTCAATGAAGACCAGACCCATACTGGCGGTGAGATTGTAGTTGCGGCCTTCCCATTCGAATTTCACTTCCCGCACCGCATCCAGCACTTGCTCGGCCACTTCGCGTGCAGCAACACTCTCCACATCCTCCAACAGCAGACCAAACTCATCGCCGCCTAGGCGGGCAAGTTTCTGATCCGGTTTGCTGAACTGTGTAGAGAGCGATTCCCCCATGATGCGCAATAGCTCATCACCGGCCTTGTGACCGCTGGTGGTGTTGACGATCTTGAACTGATCAAGGTCTAAGCAGAGCACCGCATGTTGGATACCTTTGGCCTTGGATTGGGCCAAGCTGTTTTCGATGACCCGCTCAAATTCTTTGCGGTTCATCAGCTGGGTGAGATCATCATGGCTGGCTTGGAACGCCAGCTGGTTGTGCATGTTTTCCAACATGCGTTGTGAAGCGCGCTCCATCAGCGGCAGATCATAATCGTCAAGCAGGGTAATGCGGCCCTGGTGCAGATCGTCCGCCATTTCTTTTAAGGTGCGTTCCAGAGTCTTCACACCTTTACGGTTGACCAACACAAATGAGGCAGCTTCATCCCCCACAAAAGCCACAGATAGAATCAGTGGGCGTCCTTCGCGGTCGGAAGCGGCCAGCCATTCACCCACCTGTATGCGCCGTGCACGCTCCACGGCTTGACCCCAGCTATCACGCACATTTTCATCGTTTGATTCAATCTGCGGATCAACTTCCGGCAGCATGCCGTCAAGGCCAAGTGCCTGTTCAACCCCAGCTTTATCAACTTTGACGTTTTTCACCGGCGCTTTTTTGCCGGTGGTGTCACCCACCAGCGCACTGGACATGTGCATGATCAACGGTGTGCGTTTGCTAGGATCGAAACTGATACTGTTAAGCCCTTCAACCACGCGGCGCAATAGTTTGTCCGGCTCCATATAGCGTGGGTTGCTTTCATCCACGTTGCCGCTGAGCTGATCCTGCAGTTGGTCAATCATGGCCAGCTGGTCGCGCCATTCGTTAGAGTCTGAACCATGGCGAAGATGGGTGTGCACCAGCAGGTTGCGCCAACCGGGATTCAGCAGTTCCAGTAATAATTCGGGGACTTCTTTGTCGCCAATACGCTCGGTCACCTCCGCTACCACTTCTCGTCGCGCGCGCGCCAGTTTTTGTTGGCCTTCACTGGCGCGGATGGTGCGTTCTACATTGCCGCGATAGGTGCGCGACTGACGGTCGATCAGCGGATGTAACTCATCCACCACATCGCCGAAGATCTGCGGGTTTTCGTCGTAGTCTTTAACCACGCGCTGCAACAGCTCGTCGACGCGCCGGCCGACTTCACGGTCGATGCCTTGGCGCACGTCTTCGCTACTGCCGAGGCGTGCCAGCTGGTTGAGCATTTGCACAGCGCTATGAGGATTGTCCGGATCGCCGCGCAAAAACTCAGGATCTTTGGCCGCCAACTTGTTCAGGGTAATTTCTAAGCGTTGTACCCATTCCCTCACGCCATCGGTGATCAGCTGATCCTGGGACAGGGAGTCCACCAGGTTCTGCATCACTTGCAGAGTGTCGTAGTCTTCTTCAGTAAGGCCTTTGCCGTCGCCGTGACGGGTCTGTAGCTCTTGTATCAGGCGCGGTTGTAAACGCGTGTCTGACAGAGGCGCATCACCCAGCTCGGATTGAATCACCGAGAGCGCATCCAGAATATCGTTGGAATTGAATGTATTCGCCGGACTTGCACCTTGCGGCGCCAAGCCTTGCTCCCGCGGCTTACCCAACAGCTGTTTAGTGCGGCGGTCCAAATCCAATATCGTGCGTGCGGTGTTGTATGCCGGGCTGCCGGTACCACCGACGGTGACAAAGGGATTTTCCGTGAGACGGCCCGCGCCGACATTGTCCGCTGCCATGGCTGCATCGCGCATGGCCTGGTCCATCTCTTGGTATTCCTGCGGCGTAACGCTAACACCGGCGCGATTACGAACGCTGTATTTGGGTTGCAACGCTTCGCGCAGTTCTTCCAACGCCGGTACCTGGCCGCTGTCCTCAAACAGCTTGCCAAGCGCTTCGTATAAATTGATGAGGATTTTATGCAGAACAGATTCGAAGATGCCAAATACTTCTTTACGCAGGTCTTCACGAAACGCAAATTCGGATTGGGCTTCGTCAAACACCCACCAGATGGTCGCAGGCCCTACCGGGATAATGTCCTTATGGCTCCAGGGTTTGGCCAACAACCCAAACTGCGCGCGCATATCAAGCAAGGCATCGTTAAAGCGATTTTCTGTTTTGGATATCGACTCCGCCACCTGTAGCCATTGTTCAAATTGGTCGGTGTCGACCAACTCCAGTTCGTCGGTCTTTTTGTTGCCGGTATCGCGCTTACGGCGACGTTCCAACACCGCCTCTAAGTCGGAAACTTTGTTCAGCTGTTCAACCATGCTGGTGACAAAGTTGGCCACAAACACTTCTTGTGACTTCTCCAGCGCATCCAAGGCCTCAAAATATCGGGTCTGCATGGCGTTGGTGCCAGCGTCGCGGGCTTGCACCAGCAACTCTTCCCCGGCCAGCTGACAAAAATTAGAAGCCATCCGCGATGAGGCCCGCTTGGTGACAGTTTTGATACGGCTCAGCAGTTTGTCAGCAGCTTCTTCTGACAACCGCGGATCGCGCATGGGCTCGTCCGCACCACTTTTCTTAGCCCCTTTCGGTTGGCTTGCCGATGTTGTTGACGGTTGCTCCGCTGTGGCAGGCGTACCAGGGGTAGCCGCCGGTAGCTCCGCGCTGTTTTTTGCCTCAGGCTCCGTACGACCCGCCGCTAGGGGCTGCGCGTCGGGAAGGTCATCAATACTTTCATGCGTAAATTCAGGCGCGGCGGTACCGGAGGCCACCGCAAAATCCATGAGGTTCTGAAACGCGCGCTCATCCAAGCCGCTGTCGAAAGACACACCGAGGCCGTTGCCGCCTTCTAAAACACGGGCAATCTTGGCTTGGGTGCGAAAGTGTTGTTGCCCGGTGGGCGTGGCCACCGAGAAGTGTAGCGCGATGTCGTCACCGGCTTTGGCCCCGGCGCCGGTAGCTTCCAGGGAACGGGAACCACCGCTGCCGGTGAGTAACATACCTTCTTCACAAAAGTCGCGGATTGAACACAGCCACGAGCGACCCTGGGCGGGATGCACCAGCGCCGAGAGTTGGATGGGTTGGCGGTTGAATTTCCGGCGGTTTACACCCGTGACATCCATTTGCACAGTCGCTTTTGTTACTTAGTCACACCAGTGCTCAAACGACTTGATCACTAGCCTCGAATCACACTTCAAGATAACCCATATTGATGGCAGGCGAAACACACCGACTGGGCTTGAGTGTTGTCGAGCAGGCCTGGTTGGCAATGACAGTGAGATCTAGCGCACAACTGTGGGCGGAGAACGCAGTGGTGGTGTTATTGCTGCGCCACAACCACCTTGTCGCGGCCGGCGCGCTTAGCCTCGTAGAGGGCGTGGTCGGCGCGGTTGATGACATCGTCGACGCGTTCAGCCGCTTGGTAGCGGGCAATACCCACGGAAACTGTCAGCTCAAATTGCTCTTCCGTGCCGGGGACCCACATGTTGCGCGTGCGCTCGGCCAAACGCTGGGCCACCTGCAGCGCGGTTTGTTCGTCAGCGTCCACCAACACCAACAAAAACTCCTCACCACCAAAACGGGCCACAAAGTCGACGCTGCGCACCACGCCGGCAGCCAACTCGGCAAACTGCCGCAACGCCACATCACCCACCGCGTGCCCATAGCGGTCGTTGATCACTTTGAAGTGGTCCAAATCTGCATAACACAAAGTAAAGGCTTGCTGGCCTCGGTCCACCAAGGCTTTTTGCCGACTCAGCACTTCCATGATCGAACGCCGGTTGTGCACACCGGTAAGATCGTCTTTGAGCGCCATGTCCTGCACACGCTCGAGGGCTTCACGCAAACTGTGGTTACGCTCAAGCAACCCATCGCGCAACGCTTGCATGTCGCTGGCCAACACCATCACGCCACACAACAGAGCGCCGAAGGCTAGCCCTGAAAGCAGCTCAAACTGCGAATCGTAGTTCGTGTAGGCGACTAAATAGAGCACCCCAAAGCAGTACAACAAGGCGCTGCTCAGCACCACCAACAGCACCTGGCTGCGCGCCAGATGCACCGCCGCGTACATCACGCTGAACAGCGGCACCACCAGCAACATCAGGCGCAAGGTGTGCGGTACCAAGACCGCCAGCGTCACCGCACCTAAGTTGCACCACAATGCACGGCACAGCACGACGGTATCGTCGTCGAGTCGTGCCAAGGCATCCGAGCGCAGCATTAGCCCGATAAAGCCTAAGATCCACACCGGGATACAGAACAGGTACATCTGTTCGTCCGCGTACAGGTAACCCTGTTGCAGCAAGGTCCAGGTAAACAGCACATAGGCAGCCAACCCGGCAAATATCAAAGTTGGCCGCACCAAGCGTGGGTATGTTTCTGCGCTTAAGTTCACACTTTGAATTGTAGTATGGCAGCCCTCAGGTCCTGTCCTGCCACAGTGTAGAACTGTAAAGAAGATGTAGTATCTGTGGGCTTTGACTTATATAAGTAAGCCGCGCAAAACCCGCTAAAAACGTACATATACGCCTCTTAAGCAGCTCTTCAGCTCCTATTAAGTACCTCCCAACATCTCTTATGCGTCGGTCAGTGCCTGGGCCGTGGCCCGCTGGTAACCCGTCAACAGCTCCATGCGACGCGCCGCCTCCATACCCGGCTGGAAGTCATGTTCGGTATGCCAGGCTTGGCTGGCTGCCGCTAAATCCGCGTACACACCGTGGCCAATGCCGGCCAACATTGCCGCGCCTAAGGCGGTGGTCTCGGGATTCACCGGGCGTTGCACCGGGACATCTAAAATGTCCGCCAAAAACTGGCACAACGCGTCGTTCACCGTCATGCCGCCGTCAACCCGCAGGCGCTCAACAGTGGCGCCATCGTTGTGCATGGCCTCCAACAATTCCTGGGTTTGAAACACTACGCTCTGCAGAAAGGCCGTCAGTACATGATCGCGATTCGAATCCAGCGTCAGCCCGGTGATCAGGCCGCGCACATCGGGTTGCCAATAAGGGGCACCCAAGCCGGTGAATGCGGGCACAACATATACACCTTGGTTGTCACCCCCGGTGCGTTCAAAAGCCGCTTGGGTATCCGCGGGGCTGTCAATCAGGCCAAGTTGATCGCGCAGCCACTTCACCGCCACCCCGGCAACAAAAATACTGCCTTCCAGTGCGTAGGTCGTTTCGCCCGCTAATCGGTAGGCCACCGTGGTCAGCAGTTTTTCTTCTGAGCGTAGGGCTTGCTCGCCGGTATTGGTCATGATGAAACAGCCGGTGCCGTAGGTGCTTTTAGTCATGCCAGGGCTAAAGCAACCTTGACCGACCAAAGCGGCTTGTTGATCACCGGCCACCCCAGAGATTGGTATTTCGGCGCCAAACCACTCGGCGTTGGCAATACCAAACAACCCCGCGCTGTCTGCCACTTGGGGCAACACTGCCGCTGGGATCTCAAAGTACTCAAGCAAGTCGGTGCACCATTGCTGGGTGTGAATATCAAACAGCTGCGTACGGCTGGCATTGGTGGCGTCGGTGACATGCGCTCCGCCGTTGGTCAGGCGCCAGATGAGGTAGCTGTCCACCGTGCCGAAGCACAAGTCACCATGCTCTGCACGGGCGCGGATGCCCCCCACATTGCGCAGTATCCAAGCCAACTTAGTGGATGAAAAATAGGGGTCTATGACCAAACCGGTGCGCGCCGCCAGCACAGCTTCCAACGGCTCCCCTTGCAGTTGATCACTCTGCATATGGGCGCAACGGTCCGCGGTGCGGCGGTCTTGCCAAACAATGGCGTTGTATACACTTTGCCCGCTGGCGCGATCCCACAGCAGTGTGGTTTCTCGCTGGTTAGTAATGCCGATGCAGCTGAGCTGTTCTGCGTTGATGCCGGCGGCGGCGATGGCATCGCGGCCGGATTGCAGGGTCGTCTGCCATAACGTTTCAGGATCTTGCTCTACCCAACCATCGGCGGGGAAAATCATGTCAAAGGCATGTTGGGCGGAACTCACTACGTCGCCGCCATGGGTGTAGATGATGGCTCGACTGCTCGACGTACCTTGGTCTAACGCCATGATGTAAGACAACGGACTTCCCCCTGCACACGATGTGGTTTTTTTGGCTAACCCTAGATAACCCTAGATAACCCTAAAGGATTCAAAACGGCGCGTCATGACCCTTAAAAGTTTAATTTCGGGTAGGTGAAATCATCCCAACTGGGCGGCACAGGGCGCATCTGATGGCCAGTTCATGCTCACCAAAATGGTGCAAAATTGCCTGCGGATCGAGAAAAATCCGTTCACCACAAGTGATACGCCACTACCCACAGGTTATCCACAGACAAATCCTTGCAATGGACCAAAGATCCCATTATCTTGTGTGTCTCGGCGCGCAAATCCCTATATATGGGGTTTAAAATATTTGACCAAGTCTAACATTTTTGTAGTGCACCGAGGTAATTTGGGCAAAATCAAGCGTTTAGCGCTTCTTTTTCGCTCAAAACGCGCCTAAGGACAAGACGTATGTACGGACAATAATGTCCCCGCCTACTCCTTTAGTCCTTGGTGAGGGGACGTTGAGGCATCACACCGGCATGTCGCTTAGCACAGACCGGTGGATTGCTCTTAAAAACCTCCGGTGGGTGTTCGATAGTCACATAGATTTGCTGCGCACTGGCTAAGCGCTCGGCGCCATACATCCATGTGAACTGCCGCTGTCAAACCGCCAACGGATCAAACCCGAAACGGCACAGGAACGGCTGTACGCAGCCAACACATAGTCATCGTGATGACTGCTAACAAGCCGGTAGGGATAACAAGACGTCTCAAGCAGTTTATAGCAGTTGAGTTGAGCCGTTGATCGCCGTTGATCAAAGTTGGTCTTAGAGAAACGCGAAGAACGCATTAAACGGCAAGCAACTCAGAAGCGACGGAAACGCTAACAGTTAAAACAACAGCAGTTAAAAAGCAGGTAGTAACAAACATGCAAACAGATCGGCCGGCAGAGTCACCAGCAGTTCCACAGCCCTCTTTCGCTGACACAGCGGATGCAGCCTCCAGCACAGCCTCGCTCACACCTTCGCTTACAGCGACTGCCCCGGGGCAACTGAAAATCATTAAACGCAACGGCACGGTTGTGCCTTATACCGACGATAAGATTGCGGTCGCCCTGACCAAGGCCTTCTTAGCCGTTGAAGGCGGTACTGCGGCCGCGTCTCCGCGCATCCGCGAGCTGGTGACTGCTCTGACCGAACAAGTCAGCAATACGTTTCGTCGCCGCTTACCTTCCGGCGGCACCCTGCACATAGAAGATGTGCAAGATCAGGTGGAATTGGCGTTGATGCGCTCTGGCGAGCACAAAGTAGCACGCTCCTACGTGCTCTATCGTGAAGAGCGCGCACGCGCTCGTGCGGAAGCCGGGCAGGCTGACAGCAACGTGCAAGAGCTTGATGCGTCGATCAACGTGGTCCAGACAGACGGCAGCACCGCGCCGCTGGATATCGCGCGCATCCGCACCATCATCAGCGAAGCCTGCGCCAATCTAAGTGATGTGGATGCCGAGCGCATCATCAACGAATCGCTTAACAATATGTACGACGGCATCTCCGCCAGCGATGTTGCCACATCCATTCTCATCACCGCGCGCACGCTGGTGGAAGAAGAACCCAACTACACCTACGTCACCTCAAGACTGTTGTTAGACGAGTTGCGCACCGAAGCGCTGACGTTTCTAGATGTAGCTGGCACCGGCGCTGAACAGCGCGCCACCCAAATGCAGATGATTACCCTCTACCCCCAAGCCCTGCGCCGCTTTGTGGAGCGAGGCATAGAACTGGAGCTGCTGGCACCAAACCTGCTGAATTTCGACTTTGACCAACTCGGCGACGCCATTCGCCCAGAGCGCGATCTGAATTTCACCTACCTCGGTTTACAAACCTTATATGACCGCTATTTCATCCACAGCGACGACGTGCGTTTTGAATTGCCCCAGGTGTTTTTCATGCGTGTGGCCATGGGTTTGGCCGCCGAGGAAGACGACCCGAATGCCCGCGCCGTGGAGTTCTACGATTTGCTGAGTTCGTTTGACTATATGAGCTCAACACCTACGTTATTCAATTCCGGCACTTTGCGGCCGCAACTTTCGTCCTGCTTCTTAACCACCGTGCCGGATGACCTGGACGGTATTTACGGCGCTATTCACGACAACGCCATGTTGTCTAAGTGGGCCGGCGGTTTAGGCAACGACTGGACCCAGGTACGTGCACTCGGTTCTTACATCAAAGGCACCAACGGTAAAAGCCAAGGGGTTGTGCCGTTTTTGAAGGTGGTTAACGACACTGCCGTGGCAGTGAACCAGGGCGGCAAACGCAAAGGTGCGGTATGCGCCTACTTGGAAACCTGGCACTTGGACATTGAAGAGTTCCTGGAGCTGCGCAAAAACACTGGCGATGACCGCCGCCGCACCCACGACATGAACACCGCCAATTGGATCCCGGATTTGTTCATGAAGCGGGTCACCGAGGACGGCGAGTGGACACTATTTTCACCCAGCGATGTACCCGACCTGCACGACCTCTACGGCCGCGCGTTTGAAAAACGTTATCAAGAGTACGAGGAGCAAACACGCACCGGCGAGCTCAAGCTATTCCGCCGCATCAAGGCGATAGAGCTGTGGCGCAAGATGGTCTCCATGCTGTTTGAAACAGGACATCCGTGGATCACCTTTAAAGACACTTGTAATGTGCGCTCTCCCCAGCAGCACATCGGTGTGGTGCACTCATCCAACTTGTGCACGGAAATTACACTCAACACGTCCGCTGACGAAATTGCTGTCTGTAACTTAGGATCGGTGAATCTGGTTCAGCACGTGGACAATGGCGAGCTTGATCTAAAGAAGCTGAAAAAGACCATCCGTACCGCCGTACGTATGTTGGATAACGTCATCGACATCAACTACTACTCGGTACCCCAAGCGCGTACTTCCAACATGCGCCACCGCCCGGTGGGTCTGGGCATTATGGGTTTCCAGGATGCACTCTACAAAATGGGTTACTCCTACGCGTCTGACAATGCCGTGGAGTTTGCGGACCGTTCCATGGAAGCAGTGAGCTACTACGCCATTGAAGCCTCCAGCAAACTGGCTAAGGAGCGCGGTACTTACGCAAGCTTCTCCGGCTCCCTGTGGAGCCGTGGCATCCTGCCGTTTGATTCTCTGAAAATGCTGCAGGCAGAGCGTGGCCCCGGCTATCTGGACGTGGACGAGAGCATCACCATGGACTGGGAGAAGCTGCGCGCCAAGGTGCAGAACAATGGCATGCGCAACTCCAACGTGATGGCCATCGCCCCCACGGCGACCATTGCCAATATCACCGGCGTTTCCCAATCCATCGAACCGACCTATCAGAACTTGTATGTGAAATCTAACCTGTCCGGTGAGTTTACTGTGGTTAACCCGTACATGGTGCGGGATCTCAAAGCCGTAGGGCTGTGGGATCAGGTGATGGTAAACGACCTCAAATACTATGACGGCAGTCTGCAGGCCATTGAGCGTGTGCCCATGGACATCAAGCAGCGTTACGCCACTGCATTTGAGGTGGAACCACGCTGGCTGGTAGACGCCGCCAGCCGCCGTCAAAAGTGGATAGACCAAGCGCAGTCGCTGAATCTGTACATTGCCGGAGCGTCCGGCAAGAAACTCGACATCACCTATCGCATGGCCTGGTTGCGGGGCTTAAAAACCACATATTACCTGCGCGCATTGGGTGCCACCAGCACCGAGAAATCGACCCTCGACCGCGGCACGCTAAATGCCGTGTCTGCTCAAGGCAGCGAGAGCCCCGCTACCGCAGCAGCCACCGCGCCGACAGCAGAAATAGCAGAAATAGCGCAACAGCCCGCTCACGCGGGCGGCCTGGAGATCGAGTTGGGAGACGCAGCCGACGTACCGCTGGCGTGTTCCATCGATGACCCAGATTGTGAAGCGTGTCAGTAACGCGCGCCTTAACGATAAGGATAAGGAGAAGAATTAGATGTTAAGTTGGGACGACTACAACGAAGAAGATAAGGCGCCGGGTTTGGGCGCCACCCCGGTGCAGCCGATTACCGAACCGGCAACCGCCATGGAAGAACAAATTACGGTGGCCGAGGCCCTAACGCCGGAGAAGGTGCCGGAGAAAGTGCCGGAGCAAAAGCCTGCAACGCAAATGGATCAAGCACCGACAACACCCGCGGTCGAACCTGTGACAGTTGCAGCGGTGGCGAACAGCGTGCCGGAAAATGCGGCGGCAGCGCCAGCCGCACCGGAGCCTGTTACACCGGCGGTTGCTGAGCCGGCGCCTCAACCTGCCGAACAATCCGCCGAAGAATCCACCGTACAACCCGCCATTCAAGCGGCGTCCAGCGAAGAGCAGCTACGCACCGATTTTCAGGTCGGCGCGCATTTGGAGCCCGAAAGCCACGAGCGGGTAACGGTAGATCAGAAAGCCATGATCAACTGCCGCGCAGACCTCAACCAGCTGGTTCCCTTCAAATACGACTGGGCGTGGCAAAAATACCTGGATGGTTGCGCCAACCACTGGATGCCCCAGGAAGTTAACATGACGGCGGACATCGCCTTGTGGAAATCGGAAAACGGCTTAACCGATGATGAGCGTACCATCGTTAAACGTAGCCTCGGCTTCTTCTCCACGGCGGATTCGCTGGTCGCCAATAATCTTGTCTTGGCCATCTATCGTCTCATCACCAACCCGGAATGCCGCCAATACCTGCTGCGCCAGGCATTTGAAGAGGCCATTCACACCCACGCGTATCAATACTGCATTGAGTCGTTGGGTATGGATGAGGGTGAGATCTTCAACATGTATCACGAAATCCCGTGTGTGGCCGAAAAAGCCTCCTGGGCGCTGCAGTACACTAAGGCAATCTCCGACCCCACGTTTACCACGGGTACCGTTGAGACCGACAAGACCCTGCTAAAAAACCTCATCGCCTACTACTGCGTGTTAGAGGGTGTGTTTTTCTACTGCGGATTTACCCAAATCCTCTCCATGGGCCGTCGCAACAAGATGACGGGCACGTCGGAGCAATTCCAATACATCCTGCGCGATGAATCCATGCATGTGAATTTTGGCATCGATGTCATCAACCAGATCAAACTTGAAAACCCGCACCTGTGGGATGAGGACATGCAGCAGCAAGCGCGGCATATGATTCTCGACGGCACCCGCCTGGAGATTGCTTATGCACGCGATACCATGCCTCGCGGCGTACTCGGCATGAACGCCAACATGATGGAAGAGTACCTGCAATTCATCGCCAATCGACGCCTGGCACAGATCGGATTAGCGGAAGAATATCCTGGTGTGAAAAACCCCTTTCCTTGGATGTCGGAAATCATGGATTTGAAGAAAGAGAAAAACTTCTTCGAAACCAGAGTGACCGAGTACCAAACCGGTGGCGCGCTGAGCTGGGATTGACCTCCCGCAGACTTCACGTCTGTAAATAATCCCGGCTTGATACTGGCCCCCGGATACGCAAAGTACCGGGGGCTTTTTTTGGCCTGCCATTTGCTCCCAACGCGAGTCGCTGTCGTGTTGTGGTGCTTGCTGAGTAGATCCGCTAGGCTGCCCAACATGCTTAAACGCTTGTTTCTCGTCGCTTGCTGCAGCCTTTGCTGGATCCCTTGCGGCCACGCGCAACACGTTTGGGAAGGGGTGGAGGACATCGTGGCGGTGGGTGATGTGCATGGCGCTTACCCGCATCTCGTCACCCTGCTGCAAAACGCCGGCCTGATTGATGCTGACTTGCGCTGGCAAGGCGGCCAAACCCATCTGGTCAGTATCGGAGATCTGCTTGATCGTGGCCCTCAATCCCGCCAAGCCATGGATCTGTTGATGCGTCTGCAGACCGAAGCCCCTGCCAGCGGCGGCCGGGTCCATGTGCTGTTGGGGAATCATGAATTAATGAATCTGAGCGGCGATCTCAGCGAAGTCAGCGAAGCGGAACATGCCGCCTTAGCGGACCTGGGTGGACATGCCGCAGCTTTTGCATCCGACGGCAAGTACGGCCAGTGGTTGTTGAGTCTACCCCTCATGATCCGCATCAACGATACGTTGTTCGCCCATGCCGGCTTACCCCCATTTCTTGCAAACTCAGAGTTAGCTGCGGCAAACGCCACCGCGCAGCAGCAACTCACTAGCCTGTTGACCGAGGGGGAGCGCATGCGCTCAGAGGGTACTATCCCACCCGCGACAGATTTGTTGACGATTGCCAACGACAAATTGATCGCTGCGGAGGTTGGACCAGCCTTTCTCGCCGCCGCGCGTTCCAATTTACTCGGTGAGGCAGGGCCTGCCTGGTACCGTGGCAGCACCTCCTGCCACGCCCTGCTGGAAGAACCCGTGGTAGCAGGCGTACTTGCGGCCATGGACGCACAACGCGTGGTGGTCGGACACACCCCTACACCCAATCGCGAAATAAACAGCAGACTGAATGGGCGTGTGTATGCCATCGACACCGGCATGTTGGCTGAGGTCTACAAAGGCAAACCCCGCCTGTTGCGCATCAACGCGAAAGGGATACACGCCTTGGATGATCGAGGCGTGGTAAGACCCATCACCAAGCTGCCCCTGTCTGACCCTACCGAACAGCTCAGCACAGCTGCCTTCCAAGCGGAGGAACGGGTCGACGGCATCGTGCCACTACGCTTCGCTGATCCAGTGAGCGGTTCGTTCGACCGCAATGTTCTACCTGGACGTTTTCGCAAACTCTCGAAACGAGACAGCCAACGGGCTGTCGCTGCCTATCGTCTCGACCGTGCCTTGGGGTTATACATGGTGCCAGCCACCGTGCAGCGAGCCATCGACAAGCAGCGAGGTGTGGTCATGGCCTGGCGCCATCGTCCATTTACTGAAGCAGAACGCCAGCAGACCAACACGCCAAGACCTAACTGGTGCGCCCACGCATCAGACTTTGCGTTGCTGGCGGCCTTTGACGCGCTGATCGGTAAAACCGACCGCAGCGCCGCTACCTTACTCTACGAGCGCGGCACGCTGCAGATTCGCATCATCGAAAACTATCGAGCATTCGATACCTCCAACAAGCTGCCGCAAACCGCCATGGCCCCGGTTTTGCCGCAAGCGTTTGCGGCACCGCTGCAGCAATTGAATGCCAACGAACTGACACAGCTTTTGGGTGAGCTGCTGAAACCTCGAGAAATCCAGGCCATACTCAAGCGCCGAGACGCCATCCTGCAGTGGCCGGTCAGTCCATGAGAAAGTCCACCTCCATCGTCAACCCGCTGTTTGCCATATTGGTGTACTACGGTGCGTTGGCTGCTTTGGTGATCGCGTTCAACAGCCTGTTCCCAGAGTACAAATCACTGTTGCCCTTCGGCGGCATCGCAGAGTTTATGGGTGCACCCACCGATGAGGAGGTAATCGCCACCTTCGTCAACACACCTGAAGTCACTCACCACGCAGCAGTCACCTTGGCGGTGGCGATCCTCGGCGCGTTGTTGCTGATGGCCCCCATCTCCTGGGTTTACTTCATCACCACCCGCACCAAACAGATCAGTCGCTCGTTTGCGCAAACCATGGTGGTGCTGCCTGTGATCGTGGCCGGTATCGCCATGATTGTGCAGGACAACCTGGCATTGGCGTTTAGTCTGGCGGGTGTAGTGGCGGCCGTACGATTTCGCTTTTCCCTTGAAGAACCGGCCCATGCACTCTACATATTTGCCGCCATTGCAGTGGGATTAGGCGCGGGGATAGCCGCGCTGGGCATCGCCTTTGTGACCTCTTTAGCCTTTGTGTTGGTTAACTTGTTGTTGTGGAAACTCGACTACGGTGCCGATCTCACCACACCCTTTTTCTCTTTTATGACCGGCCGCGGCCGTGACGACAAAGATCTTTAGCCGCGTTACAGGGCTGGCGCTTGTCTGTGTCAGCTTATGGGCTTGTGGTGCTGCCTCAGAAGACCGAGGCCAGCTGCAACTGAAGTTACCCAAACCGCTGCGCGAAATATCCGGCTTAACACAAACCGCGGATGGCGCCTTGTTGGCTGTGGCGGACGAGAAAGCCCACATCTATCGCATCGATATGCAAGCCCAGTTGGTTGAACGTCTGACCAAGTTTGGGGATCCGGTGAAAAAGGGTGATTTCGAAGGCATCACGTTAGACGACGACAACCTCTATGTGGTGACCAGCGACGGTGTTCTGTGGCATAAGAAACTAAAGGCTGCAGCCAAAGACTACCGCACGTTCGAAACGGGCATCGGCAAACACTGCGAAGTAGAAGGGCTTAGCGCCTGGCGCGAACGTCAATTGCTGCTAATCCTTTGCAAAGAAGGCCGCACGGACGCGACCCGCAATCAGCTAGTCATTTATAGCTGGTCGACTTCTACCGAATCCCTACTCGCCGAGCCGGTTGTCCAGCTGGATTATCGGGCCATCGGACTAGCACCTGTGTCCCCTTCTGGTATCAGCTTCAGTGCAGACCGCCAGCGCTGGTTCATCGTTGCCGCCCGACAACGCTCTTTCATAGAGCTCAACTTTGACGGCAGCGTAGTGCGTGCTGGACCATTCCCGTTTCCCACTACCCATCCGCAAACCGAGGGTGTTGTGATCAGCGCAGCAAATACGCTATACCTAGCCGATGAAGGGGGGAAAGACAGGGGCACCGTGACGCGGTATGAGCCCAGCTTCTAAGTACCAAATTGTATTTGTGCATGGCCGCGGACCAAAACCGGGCGAAACACAATTATGCGAGCTGTGGACAGACGCGCTGCGCGCCGGCCTGCAGCGTGATGCGCCGCAGCATGTGGCGCAATTCGAATGCGCCGATATCCGCATGGTGTATTTTGCGCACCATCTAACGGACGCTGGGGAGGCTGGCTTCGACGCCGCGCTGGATATGGATAACCGCCAGCAAAACCTTCAGCACCTCGCCACCAAACAGAAAGCCAAAGACTTCCGGCGTAAGCACTATGAAGCCCTACCCGGCAAAACCCCGCTCAAAGAGTTTGCCATGGACGTTAGCGCCAGCCTCGGTCTGGGCGATGCCGCTTTACGTAAAGTGTTACCCGAACTCTATCAATACTGGCACGCGACTAGAGAAGAAACCGGTAACTGGCCGCAGCAAGTGCGGACCCAACTCACAGATACCTTGGCAGGGATGATGGCGGCCGGAAACAACATTCTTTTGATCAGCCATTGCATGGGTAGCGTGCTGGCGTGGGATAGCCTGTGGCAGCTTACCCATGCAGCCCACCCCACAACACCCGAGACCAAACGTATCACCCGTTGGATTACCCTCGGCTCGCCGCTGGGTTCACGCGCCGTGCGGAGCAAGCTGGCCGGTGCTAAGGAACAAGGTATTCGGCGCTACCCGGCCGTGCTGAAGGATTGGTACAACATCGCCGCGGAAGACGACTATGTATGCCACGATAAAACCGTTGCGGACGACTTTAAAGGTATGTTGCAGCAGCGCCTGATCGGTGACATTCGTGACCACACCATCTACAACTTAAGCGTTCGCTACGGCCGCTCCAATCCACACAGCAGCGCCGGTTATCTGATTCATCCACGCGTGGCCCAGCTGTTAGCAGAGTGGCTGGGGAATCCCTGAACGCTTAGACCAATTATCGGCAGCGTTTTATCAGCTTGTTATTGATGGCTTGAGGCTGATCAATCACGTCAAAGAACTCAGCTAGGTATTTCCCAACCCGCTCACGGTTTAACCCGGGAAGTTCATCAAAGGTATTCACCAAATCCAACATGACCTGCTGCTGTGCGGTCAGGTTTGCCGCCACTTCAACAACGTGTGCGTTGTGGTCACAGTAACCCCGGTATTTACGCTGGGTGACGCGGCGAATATTCATGGCAGGCGCAGGCTGGGCGTAAGGCGCGTTGACCAAACCGGTGGCATCAAAGTCATAAGGTACAACCCAGACATGTTGCGCCTGTATCGGCACTGCATTGTGACAACAATCCCCATCGGGGCCCATGCGCAGTGAAAAGTCAGTGTTACCCACCATGTACGCAAACAGACTGACCAGGGCTGCAACTTCCGGCTGCAATTGGCGAAGCGCCAGCTGGTCAACTTCGAGCAACTCACCATCGAGCCTCGCGGCTAACTGACTTTTGTGTTCGATCAAAAAACCCGGCCAGTTTTCATTGCGCTGTTTCGCGGTATCCACATAGGTGATCTCTACGGCTCGTACTCGAAAGCTGGCCGGAGTCAGTACATTAAATAAACGATAAACCAGCATCTCAGCCGCCAGATAGCCACCGCGGGCCAAACGTTTTGAGCAATGTGTGACCAGTTTCAGCTTGTTCTGGCCAGCAAAAACCGTTCCGCTCGTCGCTTTTTTCTTAAAGTCCAAGCGCAGCGGCGGGAAATCACACTGTTTGCGCCGTGACTTCCCTCGCGGGCTCACTTGTAACGGCAATTCGGTCCCGTCCGCCAGGATCACTTGCGCATCATAAGTTTCGGTGGCGGAAGGTCTGAGCTTTTTGAGTGGCGTGAGCGGCAGGTGCAGTTCAAAAGTCAGCGGAGTTGCATTTGCGATATCTGCTGGGAACAGCGGCAACTCAGGCGCAGGCTCCTCTACCGCAACTACCGCAACTACCGCAACCTTGGCTTGTACACTAGCGCTGAGGAGAAAAAAGCCAATCAATGCAACCGCCCCATTCCACCGCATGGCAGCAGCGCGCATCATCTAGCTAAGAGCGTAGCTCCCGGCACATCTTGCGTAAACTCTCGACAAACGCCAGGGGCTGATCGAGGAAGACGTGGTGCTGGGCGTTGTCGATACCGTCTACTGGGAATGCCTGGGGAATGAGTGACTGCATGTACTCCAAGGTACGCTGGGAAAACAGCTCGCTGTCTTTGCCGTAGATGAGCCCAAGTTTTACCTGCAGCCCGGTATAGTCTTCCGGCTCGCGCTCACCGCCGCTGATGGATGTCGGTAGGTCTTCATCAAATTTCCAAGCCCAGCCGCCACCGTCGACGGGCATCAATGAGTTGCGCGCGATGTATTGCAATATATAGGCATTGTCACAGGGTTGCGGTGGTTGCAGACGAAAACGATTAAGCGCCGTTTCTTTGTCCGGGTACACCTTGGCGCGGTTACTCATCATCATGGTGGCATGGTCCGGCGGCGGGTCGTCGGGATGCCGAATACCGGAATCCACCAATACCAAGGCGGCAAAGCGATCTGGAAACATATTAGCCGCACGCACTGCCATATATCCGCCAAAGCTGTGGGCCACCACCAATGCGTTGTTGTCGAAGTCGGCATCGTCCAGCACCGCCTTGATCTCCTCCGCATAGGTATCCGCCGAATAGTCGTAGCGGTAATCTGAATCACCCATACCGGTGAGATCCATGGCGGCAATCTCGTACTCATCCAGCAGTTGCGGGGCAATAAAATCCCACCAGCGCGAGTGGGAGTACATGCCATGGATGAGCAGCATGCCCGGTTTGCCCGGCGCAGGGTAAAAGCGATACACCACATCGCATTCGTCCACTTCCACCGTGCGGGTTTCAGCAGGGGTCTCCACCGCCTGCCAGAACCAATCCGGAATTGTGTTACCGCTGTCTTCCCGATCCCAGCGCGCCATACGCCCTCCCCTTAGGATCTCAGTTGGATACAAATAACGCCGGCCTACAGGCGCCCAAACCGTTTCAGATGATAGTCGACATTGCCGAACAGTGTGTCGATGATGGTCAGCCGCTTGAAGTAATGGCCGATGTTTAGTTCGTCTGTCATACCCATGCCGCCGTGCAACTGGACCGCGTTTTGTCCCACAAAACGGCCGGATTTACCCACTTGCACTTTAAATGCGCTGACTGCTTTTTGCGCTTCCGATCCGTAACCTTCGTCTAGACGCATGGCTGCCATGTACATGAGCGACTTGGACTGTTCATGCTCCATGAACATGTCCACCATTCGGTGCTGTAGAACCTGGAATTTGCCAATGGGCTGGCCAAACTGCTCACGCGTTTTGCAGTATTCCACGGTGTCTTTGTACAACACTTCCATACAGCCTACCGCTTCAGAACCCACCGCCATGATGCCATCATCAATGGCGCGTTCAATAATTCCCAGCCCTTGGCCTGCTTCACCCAACAGCGCATCCGCGCCCACCTGCACCCCTTCCAAGGTGACTTCTGATGCACGCATGCCGTCTACCGTCGGGTAGTCGCGGCGGGTGACACCGTCCGCTGTGGCATCCACCACAAAAACGGAGACGCCGTCGGCGTCGCGCTGTTCACCGCTGGTACGAGCGCTGACCACTAATAAATCCGCAGCAGGGCCGTTCATGACCACGGCTTTGTAACCATTTAATACATAACCGTCACCGGCTGTGGTGGCGGTGGTGGTGAGGTCTGCCAGATTGAAACGGCCTTGCGGCTCAGCGTAAGCGAGCGCAGCTTGGGTGGATCCGTCGATGATGCCAGGTAAGTACTTGGCTTTCTGTTCAGCGTTGCCGCCATGTTTAATGGCGCCACCGGCCAACACGACCGTGGCCAGATAAGGTTCAACCAGCAGACCTTTGCCAAAGTTCTCCGCCATCAACATGCACTCAATCGCGCCGCCGCCAAAGCCACCGTCTTCTTCCGAAAACGGCACACCCAACCAGCCCAACTCAGCAAACGTCGCCCAATTTTCTTGGCTGAAACCATCCTCGGATTTCACCAACTGCTGCCGACTTTCAAAGTCGTAGTCGTTTTGGAAATACCTGGCCACACTTTCTTCTAACAGCGTTTGTTCTTCTGTAAACGAAAAGTCCATGCTTAACCTCTTTCTACCTCATGCCTACTGGCGAGTGCTGTTCAGCTCGCGCCACGCCGTGTCCTTCAGGGCCTCAGCACTGCCTTCATACATAGCAGCCACATGCTGCGCTAAATTCTGCCGGACGGTGGCTGCAGCGGTGTCTGGGCCTATGGAACCTTCGTTGTGCAGCAACATCTCGTCCGGATAAGGTAGCGCATAATACCCGAAACTCTCTACTTGTAGGGCGCCGAGTTTGAGGAGAATTTCGCGGCTGCGCAGCTGCAATAAATCTAGCGGAAATGGCACTTCTAGTTGGCGCTGCAAAGCATCGACGTAGCGCAATTCCATGGCCTGCAGGGCTTCCAGCGCCACCGCCACAGCGTGACGTTGAGCGTGCAGCGCATCCTGCGGATCCAACTGGTCTAACTGTTGGTCCAACACATCCAACTGGGCACGGGCCACCGCGCTCTGGCTGAGCGTCGACATATCGCGCGTGAGAAACAGATGCGCAAACTCGGCGCCATCCTCTGAACGAGCCACCAAAGCATCGGACGGCACACGTACGTCCTGCAACGCAAACGAGGCCAGATGTTGGCTACCGTCAAAAGACGTTTGTGGCAGGCAGGTTAAACCGGCAACGTCTGTAGGAATCACAAACAATCCTACGCTGCCCGACACATCCGCGTCCGCGCACGCTTGCCGAAGATAAGCAAAACACAGCAACCATTGAGCAGCGTGGCCGTGTAACACCCAACATTTCTCACCATCGAGCCGCCAACCCTTGGTGTAAGGTCGCGCCTGGCATTGCATCGCACTGTAATCGATCCCTGCCACGGGTTCGGCAAACGCAATTGCCCAGGTGTCTGCCAAACTACGGATACCAGGAAGGTGGCGCGCCTGCTGTTGTGCATCGGCATAGCGCAGTAACAACGGTCCCACAATCTCCACCCCAACTTCCTGTTCCAGCGGTATACCCGCCGCTGCACAAGCTTGCCGCCACAAGTAGATCTGGGTGGGATTCCATCCTGTTCCACCCGCGGATTCCGGCCACCGCGGCACACTTAAGCCGGCCTCCACCACAGCCTGCCGCCACGCCGGCAGCGCCTCTGCTGTGGGCGCTTGCGATGGCCAGTGTGCCTGGATAAAGGTGTCCACCCGTTGGCGAAAGGCCAACAGGTCGGCGCTTAATCCCCGTTCCACGTCGCAATGAATCCTGCTGCTTAAGAGAGCAGCTCATTTTATCACGTAGAAAAACGCCACAGACCCAGGCACCATAAGCGCGCTCTTTGCAGCACCAGACCACACAACACAACTCACCACAGCGGGGACACATGGACTACAGCACCATTTTGTATGACGTTGAAGACGGCATATTGACCATCACCTTAAACCGCCCGGAGGCGCTCAACGCATTTAACCGCGACATGATGAGCGAAATGATCGACGCGTGTGACCGCGCCGACGCTGACGACGATGTCCGCGCTGTGATTGTCACCGGCGCGGGTCGCGCGTTCTGCGCCGGCGCCGATTTGGCCAGCGGCGGCGACACCTTCGACGCCGATGCACGCGAAGACCGCGAAAGCGGTCTGCAGCCAGATGGCGGTGGGCGTGTTTCTTTACGCCTGTATGAACTCAACAAACCCATCATCGCCGCCATCAACGGCGCCGCGGTGGGCGTCGGCATCACCATGACCTTACCCATGGACATCCGCCTGGCGGCCGATGTCGCCAAGTTTGGTTTCGTATTTGCACGCCGCGGTATCGTCCCGGAAGCCTGCTCCAGCTACTTTCTGCCGCGTGTCGCCGGTATCAGCCGCGCGCTCGAATGGTGCTACTCAGGCCGCGTTTTTCCCGCGCAAGAAGCCCTCGACGGCGGCCTGGTACGCGCCCTGTACCCCAAAGATGATTTGCTCGCCCAAGCCCGTGCCATTGCCGAAGACATCCGCGACAACAGCGCGCCCGTATCCGTCGCCCTCGTCCGCCACATGATGTGGCGCATGCTCGGCGCCGACCACCCGATGGAAGCCCATAAAATAGACTCCCGCGGCATCTACTACCGCGGTCGGTCACCAGATGCCAAAGAGGGTGTGGAATCGTTTCTGGAAAAACGCCCGGCAGAGTTTGTCGCCAAAGTGTCTGAGGACATGCCCGAATACTTCCCATGGTGGCAACCGCGCGAGTTTTCATAACTGACAACCATGGAAAACGCAGGCTGGCTATTCAATACATGAACCCCTTGAACGAAGCAGACGTTTACACCAGTAAGCTGTTCAACCCGCATGGCCACAGTTACATTAATTCATTGGACTATCCAAACCACACAAGGTATTTAAAGACCAAATCCCGGAGGCAAGCATGAGTGAACCGACCATCGCGCAGAAGGCGCCGTATCCCATCGATGTAGAAGAAGGCAAAAAGTACTTCTGGTGCGCCTGTGGCAAAAGCAGTAAGCAGCCGTTTTGTGATGGCTCTCATGAAGGCACCGATTTCCTACCCATGTCGTATACCGCCGAATCCAGCCGCACGCTGTATTTCTGCGGGTGCAAACACACCGCTGGTGCACCTCTGTGCGATGGTGCCCACAACGCACTGGAGTAACATGAGCCATGTTGAGTCGATGGTTTAACAGAAGTAGTCGACTTACACACCCGGATAGAGCCAAGCGCCTGCAGGCGGTGCAGACGCTCAGTGCCGAACAAGCCAACGCAGTTCAGGACCAGTTACTGTCCCTAGCGCGCGATGACACAGACGCCGAGGTGCGCGCCGCCGCTCTTGAGCACATCCGCGATGCCGATACCTTGGCACAACTGTTAGATGCAGATCACTGCGCGCAAGCAGCGGCAGAAAAAATTGCCGCCCATGCAGCCGCCGGTGAAACCTGCGTAGGACACGATCACGAGTTAGTCCTGCAGGCACGTATACGTCTGGCCCAACCCGACCATGTGGCTGCCCTGCTGCCGCTGCTCACGTCCGCGGAACAGTGTGCGGAGTTAGCGGTGCGCGTTCGCGATGAGGCCAAACGCGCAAACTTGTTAACACACCCGAGCCTTAGCAATGAACAAGGTTTGAGTGTGCTGCAACGCGTGGCACGAGGTAGAGACAAAAACTGCCACCGCCACGCCAAGGAGCGCTTGGAGCGGATCAAAACCGAGCGCCAACACTGCTCGGCCATCACCCAGCGTTTAGCGGAGCTCGACAGCGCCATTACCAAGGCACTGGCAGATGAACCCGCGGCACCACAAGCACTCTACGCCCATCGACAAAAATTGCTGAAGCTGAAAGACATGCGCGCGACTACTGCAGCTGAACTGACCGAAAGCGCCGCTCAGTTGGCGGCCGCAGGCGCGGATGCCGAACAGTTCAAAGTTGCTGCAGATCCCTTTCAAGACATCGAGATACACCTACCCGAGCCGGCCGCGGACCCGTTCCCACCGCTGGTGGCAGAGTTTGAGCAGCTCGCCACGGACATGCGCTCTGGCAAGCCGCTGGACACCATTGCAGAACGCCGTGATGCTTTGACCACACAATGGTTGGCGAATGCAGATCGCTACCCGCCGAGCGCGGCACAGCATCAGTTGTTTGAAGACGTGTCGAGCCAATTCCAAGGCTATAAAAAGGTCTGGGAGTGTTGGCAACGATGCAACGGTTGGCAAGAGGCGCTGCCGCAGGCGCTGAGCGATCCATACCAACTAGGCGAACATACACCGGCGCAGCTTAAGGCCCACCAGCAGTGGCAAAAGCGATGGCGCAAATCTTTAGGCGCCTTACAGTGGCCTGCCAACCATACCCCGCCCAGCGAGACCGCGGACGCGCTGGCCGCATGGTCTAGAATCGACTCACAAATTCAGCTCATCAAAACATCTATAAAAGACGCCAAGCAAACCCTGCGCCAGCACATTAAACAGGCAGAAAGCCAGCTGCAAGAGGGGCAGTTAGAGAAAGCCAAACAGAGCCTGCAAGCCGCGCGTCGCCTGCACCAGGCGGGTGTCAAAGGGCAAGAACGCGAGCTCGCCGCATTAAGCGCGCAGGTCGCTGAATTTCGTGATTGGCAAACTTTCGCCACCAATCCCAAACGTGAAGATCTCTTGCAACAGCTACAAACCCTGGCGGAGCAGCCGTTGCAGCCAGACAATCAGGCAACGCGCCTTAAACACCTGCGCGGCGAGTGGCAGCAACTTGGCAAACCCAACAGTGCGGCGGAGTTTGCACAACAGCGGCAATTTGATGAATGGGCCGAACAGGCATTTGAACCCTGCCGCTTACATTATGCGCAGCAAGCTGAGGTACGCGCGGACAACCTCGCCGCGCGGCAAGCGCTGTGTGAGCAGTTACACAACTACCTGACCGCCACGGATTGGGACAACGCGGACATGCAGGCCGCGGAGTCGATTTTGCGCAGCGCAAGACAAGAGTGGCAGCAGCATCACCCGTGTGATCGGCGCGCGCTGCAACCCGTGCAAAAGCGCTTTGAAGCGCTACAGGATGAGCTGCACAACAAAGTGAAAGCGACATGGGAGGCGAACGTCGCACGCAAACAGGCCATCGTCGATGAGGCCAAAGCGTTGTTAGATGCGGAACTTTCGACCCAAATTGAGGGTGCCAAGGCGCTGCAACAACGTTGGCGCAGCGTCGGCAAAACACCGCGTGGGCCAGACCAACGTTTGTGGCGTGAATTCCGCGCCGTCTGTGATCAGATATTTGCCCAGCGCGAAGCGGACCATCAGCAGCGCAAAGCGGCGGTGGAGGCTCAATATCAGGCCCTCGACGAGGCGGTCAGCGCGTTGGAAAACGCAACTCAACAGCCGCAGCCAAGCAAAAAAGAACTCAATCAACTCAGTGCCACCATCGAACAGGCGTCCGTGGATCTGAACGTCAGTCCACAAAGCCGCAAACGCATTCATAGCGCCCAGGCAGACTACCAAAAACGCCTGCAGGCCCAGGCCAGACAACAGGAACAGGCAGACCTGCAACAGTGGCGTGAGTGGGATGAACAGGTTTCCGCGGCTGAATGTACAGATGCAGTGGCGAGCTTAGAGGCCCCGCACCCGGTATTTGCCGCGCGCTTGAGAGGCACCGCCAGCCCGGCGGACTGGCTGCAGTTGGTGCTAGAAGCCGAAATTGCCGCGGACCTGCCGAGCCCCGAGGCAGATCAAGGCACACGCATGGCACTACAGATTGACCTGATGAATGCCGGGCGACGGGATTTGGCGGCGGAGGATCATCGCGAGCTTTTGCGCCGCTGGTGTGAGGCCGGGCCTAAGGCAGCTGATTTGCAAAGCCTGCGAGAGCGCTTTTTCCATGCGCTACAGCAGCGCTTGTAAAGCCAGCCAGGTGCCGCAAAAACCTATGCAACACGCCATCAACACGCGCCCCGCACCACAAACCCTCACCGTTTATCCACTGCTCGCCGACATGGCCGCCGCAGCCGCGGCGGCTGACCAAGCACGGTCGTTGTCCGCAAAGCTGGTCGGCCAAATTAAGGCGAATCCGATCATGGCATTTACCGCCGCAGAGGAAATTGGCGGGCTAAATGCGAGCGTTGCCGCCACCGGCGAAGAGCTGGAAGCGGCCGCCGCATGCTGTACGTCCACCGCTTGGGTGTTGTGGAATCATCTGTGTACTTTTCATTTGTTCGCCGGCCTGTTAGGGCCAGACAACCAGGGTTTCCTCAGCGAAGTGGTGGCGGCCAAGCAGTGGGTGTGTTTTCCTGCCGGAGCGTCCACCGCCACCCGCGGGGAGGTGCGCGACAATGAGGTATTGTTAGACGGCAAGGCAGCATTCGGCTCTGGTGCCCGTTATGCCGACTGGGCGGGGGCTTCGTTTATTGTAGACGACCCCAAAAAACCCAGATTTGCGCTGGTTAACCTGCATCAGGATGGTGTTGTCATCGATGCCGATTGGTTTTCTTTGAGTTTACGTGCCAGCGCCACAGATACGTTGTACTACAACGAAGCGAAGGTCCCTGCCGCCAACGCTGTCGATTTTCCCTTTAAGTACCGCTTCGCGTTTCGCGACCCGCAACGGCCTATGATCCACCATCGCTACCGCGAAGATTGGGTTGGGTTGTCGGATTTGTGGCTGGCGCTGATGGCCGTGGGTGTGGTACAGGCCAATTTGGATGATGTGTGCAGCGGTATCCAAGACCGTGTTGCCATCATGGGGTTGAAGGTGGCAGAACGCCCCCTAGTGCAGGTGAATCTTGGGCAGGCGCAGGCCAACATCAATGCCGCGCGGGATACCGCCATGGCGGCCTGCCGTGAAAGTGATGCTCGTATCGCTGCGGCGCAGATTCCCGACGAAGCGGATTATCTGCGGCAGTTGGCGGCTGCTTCCGCCGCGCTGCAGTTGTGTGACGAAGCGATGCGGTTGTTGGTGCGGGTGATGGGGGGGAATGGCTTACGGGAAGGACCGGACTTTGAGCGGCGCTTGCGGGATTTTCAGGCCATGCCCTTACATATCAACGCGCATCAGGATCGGGTGAATGAGAGTGTGGGGCGGCATTTGCTAGGGCTGGGGCGGAAAACCCTTTTTAGGTTTTGAATCGACCCGGCCCGGATAACGGGGGTCATTTTCAAGACCGCTGCGAGTACATCCATGTACGCTGGCGCCTCGCCATCCATGGCTCGGAGCCTC
Source organism: Pseudomonadales bacterium (assembly GCA_028281005.1). Taxonomy (GTDB): domain Bacteria; phylum Pseudomonadota; class Gammaproteobacteria; order Pseudomonadales; family Azotimanducaceae; genus UBA4421. The sequence goes on from JANQKS010000044.1 coordinate 36,496, forward strand.
TTGAAAATGACCCCCGTTATCCGGGCCTAGCATTTTCGAACCACTCAACGCTTCTTCGCCCATCAGCTCCATCATCCTGGGCCCCACACTCTCATTCACCCGATGCTGATGGGCGTGGGGCTAGCCGAGGGTCAGGGTGATACAGGCGCCGCCGAGGTCACTGTCGGTGATGTCGAGGTTACCGGCGTAAAGTTCTACTAACTCAGCGACGACGGCTAGGCCAATGCCTTGGCCGGATTGCATTTCGTCGAGGCGGCGGCCGCGGCGAAGGACGTCTTTGCGGAGGGCTTCGGGAATACCTTCACCATCGTCTTCGATGCGGATAACGGCGCGGGTGCGGTGGTTGGTGCTGCGCCCGACGGTGACACGTACGCTTTGGCGGCAGTATTTAAAGGCGTTTTCTAACAGGTTGCCGACAATCTCCATGAAGTCGCGTTCATCGCCGCGAACAATGGCTTGTTCATCGAGGTGGGTGGTGACGGTAATGCCACGTTCCATGTAGGCGGTCTCTAGCGCGCGCAGCAGGCGCTGGACCAGACCGGCAACAGCGACGGACTGACCCACCACAACAGGGCCGCCGGCGGAGGCTTTGGTCAGCTGGTGGGTCACGGTGGTTTCCATGCGGTCCAGCTGTTCGCCTACCAGATCACGGTTGACTTGATGGTCCAACAAGCTGTTGCGCACGACGGCCAACGGGGTTTTTAAGCTGTGTGCTAAGTCATCCAGGGCATTGCGATAACGGCTGCGGCTGCGTTGTTCGTGCTGCACAAAACGGTCCAGATTTTCCGCCAGCCCCTTCAACTCCTGTGGGTAAGCGGCGCTAAGTTGCTCGCGCTCACCGGATTCCAATTCGTGCACTTCTTCGGCCATGGTGCGCAGCGGCAGTAAACCCCAGCGCAGGGCCAGCAGTTGTGCAACGATAAACAACACGGTTGCGGCGCCGAGGCCCAGGCCAAGACTGCGCCGGAATTGGTTGATGGCTACTTGAAAGGGGGCGCGGTCGGTGGCGGCGCCAAATACCACTTGTTCCGTGTCTACATCTTCCCAATACACGGTGTAGCTCAAATGAAATCTCGCCACCTCACCCGCAAGTTCGCGAAACACAAACAAACCCGGCTGGGAATCCACAATTGGGAAATCAACGGCGGTGGTGACGGCGGAAGGCGAGGTCCAAATGGCGGCGCCGGTGTCGTTGGCCACCTTGGCGTACAGACCGGAATCCGGTTGCGTGAGCCGCGGTTCGGTCACACCCTGGCTGAAGGTCAGGCGGCCGTCCTGCTCCTGCACCGACCCCATCAAGGAATAAATCACCAAGCGCAGCTGCTGTTCCGCACCCGCCACCACACTGTCGCGAAAGGAGCGATCCAGTACATAACCGGTGATGGTCAAAAACAGCGCCAACACCAACGTCGTGGTGATCAGCAGCCGTTTTTGAATGGAGTTATTCAAGCAGCGTTGTCCGTGACAAAGCGATAGCCCTGCCCACGAACGGTTCGGATGTTCTCTACCGGCGCAATTTTCTTGCGCAGACGGCCAACAAACACCTCGATGACATTGCTGTCGCGGTCAAAATCTTGGTCGTAAAGATGATCAGTCAGCTCGGTTTTGCTCACCACCCGATTGGGGTTGAGCATCAGGTATTCGAGCACCTTATATTCATAGGCGGTGAGTTCGATGGCACTGCCCGCGACCCGCACCTCTTTTTTGGCGGTATCAAGCTGCAATTCACCTTGGCTCAACACAGGCGAGGCATATCCGGCGGAGCGTCGGATCAACGCGTTTAAGCGCGCCATGAGTTCTTCCATTTGGAACGGTTTGGCCAGGTAATCATCTGCGCCGGCTTCCAAACCCTGCACCTTATCCTGCCAGTGGCCCCGAGCGGTGAGCACCAGAATTGGGAATCCGCGCTCTTCGGCGCGCAGCCGGGTAATGAGGTCAATGCCGTCAATTTTGGGTAACCCCAAATCTATGACTGCGGCGTCATAGTCGTACTCACGGCCATAGTAGAGGCCTTCTTCACCATCTTCCGCCGCGTCTACCGCAAAGCCTTCGGTCTGCAGATGTTGGGCCAGCTGTTCACGCAGTGAAGCTTCGTCTTCGACAATCAAAGTACGCATATCGTCTGCCTTGTTATCGCTTTTTGATTCGGCCTTGGTGATCCACCACCACCGTTGTGACACGCTCACCGTCGACCAGCATGCGAATCCGATACTCTGTTCCGGAGCTGCGGGTTTTGGGAGTGGCAGAGAGAACGCGGCCGCCGGTATGTTTGCGCGCAATGGCGGTGGCTTTTTCGATTGATATGCCCGGTGCAGGGGCAAACGAACTGGCTGTACCAGGCGGGACTTTGATGTCGCGAATGTCGCGACTTTCCGCCGCCTGCACCGACCCACCGCCGAGCATCACCGCGGCCAGCACCAGCGCACCTAGAGGTTGAGCTAGGCGCCGCTGCAAGGATTGGAATGTCTGTGAAGGGTTGCACATCTCGAAGCCCATTCGCATTTAGCCAAGGCGCCTATTCTACTCTCAAATCCGCGTGTGTGGCCGCTTTGACCGATTACTCTGCCGGACTGACTCGCACCCGTACGCGCAAGGCACGGCCGGGATCGTGCGGCATCACGGTCTTATAGGTTTTACCGCCATAGACGTAGGTGACATCGTAGCCGCTGAGGCGCTCTTCTTCGCGGTATTCGTTGACCACATCACATACTTGTTCGTGGCGGTATGTGACATGGTTCCCGCGGTGAGGGTAATCACGGTGACGGCGTGCGATATCAGCACCAATGGAGCCGCCGAGCACCGCGCCCACAACCGTGCCTACTTGTTTGTTGCGCTTTTTATGGCCAACCGCGTTACCCAGGGCACCGCCGATAATGGCGCCTAAAATGGGCCCGGTGGCGGAAGCACGCTGATGCTGACCGCGAGGATAAGCCACCCGCTCTGTGCGACATTCTTCAACTGGAACCTGATAAGACACAGTTTCATACACCGGTACCGAGCTGACCACACGCGCGCGGTCGTAGGTGGTTGATGCCAAGGTGACGCCCGGTACCAGCAACAAAGGCACCATCCAACGTGCCCAAGTTTTGGCCCGCTTAGGGTGGCCCTTCGTTAAATTCGATAGTGATTTTACAGCTCTCATTGTTCAGATCTCATTACAGCCAATGTAGGGGCCATATTAGTCAGAACAACTGAACGGCATCTGAACACCGCAACCGCCCTCGGACACTTCTAAATGCCCTGTTCGACGCTATGCTGATCGCCACTTAAAACTGTGACATTGGCCACACGATGATCTGCGTCCAGCTGCACCACAATACCCGGCGCTTGCGGCGGACACGCCCAGATCCAACGCGTCAGGCGCTCATAATGCTGGATGAAGCGTACTAAAGCGGCATCAGACATGCGTTGCCCAGCCGCTATGTGTTGCTCTTGCAAAGTGCGCCAGGCAATCACTTGTTCGAAGCTCGGTACGCGTAGATGTACCCACAAATCGATGTGTCGCCACAGCGGGACGTAATGGGCACGGATCTGCTCGTTGACATATCGCCGCCAGCGTCTGTCTGGATCTTCACGCGTCTCCAGGGCGTTGCAGGGTGCAAGCAGCTCAGCGTCCGTTTGCGGTGTCACCCCCACACACCACCCTTCTAAGATGAGCCGTGCAGTGGTCACCTTCACCGTGCCGCTGCGGTCATCTGCGCCTTTGTCGAAGACCGGCAAAGTGAGGTCAGCGGCACCCGCGTGTACGCGCTCCAACACCTCTCTCAGCCACTTCCAATCGTGGGTGCCTGGCACCCCTCTGGTCGCCAGCAGCGGATGAACCTCATCCGCCAAGGCGGCACGGTCCGCGGCGGACAAATAGAAATCATCAATCGAACATGCATAAGTTGCGGCGCCTAATTGATGGCATGTTCGGCTTAACACTTCACTCAGGGTGGTTTTGCCACTGCCTTGGCTGCCGCTGACGGCTATCACTTTGGCGTCACATGCGTCGATCAAGGCTGCCAGCAAACAACTCAACTCACGCCAATCCGCATACTCGGTTTGCACCGCGTTCGGTAGGTTGAGCTCGACCGAAAAACTCTGCTGCAACTGCTTTTGCAAAGCTGCAGCGTCGAATGTACGCATAACAAGCCTCATATCAGCCCCCAGCAAATGGGAACCTTTGTTAAAACCACAGTCTAACCAATCCACAAGAGGAGCGAACAACAATGCCAAACAACGTTTCCGCGGTCGTGGCGAGTTACGACAACATCGTGGGCTGGATAAGCACACACCTGGGGGGAATCGTCTCGATCCTACTACGCCTGATTCTCGGGCCGGTATTGATAGCGGCTGGTTGGGAAAAAATCACCGGCAGCAATTGGCTCAGTCAGGAGATGTTGCCTTTTCCGTTTAGCATCTTGCCGGTGGAGCTGTCGTGGTTTCTTGCTAGCTGGACAGAATTCCTCGGCGGCATCTGCCTGCTGTTGGGATTGGGGACCCGTTTGTGGGCGATACCGTTGGCCGTGACTATGTGGGTGGCGGCGGTGTCTGTACATTGGGACAACGGCTGGCCTGCCATCGCACCTTCCAACCCGCCCGCAGTGTGCATCCCGGATTCATCGGCGCACCAAGCATCTAACGTATTTGAACGCTACATAAAGTGCTACAACGTCAACGAGCGCACCATCGAAGCCTCCAAACGTTTGGACCGGGCGAAGTCCATCTTGCGCAAACACGGCAATTTCCGTTACCTCAACGGCAGTGGCAGTATTGTTAAGCTCAATAGCGGTATTGAATTTGCCGCCATTTATTTCGTCATGATTTTGGCCTTGTTGATCATAGGTGGCGGACGCTACTTCAGTCTCGACTATTACATCGGTCTACTGCTGCGCCGTGAGTAAGCCCGATGATTTAGTGTAGAATCCCGCGCCGCACGGACATCACGATGATCCAGCAGCGCAAGCAACTTAAATATCAAGGAATTGCTTTGAAACGCGTACATATCTTCCCTTGGCTGGCCTTCTCCATGGCCTTTCTGGCGCTGGCTGGTTGCAGTCAGACGGCACCCAGCCCGCAGGTCGGCACGGTGCTGAAGACCGCGGAGATACGCAAAAGTCCAAATGACGACCGCGCTTACCGCTACTTAGAGCTGCCCAATAAATTACGTGCGGTGCTGGTGTCGGATCCAGCCACGGAAAAAGCTGCGGCGGCATTGTCCATCTACCGCGGCAGCTTTCACGAGCCGCAGAACCGCGCCGGCTTGGCCCACTTCCTGGAGCACATGTTGTTTATCCAGACTGAAGCGTATCCAGAGGTTGACGGCTTCCAGAATTTCATCAACGCGAACGGCGGCTCTTCCAACGCTTACACCGCGCTGGATCACACCAACTACTTTTTCAACGTGCAACCCTCGGGCTTTCGCGAAGGACTCGACCGCTTCGCGCACTTCTTCATCAACCCCACGCTGAGCCCGGAATATTCCCAGCGTGAGAAAAATGCGGTGCATTCCGAATTTAAAATGCAATTGAGGGTCGACTCCTGGCGCGGCTATATGGTCGGCAAGCAAGCGCTTAATCCGGCCCATCCTGCGTCTAAGTTCACGATCGGCTCGCTGGAAACGTTGGATGGAGACATCCACGAAGACCTCAAGGATTTTTTCGAGCGCGAGTATTCTGCAGACCAAATGGGTTTAGTAGCGATCAGCAATGAGAGCTTGAACCAAATGCAGTCTTGGATCGTGCCCTTGTTTAGTAAGATCGAAAATAAAGACATCGGCCCTGCATACCCAGACATGCCAATTTACACCGACGCTGAACTACCGGCGCGGGTGGAATACCAAACGCTGAAAGACGGCGCCCGGGTGAGCTATATGTTCCCATTGCCGTCCGCCCGCACACACTACAAAAACAAACCCGAACAATACTTCAGCAACATCATCGGTCACGAAGGCAGTGGCAGCCTCTATCAATTGCTTAACAGCTATGGCTGGATCGAAAGCTTAGGTGCTGGTGTCAGTGAGCTCGATCGCAATACCAGCGCGCTGGCCATCCGCATAAGCCTCACCCCGGAGGGTCGAACCCACATCGAAGAGATTACCGACCTGCTGTTTCATTACATTGACCTTATTAAGCAAACACCACCGCAGCAGTGGATGTACGACGAACAAGCCAAAGTGGCTGAAATCGGCTTTCGCTTCCAGGAGAAGTCCCAGCCTACCGGCTTGGTCTATCAATTAGCACCTCGCCTGGATGAGTATCCGCCGAAAGACCTCTTGGTGGCGCCTTATCTAATGGAGCAGTTTGATGCGCCGACGATTGTTGAAATGCTCTCCTACATCACGCCAGACAACCTGCTGATGGAAGTATCCGCACCGGATATTGAAGGCAGCCAAACTGAACCGTGGTTTGAAGTGCCCTACAACCTAACGCGCGGACCGATCCAACGCACCCCCATCGACAACATCGAACAGGCCCTGGCGCAATTAAGCCTGCCGCAGGAAAACCCCTACCTACCGGATGACCTCGCGCTTGAGCCCGCGGACAATCGCGGCATCGAGCGTGGTGTGTCAGAATCCGGTATGGAACTGTGGGTGGATGCGGACGTGGAGTTCGGCAGCCCTCGCGCCAACATGTTCATTGAGCTCGCAGTCGCCGAAGGGCTGATTACACCCACAGATCGGGCCAAGGCGCAGCTCTACCGGCTGCTGGTAGAAGACGCCATGAGTGAGATGACGTATCCAGCATATCTCGCGGGATTGGGGTACAGCCTTTCAGTACCGGACAGCGGCTACCAAATACGCATTGGCGGCTACGCCGACAAACAAAAGATACTGCTCGCCACCGTGTTGGATTCTTTGTTGACCGCAAACATCAGCGTTGATCGCTTCGACTCTTTGAAGGCTTCATTGATCAAAGACTGGCGTAACGCCGCCAAAGAACGGCCCTTTAACCAAGCCTTCACCGCCCTTGCGGACACGTTACGCAGCGGACGCTGGCCGCGTCCGCTGCTGATCGAAGCGCTTGAGCCGGTCACCTTAGATGACTTAATGAGTTGGCGCGAAGACAAATTGGCAAGCGTAGCCGTGCGTGGGTTGATCCACGGCAACGTAGCCAATGACGATGTGACAGCACTGCAAACGTTACTGCAAGAAAAACTAACCGTGACCGAACACAACTTTGTTCGTGCGACCGTGCGTGAGGTCGACGATGCATTGCGATTGCAGCTTGCGGTGGAACACAACGACGCCTCCATGGTGTTACACGTGCAAGACCCAGACGACAGTTTCGGCAGCCGCGCGCAAAGTTCACTGGCCGCCCAGATATTGCACCAATCTTACTTCCAGCAACTGCGCACCGAGCAACAGCTGGGTTACGTGGTCAGCGTCACCAACCGGCCCATCGCCAAGCGCGGCGGCATTTCCTTCGTCGTCCAATCGCCGAATACATCCGCCGCCGGCTTAGAGGAGGCCACGCTTGAGTTTGTCGACACGTTCGTCAGCAGCTGGTCGGACATCCCCGCAGAGGAGTTTGAGTTACACAAATCCGGTCTCATCAATCGGTTGATGGAGAAACCGAAAAACCTCAACGAACGCTCGCAACGCTATTGGGGCGACCTGACCGACGAGTGGTACACCTTCGACAGCCGCAATCAGGTTGCCGAACAGGTGGCACAGCTCACCCAAGCCGACATGATGGCGTTTTTTGAAAGACTGCAAACCCACCTGCAAACAGAACGTTTGCTGATCTTCACTCAGGGGCAGTTTGCAGAGATTCCGGATCGCGGTCGCTTGCTCACCGACGCAACCCAAAGTTGGGAGGACGTCCCCGCCAGTTAGCAAACCGTTAGAGCTGAAACTTATAGGGTGGTAACGACTCCAGCAGCGCTTTGCCGTAGCGCTGGGTCACCACCCGTTTGTCCAACATCGTAATCCTGCCGTGGTCGCGTTCGTGACGTATCAAACGTCCGCACGCCTGAATGAGCTTTAACGCCGCATCCGGCACGGAAATCTCATAAAAAGCGTTACGCCCGCGGGCTTCCGCCCACTCCGCCATGGCTTGGTCTACAGGATCGTCTGGCACGGCAAAAGGCACCTTGACGATGATCACATGCCGACAGTAATTGTCCGGCAGGTCCAATCCTTCGGAGAAGCTGGCCAAGCCAAGCAGGTAAGACGGCTCCCCGGCATCAATGCGGGTTTTGTGACTTTTGATCAACACCTGTTTCGCCGCTTCGCCTTGCACAGACAAGCGCTCGTTGATCGAATTGGGTAACTCCTTGACTACTGCGTTCAACTGCCGCCAAGACGTAAACAACACCAGCGCACTGATCTCTTGAGCCATCAATTGCGGCAACAGTTGCACCACCTCTGCGGTGTGAGCATCAAAATCGCGCGGGTCCGATTGCATCTCGGGCACGGTAAACGTAGCGATATTTGGATAGTCAAAAGGACTTGCGATACGGGTACGCAACACTTCCGCGTCAAGCCCGGTGCGCTCAAAAAATCGATCAAAGCGCCCCATGGCACTCAACGTCGCGGAGGTGCAAATAACCCCATAGGCACGCGACCACAGCGCTTCTTGCAAAATGTGACCCGGCTCGATTGGCGCGCTCACCATTTCAACGTCATACTCGGTACGGTTAACCCAGCGCGCATAGCGATACTGAGATTCACCCGCATAGTCTTCGAACAGTGCCAGCGTAGCCAGGGCACGGGATTGCAGCTGCCCGACCGGCACCAGCCAATCTTCCGCTTCAAAAGCTTTTTCCCAGTTGAGCTCACCCGCCACCGCTTGTTGCACCAAGCCATGTGTGCGTTCTAAATCGTCACAGATTTTTGCCATATGCGGCAGCGCCGCGTCCGTCAGCTCGCGAAGCTCCGTCGGGATGTCTCCAAGGGGAAAGCGATGCGTTTCTAGTTCGTCATCCCGAGGGCTAAATTCCAGCGCCTGAAGGCCAGCGGCGAGCGCGTCTAACCCAACGCGCAGCGCCGCCGTCTCGTTGGCTGTACTGGTGGCTAACGCCACCAACTCCGGTGGGCGGGCAAAACGTTGCGTCAAACTACCCAGCACACTGTTCACGTGATCGAGCCAGGTTTGTGTACCCTGCAAACGGGCGCGCGCGGAGAAGTGATTCTGGGTTTTGTCAGCCAGATGATGGGCTTCATCCAGCACATAAATACAGTCTTCGGGTTCAGGCAAAACCGCACCGCCACCCAAAGCCAGATCTGCCAGCACCAAGTCATGGTTGGCAACGATGACGTCACTGCCTTCCAAGGCGCCGCGTGCTTTGAAAAACGGGCAGGTTTTGAAATAACTGCAGCGATTGTTGCTACAACCACGGTGGTCTGTGGTGACACCGCCCCAGGCGCCGTCGGGCAACTCATCAGGCCAGCTGTCCAGCTCACCATCCCACTGCCCCTGGCTAAACTGGTCGAGCATCCCCTGGTAAAGCGCGGTGTGGTCGCCATTGTCCGCCTCGAACAGAGGAATTTCGCGCTGATCGTGGTATTTGAGGTGGTCGTCGAGGCGTTTCAAGCACAGATAACGGCCACGTCCCTTGGCCAAGCTAACGGTAAATTTCAGTTGCGCATTTTGTTTGAGATCCGGAATATCCAGCAGTGTCACCTGTTCTTGCAAGGCGACGGTGGCCGTGCTCAGCACTACGGTCTTGTTCAGCGCTTGGGCTGTGGGGATGGCAGCCAGGCAATAGCCTGCGGTTTTACCGGTACCGGTGCCCGCCTCGATCACTGCAATGCGGCTGCGGTCCTGGGTCAGCGTGCGCGCGACATGGGCAATCATCTCACGCTGGCCGCGACGCGGGCTGAAGCCCCGAGCCTGCAACCAGGCGCGGTAAGCCGCCTGTATTTTGTCTTTTAACTCGTCGCTTAAGTGGACGATGCCGGGCGCCGGCGCTGTCGCGTTCATCACCTAAGCTTACTTGGGCACCCGCATCAGCACCACTCTTGAGTCGCTGGCAAGCCTGTGCGAGATTGTCAGGCATGAAGTACACACATACAAAATTGGTCCAAATCATCACGCTGCCGTGGTTGCTGTTGTTCGGCACAGGCGCATGTGCAGACAACCCACAACCCTTACAGGTACCCGAAGGGTTTCGCATCGACACGCTGAATTTCTCGGTGCCCAACGCGCGTCAAATGGCGCTCACCGAAAATGGCACCTTAATCGTCGGGACGCGGCGGGCGGGCAATGTTTACGCGATACCTGGGGCACTTGAGGAACCCGCCCCGGAGGTGATTACGCTGCTCGACGGTTTACCCATGCCCAGCGGCGTCACCGTGCGTGACGGTGACCTCTACATCGGCGCGCTCAATCGCATCATTAAAGTGCCCGACGTGCAAAACAACCTACATGTGGATCCGCCCAGCGTTGAGATCACCAATGCCCTGCCCGACAAATCCCACCACGGCTGGAAATACATCAAGTTTGGACCGGATGGCGCGTTATACGTACCCGTTGGCGCCCCATGTAATGTGTGTTTGTCCGAGGATGAACGCTTTGCCACGTTGCTGCGTATGGATGTCAGCGACGGCAGCACCGAGGTCTGGGCGCACGGTATTCGCAATACGGTCGGGTTTGCGTGGCACCCTGCAGATGGGCGCCTGTGGTTCAGCGACAACGGCCGCGACATGATGGGCGACGATATCCCGCCGGAAGAGATAAATGTGATTAATCGGCCCGGCGAACACTTTGGCTACCCGTTTATACACGCCAATGGCATTGCTGACCCGGAGTTTGGTGATCATCCCGCGGCGCAAGACAAACAATTCACACCGCCGGTATTGGAAATTCAAGCCCACTCCGCCGCCCTGGGGATGGCTTTTTACGATCACACGCAGTTTGGCGACGCGTACCAAAACGCACTCTTTGTGGCGGAACATGGCTCGTGGAACCGCAGTTCAAAAGTCGGCTACCTGGTCAGCGTTGTCCGCGCAGCTGCTGACGGCACATTAGAGTACGAACATTTTGCAACCGGATGGCTGGTGGGCGAAGACGATTGGGGACGCCCAAACGATGTGCTGGTGGCACCTGACGGAAGTTTGCTGATTTCAGACGACAAACAGGGTGTGATCTATCAGGTGAGCCGTCTATCGCGTTAGCCGCATGGCTAACGCAGCGAGGCGCCCAGCAGTTCCCGCGCGATAATATGGCGTTGGACCTCCGACGGACCTTCGCCGATGCGGCGGATACGCATCTCCCGGAACCAGCGTTCAAAGGGCAGGTCTTTGGCGACGCCTAAGCCACCGAACATCTGCATGCAGCGGTCCACAACGCGCCCGCCCGCTTCGGTGGCCACCAACTTGGCCATGGCCGCTTCCTTGCGAAACGGCTCACCGCGGTCTGCCTTGGCCGCCGCTTCCAAGGTGATCCAAGTGGATTGTTTAATATCAATTTCATTGTCCACCAACATCCACTGTATGGCTTGGCGGGTGGACAGCGGTGCACCAAACGTCTCGCGTTGCGGCACGTAGTCAAGTGCCATTTCTTGTGCCTTGATGGCAACCCCAATACACCCCGCAGCATAAGGAATGCGCTGCCGGGTTAGCCGGTCGTTGGCGATGGCAAAGCCGCGGTTGACCTCACCCAAAATGTTCCGCGCCGATACGCGCATGTCTTCAAACTGCAGCTCAGTGGCGTACCGCGCTGAGCGCAACGTATGCACCACGCGCCGCACATGAAAGCCGGGGGTATCGGTATCGACGATGAAACAGGTCACCCCATTGCGCCCTTTGTCGGGATCGGTGCGCGCAAATACCAAACCATAGTCCGCACGATCCGCACCGCTGATCCACAACTTGCCGCCGTTAATGATCCAATCGTCACCGTCGCGTATCGCCTTGGTCTGAATGGCCCGTGCCGGATCGGAGCCTCCCGACGGTTCAGACAAGCCAAAAAAGCCGCTCTTCTCTCCACGCAGCGTGGGATATAGGTAGCGCTCTTTTTGGTCTTCTGTCGCTTCAAACAACTGTGCTAACCCGGCGCCGCCGAAGGTCCCGTAGCAGGGTACGTATAGACCCGCCCGGTGCTGGGACATTTCGATGGCAATCAAGGTACGCGTCACTAAGTCGATGTCCGGCCCGCCATAGGCGGGCGGGATGTCCAAGCCGTACAAACCCATGGCCTTGGTTTTTTCAATCAGACGGATTTTGTCTTCCGGCTCAAGCTCGTCGGCATCCGGATCAAGGTGCAACTCCAGCGGCAGAATTTCTTCGCGTACAAAGCGGCGCACCATGCCTACCACCATGTCTTGCTCGGCTGTGAGATTTAAGTCCATCAGGCGGGACTCAGCTTGCCAAGATTTGCAGGGAGGCCGGCATGCGCCGGCGGTAGCCGACCGAAGTCTGCCTGGTAAACCATGAGCAACTCCCGGTAACGGGTATGATAAGCGGTGCTAACCTCAAAGCGGACCTGAGTAGCGCCGGCAACCTGCTGCAACGCATGCGTCACCGTACCTTTCAAACCATACAAGCTGTCGCCACCCGCGTAGCCAATGTAGAGCACTTCACCCTCATCGTTCGCCAGTTCAAACACTCCCAGATTCCCACGCAGGCGGGTTAACGCTTCCGCTGCGTCTATCCAAGGTTTGGTCAGGCGTATGGCCACGGCGTTGCTTTATTGTTTAACGTCAACCTCAACCTTTTTCTTCGGCATCACCGATATCTCCATGGGCGCAAAGTGCTCCATGTCGACATCAATGAGATAAGGACCCTCCGCCGCCATCGCGGTGTCCAAGGCAGCTTCAAACTCAGCCACGCTTTGTACACGCTCCGCCGGCACCCCCATGCTGTGTGCCATCTGGGCAAACGCCACTTTACCCAGATCGGTTTCATTCACCCGTCCGAAGCGGGTGGACTGCAGCCATCGCAATACACCATATCCCGAGTCATTGAATACACAGATCACCAGCGGTACTTGATATTGGGCCGCTGTGGCCAGCTCCGTGGCGTGAAACATAAAGCCGCCGTCACCATGCACAACCACACTCTTTTTACCGGTTGCGATGGCAGCCCCCACGGCCATGGGAAACCCTGGGCCTATGGCGCCTGAGGTAGGATTCATCGATGTGCGTGGAGTGAGGATGGGGAATTGTTGATTCCCCCAGTTATAGGCAGAGATGGTTTGATCCCGAATGAACAAACCATCCCTGGGCAGCTTGGCGCGGATGGTGTCCATAACTTGGGGCCAATCATCTCCCAAGCGCGCACGCATGGCTTGACGCACACCATCCCGCGCCTCCCAGATGGTTTGATTAAATTGCCCATCGTTGGCTTGTAGATCCGCAAGGTGAGTATTGATTGAAGTAAGCGCAGCCTTGGCGTCGGCCAAGATACCCAGATGCGCTTTGTGTGTACGGCCTATCATGTTGCCGTCGATGTCGATCTGAATCATCTGTCCAGGCGGCGTCTGCGCCTGAAACTGCCCGTCCACCCCCACGGCAAACTTAGTACCGATGGCGATGGTCAGGTCCGCACTTTGTATGGCGTTGTAGATACCCGCGCTGTTGTAGTAGTTGCCGACGCACAGTTCGTCGTCTTCCGGGATGACGCCACGACCATCCACGGTGGTCAACACCGGGCAATCCAGTTGCCGCGCCAATGCCTGCAACTCCGCGGATGCCTCAGCGGCGATCACCCCGCCGCCGGCGACGATGATGCGCCGGCTGCTCTGTTTGATCATCTCCAGGGCTTGATCAATTTTGTCTTCGTCCGGCAGAAACTCACTCTTGGGTAGGCTGAAGGTCATCGGCTCGGCTTCGGCGTACTGCAGATCGATGGGGATCTCCAACGCACCAGATGCACCCCGCCCGGTAAACATGTCACTTACCACCGCCGCGAGGCCCGATCCCAGCTGGGAGATATGCCGCGGACTTTCTACCCGCCGACACACGGCAGCCAACATCGGCACCTGCTTCTCAGCTTCATGCACATAGGCCAGCCCTTTGCCGTAAAACCCGGTTTCTGCCTGCCCGGTGATCACCAACACCCGGGATGAGCCGTACTGCGCTTCGTAAAGACCGGTGACCGTGTTTGAAGTACCTGGGCCGGTGGAAGCGATCATCACGCCCATCTTTCCGGTAGCGCGGGCGTAGCCATCCGCCGCGTGTGTGCCGGCTTGTTCGTGTCGAACGTCGATGATCTGAGTTTTTCCCAGGCGGTTGATGGCATCCATGATGGGCATGTTATGAATGCTGACAATGCCAAAGACATGTTCGACCCCGAGTTGGGCTAAAGCATCCGCAATTAAGTCTGCACCGGTGTAACTCATACCGCGGCCTGCAAAGTGGATAAATCTATGTTGTAGAGATCCGCCACATTGCCGCACAAAATGGCGTGACGCTGCTCCGCGCTGAGCTGTTGGGTGTGCTGCGCCAGCATGTCCTGGGACCAGGGCCAGGTGGAATCGCTGTGGGGGAAGTCGTTCGCCCACATCAGATGGCGCCAGTTCATGTCGTTAGCCATCCGAAACGCCACCCAATCGTCTTGAAAGGTGGAATAGATGTTCTCGGCGAAATACTCCGACGGCATCTTCGACAAAGTAGTGCCCGGCGCCAACCAGTTGCGATGGCGTTTATACGCATGATCCATGCGGTACATATAGTGCGGGATCCAACCGGCGTCGGCTTCCACGCAGACAATTTTCAACTCCGGGTAACGCTCAAACACACCGCCAAAAATCAGCGTACCCATGATGTCTTGGTTACCGCGAATAATGGACAAAAAAGTGTTGATGCGCGGGCCGCGGGTATGGGCGTTTTTCATCGTCAAAATATGGAACGACAGTGGCAGATCCATATCGATGGCCGCTTCCCACAGCGGGTTATAGATCTCTGAGTCGTAGTCTTCTTCGGCCGGTTCGCCCGGCATCATCACACCACGCAAGCCCAGCGCTTTGATGGCCTGAAAATCCGCAATCCCTTCCGCGGGTGAACGCATGGCCGTCTGACCACAGCCGAGCAAACGCGCCGGATTGGATTCGCAATACTCGGCGATCCAGCGATTGTAGGCGTCGAAACAGGCTTTCTTGTAATCAAAATCCGGGTGGTTACACAACATCATGCCCACTGTCGGATAGATGACTTCCGCCGCCACACCGTCTTGGTCCTGCTCGCCAATGCGCGCGGCTGGGTCCCAACCACCACGATGCAACTCCTCGAAACGAACGCCGCTTTCGGTCAGCTCCTCAGCTGGCTTGCCGGCAGCTGCGACCAGGCCCATAGCAATCGGGCGCGGCATACCGTCGATCACAAACAGATCACCTTTGTCGCCGCCGTCGATCATCTTCGGCGCTTTGTCGCGCCACTTGGTGTCGATATATTTGCTGTAGGTATCGGGATGTTCGGTGATATGCGAATCAGCCGAGATCACCGGATAGTCTGCGATGGCCATGGTTCCTCCCCTTAAGTTTTGCAAATGACTATCAGGAGGTTCACTGCGAGTGTCAAGGTGGATGTGGTGAGTCGGTCGAGGACAAGGCTAAGCCAGTGGTTTGCAAAACCGTCGCAGGCGTTGTTGCCCTGACGGTGGCTGCGGAACTCGACCATTTTTTCGCTACGCGAAAAAATTGGGACTCACACAATCCTCGCCCCCGCTGCGCGGTCCCCGTCAGGGCAACAACACCTAAACGCTCCTAATCATTTGCAAACCACTGGCTTAGCCTTGTCCTCTAGAGCGTCAACAACACGTGCCTGCCTTATCCTTGCAACGCTTTCAGCAGGCCTCTCGCCGCATAACTGTCAACATACTCACGCAGGGCTACAACCTGCTCGTCCACCACATCACCCACCACACAGGCATGTAGATTAAGCGCAGCACCGTCCGGCAAGGTGCCGCAAACGCGATGTTCTTCAACAAAACCGCTATCCGTGCTGCGGCACACACTCCATCAACAGCGGCAGGGTCGTCGTGTTGCACACCATCAAACAGCTGCCTGCACAAGTCAGCATGCGTCATTGTGTGTACACTCCTTGAATAACCCACCTAAACCCGCAGTTCACCCTGTTATGAACAGTGTTATAAGCGACGACGGTCACCAGCAAGGAGCTAAACCATGAGTACAAAATACCAACACCCGTCGCCCCTGCAGGCGAATGGCAAGCGTTATACAACCTATGGTTTTGAAGCTCTGCCGGAAACAGCCGACCTCAATCAGCTGCCCTTCTGCCTGAAGATTCTGCTGGAAAATCTGCTGCGCCACGGGCATGAAGATTACGTTACCGACGACGATGTCGAAGCGCTGTTGAATTGGGATCCACAGGCAGAGCCGGCTCAAGAAATTGCCTTCGTTCCGGCGCGGGTCTTGTTACAAGATTTCACGGGTGTACCCGCCATCGTGGATTTGGCCGCCATGCGCGACGCCATGCTGAGTCTCGGTGGTGATCCGGAGAAGATAAACCCGCTTAATCCGGTGGAATTGGTGATCGACCATTCGCTGATGGTGGATCACTACGGCACCGAGCAGGCGCTGGAGCAGAACACCGAGCTGGAAATACAGCGCAACCTGGAACGTTATCAGTTTCTACGTTGGGGCCAGGAAGCGTTTGAGAACTTTAAGGTGGTGCCGCCGGGTACCGGTATCGTGCACCAGGTGAACCTCGAATATTTGGCGCGCGGTGTGTTTACCGCAGACGGACCAGACGGCCCGGTCGCCTATCCGGACTCGCTGGTCGGCACAGATTCACACACCACCATGATCAATGGCCTTGGCGTGTTGGGCTGGGGCGTTGGGGGTATCGAGGCGGAGGCTGCCATGCTGGGGCAGCCCATCACCATGCTGATTCCGCAAGTGGTGGGCTTTAAACTCAGCGGACGCCTGGCAGAAGCGGCGACCGCCACCGATTTGGTGCTCACTGTCACCGAACAGCTGCGCGCCCATGGGGTGGTGGGAAAATTTGTTGAGTTTTTTGGCCCAGGCTTGGAACACCTTAGCCTGGCGGACCGCGCCACCATCGCCAACATGGCGCCCGAATACGGGGCTACCTGCGGGATTTTTCCGATGGACGCAGAAACCATCCGCTACCTGCGTCTAAGCGGGCGCTCGGAAGATACCCTTAGCCTGGTGGAAACCTACATGCGCCATATGGGTATGTGGCACGATGCAACGACCCCCGAGGCCAGCTATTCGGCCCTGCTTGAGCTGGACCTAGGCGACGTTGTGCCCAGCATAGCCGGCCCCAAGCGCCCGCAAGACCGCATTGCCCTCACCTCCGCGGCGGATGCCTTTGAACAGATCCTAAAAGAACAGCATGATCTGGCACTGAGCCCGACGGCGCGTCCGCTGGCGGAAAGTATGCCGGTGCAATACAAAGGCCAGACCTTTGATTTGCACAACGGCGCCGTTGTGATTGCTGCCATCACCAGTTGTACCAATACCTCGAACCCGGCCGTGCTGATTGGTGCAGGTCTACTGGCCAGGAATGCACGGCGACTGGGTTTGAACAGCAAACCCTGGGTAAAAACCAGCCTTGCTCCCGGGTCCAAAGTGGTCACCGATTACTTGGAACGCAGCGGTTTAATGGAGGACTTAGAAGCGCTCGGCTTCTACATGGTTGGGTACGGCTGCACCACCTGCATCGGGAACTCCGGCCCACTGTCCGATGAGATCACTCAGGCGGTGCAAGACGGTCAATTGTTGGTAACTTCCGTGCTGTCGGGCAACCGCAATTTTGAAGGCCGCATCCATCAAGACGTGCGCGCCAACTACCTTGCCTCACCCCCCTTAGTGGTGGCCTATGCCTTGGCGGGTAACATGAAGTTTGACCTCTACACGGATGCCCTGGGTGAAGATGCCGACGGCCAGCCCATACTGCTCAAAGACATCTGGCCCGACCCGGCGGAGATCCGCGCCATCACAGACGAATTTGTCAACGCCGACAGCTTCCGCACCCGCTACGCGGACGTATACAGCGGCAATGCCACATGGAACAACCTGCAAGTCAAAGACAGCGCCTTGTTCGATTGGCCCGAATCCACCTACGTGCGGCAACCGACATTTTTCGACGGCATGACCATGACGCCACCCGGCGCGGTAGACATCAACCAGGCCCGCTGCCTGGTGCTGGTCGGCGACAGCATCACCACCGACCACATCTCACCCGCGGGCGCCATTGCGGAAGATACCCCTGCCGGGCGATACCTCCTAGAGCGGCAAATCACCCCCGCCGCATTTAACTCTTACGGTTCCCGGCGGGGTAACCACGAGGTCATGATGCGCGGCACGTTTGCAAACGTGCGCTTGCGTAACCAGCTCGCACCCGGCACGGAGGGGACGTGGACTAAACATTTTCCCAGTGACGAGATCATCAGCATATTTGAGGCTGCTGAACGCTACCGCGCCGAGGCAACCCCTTTGATTGTGTTGGCGGGCAAAGAATATGGCACCGGTTCTTCGCGAGATTGGGCAGCCAAAGGCCCGGCCCTGCTTGGTGTTAAGGCGGTGTTGGCGGCCAGCTATGAACGTATCCACCGATCCAACTTAATTGGCATGGGTATCCTGCCGCTGCAATTTGAAACCGGCATGGACGCCGCCGGTTACGGTTTAGACGGCAGTGAAACGTTCGACATACCTGCCGTCGCCTCCGGGCAGAAAAATGTGGAGGTGCAGGTCACCAGAGCAGACGGCAGCGGTTTGACGATACCTAGCACCATTCGCATCGACACACCCAACGAGTTCAGCTACTTCGCCCATGGCGGCATTCTGCACTATGTGTTGCGGCGCCTGGCCGCGGCCTAGCTGCAAGCTGCGGAGCTGCTAGTGGGCCTTGGTTGACAGTACCAACCTCAACCATAAATACTCTAGCTGGTTCGATTGGGAAGAGGGACACACATGAAATTTGGCATTTTTTACGAACATCAGCTGCCGCGTGATTGGGATGAGTTTAGCGAACATCAGCTGATTCAAAACTCATTGGCCCAAGTGGAGTTGGCCGACCAGCTGGGATATGACTACGCTTGGGAGGTGGAACACCACTTTATGGAGGAATATTCACATTCCTCCGCGCCGGAAGTGTTTCTGGCCGCCGCCAGTCAGCGCACGCAGAACATCCGCCTAGGTCACGGCATTATTCAACTCACCACCAACCACCCGGCCCGCGTCGCGGAACGGGTCGCCACCCTCGACTTGGTGTCTAACGGCCGAGTTGAGATGGGTTTAGGTGAAGGATCATCCGTCACGGAGCTGCACCCCTTTAACCTTAAATTCCGCGACAAACGCGACATCTGGGAAGACGCCGTACGCTGTACCCTACCGATGATGTATAACCACGGTTGGGAATATGATGGGGAGTATTTTCATTTTCCCAAACGCGCGGTGTTGCCCAAACCCCTGCAAAAACCTCATCCACCGTTGTGGGTCGCTTGCTCCCAACTGGATACCATTAAATACTCCGCCCACCGTGGTATGGGTGCGCTGTGCTTCAAGTTTGTCAATCTCGCTGCGGCAGAGGCGTGGGTCAATGCATACTACAACACCTTCCTGCATCACCAGGAGAAGCTCGCCGACTATCAAGCGAATCCCAACATAGCGGTGGTCGGTGGTTTCATGTGCGCAGAGACAGATGAGGAAGCGTGGGAGAAAGCCGATGGCTGGACCTTCTTCCAATTTGCTCTACAGCTCTACGGCAAGGAAGGCCCGTTTGAGCCGGGCCAGATCAATTTCTGGGAACGTTATCAAGAATGGAAACAGACGCCGGAAGGACAACGGCGCAGCGGCAGTGAGTTAATCGGTTCGCCCGACACCATCCGTGAAAGACTCAAGGAATTGGAAGACGCCAATGTTGATCAGGTCATCCTGCTCAATCAGGCGGGCAAAAACACCCATCAAGACATTTGTGATTCTTTGGAGTTATTTGCCAAGGAAGTGATGCCGGAATTTAAAGCCCGTGAAGATGAGCACCAGGCTTGGAAACAAGCGGTGCTCAATGGTGAGCTCGAACTGGAAGACATCGATACCGACCCGTTCAATTTTTCCCGCGGACGCGAACCAACGCAGAAATCTACCCGCGAAGCGCGGGACATGGTGGCAGGTACGAGCGGACGTCCCGCCTCGGAACGGGTGTCCTGAGGCGAATCGTAGCAGCAGCAGTGCCGGTGCTAGTGGTGCTTGCGGGCTTTAACTTTGCGCCGCATTAGGCCATAAGCCACCGCGACAATAGCAATCGCCGGCAGCAGGTGTAGCGGCTCAAAGCCGTGCAGCAGTCCCGTCAAGGTGCCGTGACCGGGGTGTGCTAGCGCCGCGGCGGGAAGCGCGGCGAGCGCGGTGGCGAGTGATTTTGTCAGTACCTTCATCGGTTATCCTCCAACATCCATTTGCTGTGATTGGGTGGGGGGCTCATCAAGCAGGCCGTTAGCCACTATAAAGTCAACCACTTGCTCGATACCCGCACCGGTTTTCAAGTTTGTAAAACAAAACGGGCGTTCTCCCCGCATTCTACCTGCATCTCGGTCCATTACCTCAAGTGAAGCGCCCACATGTTCCGCTAGATCGGTTTTGTTGATAATCAACAAATCACTGCGGGTAATCGCAGGTCCACCTTTGCGCGGCACTTTCTCACCTGCCGCCACATCGATGACGTAGAGCGTGAGGTCCGCCAGCTCCAGACTAAACGTTGCGCTGAGGTTATCACCCCCGCTCTCGACAATCACGAAGTCTAGTAAGAGAAATTTGGCCGACAATTGATCGATGGCCACCAAATTCATGGACGCGTCTTCCGCCGCCCGCAGATGTTGCTCAACTTCACTGCGCAGACCTGTAGAGCGGTAAATTTTGTTGGCAGCAGGTGTGGTCAACAATGCCTTGGCACCCGGGGCGACTTCACCGCGCACGACCATTTCATCTTGAGCAGCCATGACACCCGGGGGATGGAGTAGATACACATGACAGAGGTCACCCTCAGGGTAGAAGGGTTTTTGTACCCGCAGCGGCCCGCAATGTAGACGCCGGGACAACATCGTACGCGTCTCGTGTCAGCCTGCATTCCTCTGAGGCCTTCACCACCGACCATACCACGGGCCAGTATTTACTGACTCAACCCAAACACTTGGGTGCCGCACCCATTGTTCAACAATACGCTCAGCCCCCCGCATGTTCGCTCACATCTGGACATGCGAACCCGCTAATGCACAGATTTGGTGCGCAAGTAGCCCGAATGGTTGCTAAAACCCGGAGTAAAGCTGGCACACCGCTTGCTTTACAGCGATCACCTGTCGAAACCAAGAGGGGTTTAAAGAGGGGTACTCGACATTTTTGATAACTAGGAGTACTTGAATGAAAAGGCATTTTGCCGCGATCTTGCTGTTGTGCGGCACCCTGTTAACCGCCGGATGTGTCACCTCTCAACCCACCACTCTCGAAGGCATGCGCGACTTGGAAAGCCGCAAGCTTGCACTGCGGTGCTACAACAAACACGAAGGCGAGCGCCTTGTGTTCGGCGCCATGAATACGTTTAACGCCTGCAGCCGTTGGGCGCAGAGAGTGATGCAAGTTCGTTATCCCAAAACTGCGCTGGTTAACAACTACCAATCAGTGCCCCGTTAGAACCCAACCGTAGTCAGACTTCTCCCACCACCGGGTTGCGCAACGTACCAATCGGTGAGACCTCGATCTCAATCACATCACCGTCGTCCATGAAGACCGGTGGTTTGCGCGCGGCACCCACCCCGCCCGGTGTCCCGGTGACAATCACGTCACCGGGTTCTAACTCGATGAAGGTGGAACAGTACTCGATCAGTTCCTCGAAGCCGTGTACCAGAAGTTCTGCCTTAGCGTTTTGCATGACCACACCATTCAGTCGGGTGGTGATTTCCATTTGCGATAGATCGCCAATCTCGTCCATGGTCATCATCCAGGGGCCAAAGCCGCCCGTGGCGGTGAAGTTTTTGCCGGGCGTAAATTGACTGGTCTGGCGTTGGTATTCACGGACGCTGCCGTCGTTGTAGATGCCGAACCCCACCACGTGCCGCAGGGCGTCCTCGCGACTGATACGCCGGCCTGGAGCACCGATGATCATGGCAATCTCACCTTCGAAGTCTAAGGTGTTGGATTCCAGTGGACGGATCATGGCTTGCTCATGGGCCACCTGCGCTTTTGCAAATCGTACAAATACGGTCGGCACACCTTCCCCGCCGCGGCCAGTTTCTTCCTGATGGGCTTTGTAATTTAGCCCGACACAGAGAATCTTGCGGGGGTCTGTAATGGTGGGTGCATAAGTCAGGCCGTCCAAGGCGACATCCGCCGTATCACCATATTGCGCCGCTAGGTCCGACAACGCAGCAGCGGCGATGGCTTCACGCAGAGAAGCAAACTCACTGCGCGCGCCTACATCAACCACTCCGTGCCCATCTGCGGTGATGTAGCCAAATGTTGTTTCGCCATCGCGAACAAAAGACAGCCAACGCATGCGCACTCCTTAACTCTCGCTTTGTAATACCAACGTAGACATCAGCTGTGGCGCTGAATTGAACCTGGTGAGCTGGATCTAATCAGTCGAACATAATGACGCTGCGTGCCACTTCTCCGGTTTCCAATGCCGCCATACCCTCATTGATATCAGACAACTTGATGCGGTTGGATACCAGATCATCCAGGTGTAAACGCCCCTGCAGATAAAAATCGACAAAGCGCGGCATATCCACACGGAAGCGGTTGCTGCCCATCATGGAACCCTGAATTTTTTTCTCCATGAGAAAATCCGGTCCGTGCAGGGCGACCATTTCCCCCGGCGGGATCATGCCAATGACCGTTGCGGTACCGCCCGGGCTCAACATACGAAATGCTTGTTCGGCGGTGACTTTCAAGCCAATGGCTTCAAAAGAGTAATGTACGCCGCCGCCGGTTAATTCACGCACCATTTCAACGGCGTCACCATCGCTGGCGTCGACGACGTCTGTGGCACCAAATTTGCGCGCCAACTCCAACTTCGAAGCGACCCGATCCACTGCAATAACCCGGGCAGCACCCGCGATGGCCGCCCCGTTAATACAAGACAGGCCAATGCCGCCGCAGCCAATCACCGCGACTGTGCTGCCTGGCTCTACGCCTGCGGTATGGATAACCGCACCGACGCCGGTGGTGACACCGCAGCCGATTAACGCAGCACGGTCCATGGGCATGTCTTCGCGGATTTTCACGACCGCATGCTCGTGCACTAACATCTGTTCCGCAAAAGAACCAAGCTGAGCAAACTGCTGCACCTTTTGGGCTTGCTGGCTGAGGCGCGGTTCGTCTTCAGGTCCGCGATTGGTTTCCGGTTCCTGGCACAAAGACATGTGCCCGGTCAGGCATTTTTCGCAGTGTCCGCAGAATACCGACAGACAGGTAATCACATGGTCGCCGGGTTTCACGTAATGCACGTCGCTACCCACTTGCTCCACCACCCCCGCGCTTTCATGGCCAAGCACCATCGGTACCGCACCTGGGTACGTACCATTCCAGAAGTGCATGTCGCTGTGGCAGATCCCCGCTGCGGATGTACGCACCAACACTTCCCGCGGCCCCGGTTTGGAAATCTCAACGTCTTCGATTTCCATCGGTTGATTCACTTCACGAAATACAGCAGCTTTCACTTTTCCCTCCCAGGATTAATACTCTCTGTGACATGCTTGAGAGTGTGCCACACTTTGCACCGTCGTCTAAATCTGGCGCGTGTTCGTTTAGCCGCCCAATGCGCCGACGAGGATTTGCTCCGCGGTACGGATCGCCGCGAGCAAACCGCGCGGGTCCGCAACACCCTGCCCCGCGATGTCGAACGCCGTGCCGTGATCCACGGACGTACGCACAAATGGAATACCCAAGGTGGCGGTGGTGGAGGCGTGGAAATTGTGCACTTTAATCGCGATGTGGCCTTGGTCGTGATAGAGCGCCAGAACCACATCAAACTCGCCATTGATGGCGCGATTGAACACCGAATCCGCGGGTATGGGTCCACTGGCGGCGATACCCGCTGCTTGGGCGTCCGCCACGGCAGGCGCCAGTTCATCAATTTCTTCCCGACCCAGCAGGCCACCTTCACCACCATGGGGATTCAAGGCGGCCACAGCAATGCGTGGACTGGCTATCCCCCAAGCATGCAGCGTGTCATGCACTAAACGCAGCTTTTCCAACACCGTTGCGTGTTTCACATAGCGAGCCGCCTCAAGCAGGGATTTGTGCGTGGATAAATGGGCGACGCGCAGACCCGGGGTCATGAGCATGGTGGCAGTCCAATCCGCACCGGACAGGCGCGCGAGGATTTCCTGGTGACCGATGTCATCCACATAGCCGGCAGCGTGAATGGCTGCTTTGTTGATCGGGCACGTCACCATGGCGGCGACCGAGCCTTGTAAACAAGCCTCTGCTGCCCACTCCACAGCTTGCACCGCGGCATGCCCACACGCGACCTGCACTTTGCCGAAGCTGAAATCAGCGGGTTGATCGGGCCCAATCTGCAACAGGCCAAATGGGCCACGTAAGGCTTTCGCTGAAGTCACCGATGGAATGTCGGGTAATTCCACGCCCGCCGCTTGCGCGCCCAGTTCTAAGCCCCAGCGTGCGCCCACCAACAACCACGGCACTTCGGGTTGCGCTTCGGCCAACACTTTGGCGGCCACTTCAGCGCCAATACCTGACGGGTCTCCTAAGGTGATGGCCAGCGGCTTAGCGTCGGATGGCATACACGGCATGGGTTAGCTCAAACATAACTCTACAAAGTACAACTGAACGTGTGTACGTGCCAGTTCAGCGGTTAAATTCGACCGTGGCCGCGCCACGCAAGTGGGCATCCGCATGCCACGCAGTTCACAAATACTGTATATATATACATATACCGAATGAACAGGTATGCTTCAATGTATGCAAACCCTCGCTGACATGGTGCACGCTTTCCGACTCTATGCGGTCTGTGATCCCTGCCACCGTGTCGCCCTGGTCGACCTCGACACGTTAATTGCGCGCAATGGCGGCGACTACCCGATTGAACGTGTGCGCATGCGGTTAAAGTGCGAAAGCTGCGGCAAACGCAGCCAAGCCATCAGAATAGTCTACGTAGGACCGGAGGGGCGTGCGTCGGGGTTTCGCTACGCTCGCAATTCCCAGCCACCAACCGTTGACCGAAACTGCTAGAGAATTTCGGTAGATTCCAAGGTCAGGCCAAAGCCGCTGACACCGACATATTCCACTTCGCGACCGGCGATCAGACGGATACGGCTCACATTTATATCACGCAAAATTTGCGCCCCCACCCCTACTTCAAGCCACTGGCTGCGGCGCTCCTCTTCCTTGGACTGCCCTGACAGTTTTTCATGAGGTACGCCCACAAAGCCGGTGCGAAGGTAAATCAACACCCCGCCGCCCAGTTGCTGTATGCGGTCGAGGGATGCATCGAGCAGGTTTTTGGGGTGTTCGGTCTGCGGACCAAACACATCATCGATGAGCTTTTCGCGGTGTATGCGTACCGGCACCGATTCCATTTGGCTGATGTCACCAAATACCAAGGCTAAGTGTTCGGCATCTTCAAATTTCGTGCGGTAGGACAGCCCGCGTGCGTCACCGATGGAGGACTGCACGGTGAACTCATTGGTGCGCTCCACCAGTTGCTCGCGCGTCTGCCGATAGGCAATTAAATCCGCGATGGTAATGATCTTAAGCTGGTGCTGTTGCGCAAAATCCAACAGTTGCGGCAACCGTTGCACGGTGCCGTCATCGTTCACCAACTCTGCCAGCAGGCTGACCGGCGGTAACTCAGCCAATACCGAGAGGTCCGCGCCGGCTTCAGTGTGACCGGAACGCACCAACACCCCACCTTGGCGCGCAACCAAGGGGAAAATGTGTCCTGGCCGGACAAAGTCTTCAGCGCTGACGTTATTATTGGTTAATGCTTGCACGGTCGCTGCCCGTTCTTCGGCAGAGATCCCGGTGGTGAGGCCTTGTTTGTAATCAATCGACACCGTAAACGCCGTGCTCATGGGCGCATCGTTGCGCGCAACCATGGGGTCCAGATGCAAACGTGCAGCATGCTCTTCAAACAACGGCGCACACAAGATACCGCTGGTGTGCCGGATCATAAAAGCCACCGCTTCCGGGGTCGCTTTGCTGGCCGCCATGATGAGATCCCCTTCGTTTTCACGATCATCATCATCCACCACCACAATCATCTCACCGTTCTTGATGGCGGCGATGGCATCTTCAATGGAATCGAACTTCACGTCACTCATGCGTGTTCTCTTTCAGACTCAAAAAGCGGCGCGAGAGGGTAACACAACGGCAAAAAAAAGCCCGCTTACAAAGACTTGGCCGCATCTGCAGCGAAGTCTTGGCGCGGGCGCGAATCAACATTCGATTCTATAGTTGAAGGGATAAAGTGACCGGGAAGATCCGGTGAAGGCTACCCGGTCATTGTTTAGGTCGCAGACAAAAGGCAAAAAGTTCGCCACAGTTGGCCATTGATGCCACCCATAATCGCCAGCGTTGCGTGCTGGTTGCATGCCAAGAGGAGCGCACGCCCAGGCGACACAGTTTTAGACGCCTTTACTTCGTTGGCTTTTTCTGCTGCACTTAGCTTGCGCGTGGCGGAACGCCCGCGCCTTAAACCCACTGGTGGCTTAAGCCCCGGTGATAGAACCCCAGGTATCAACCATGGAGGAAACATTATGTTTCATCACTGTAGTCGATGGCCGCGACGCTATGCATACGCGCATGCATACGGTTTCGGCAGCCGATCACCCTCACGACACTCAGATTCCGCAGGCTACGCCTCGCGGCGCCATCGCGGCCGCCATTCCGGCGGCGGCTTCGGCGTACGCCGCCCCTTGCGTTATCTGGCTTATCATTTGGATTTGGACGATGGTCAAATGCGCCGCATTGCGGCCATCATGGATCGGCTCAAAACCGAACGGGAACAAGCGAGCTTGGACGAAACCCGCACGGTGACTAAGGTGGCGAGTCTGGTGACCAATCCGGATGTAAGCGTTGACATGCTTAAAGACGCGCTAGCACCGCGGGTCAGCAGCGCAGAACAGCTGCAGCTGGCCACCGCCAGGGCCATACAAGACATCATTGTCGAGTTGGACGCTGAGCAACGCGAAGATTTTGCGTACTTGCTGAACGCCAAGGGATTTGTGATCTAGGCCTGTAGGGCCGGTGTCTCTCGACACCGGCCCTGTCACTGCCTACTGCCCGGCTGAATGGTTAGCTTTGCTTGCGGGTAATTTTCACCGGCATATGGGTATAACCCTTCACAAAAGAAGAGTAAGTCCGCTGGGGTTCTTCCAACACCTCAATTTTTTCGAAGCGCTTGAGGATTTCCTCCCAGAGCACACGTAACTGCAGCTCTGCAAGGCGGTTACCCATACAGCGGTGAATTCCAAAACCAAACGATAGGTGTTGGCGCACGTTGGGGCGCTCGATGTCGAGTTCATCCGCGTTTTCAAACACGTCTTCATCTCGATTGCCGGAGACGTACCACATCAACACTTGATCACCTTGCTTGATCTGCTTGCCACCGACCTCACAGTCTTGATTGGCGGTGCGCCGCATGTAAGCGAGCGGGGTCTGCCAACGAATCACTTCAGCCACCATTTTGGGGATCAACTCTGGATTGGCGATGAGCTTGTCGTATTGCTCGGAAAACCTATTTAATGCATACACGCTGCCCGACATGGTGTTGCGCGTCGTGTCGTTACCGCCGACGATGAGCAGAATTAAATTGCCGAGGAACTCCATCGGCTGCATGTCCTTAGTCTCTTCGCCGTGGGCCAACATAGAAACCAAGTCGTCACCTGGGTTGCGTTTACGCTCTTCCCATAGGTTGGTGAAATACTCCAAACACTCAAGCAGCTCTTCACGACGCTGATCCATGGTTTCAATGACGCCACCAGGTTGAGGGACCGCAGTGGCCACATCCGACCAGCGCGTCAACTTGCGGCGCTCTTCGAACGGGAAGTCAAACAACGTGGCGAGCATCATGGTGGTGAGCTCGATGGAGACGTTGTCTACCCAATCAAAGGCTTCACCTTCCGGCAGGGAATCCAGCACCCGTGCGGTGCGCTCGCGGATAAGGGGCTCCAGTTTTGCCAGGTTATTGGGCGCCACCACCCCAGTGACCGTCTTGCGCTGCACGTCATGTACTGGCGGGTCCTGAGCGATAAACATACTGATCTGCAACACGCCCTCGGGAGGCTCCGCATCCACCGGAAAACCAATGGTGATGCCCTTGGCGGAAGAAAAATTCTGCCAATCGCTGTCCACTTTTTTGATGTCGGCGTAACGCGTTAAAGACCAGAATCTTCCGGCGATCTCGGTTTCATTAAAGTGTACGGGGTCTTCTTTACGTAACCGCTCGAAATACTCCTGCCAACGATTTTCCGCGAACAAACGCGGCCGCAAAGGAATGATCTCCTCAAGTGGCACGTCCTGCGCTTTGGGTATCTCACCCGCCTGTTCTGTATCTGCCACACCCGGCATACGTAATGGCGCGGGAGATGCTTCCGCGGATTTCACAGCGTCGTCATTTACAGCTTCGCTCATGCTGAAGGCTCCGTGTTGATCAAATCTGAGACCATGGAGGATTAACTACCGGGAGATTCAGGTCAAATCCGTGTTTTCCGTAAGTTGTAAGGATGATTGTGCGGACAACCGTCCTCCTGCAGTTGTGCTGCGTTTCCTGTTGGCGGCTCACATCCGCCATACATTCATTCCCACACTTGCAGCTTAAAATAATCCTGCGGTGGGGGAGCTGCAGGGAAATAGGAAGTCACACACAATGCACAAGGTAAGCCAATTAAGGTATTGCGGCTGGTTGGTAACATGCTTGATGGCTCATTCCGCTAGCATCGCAAGAGCCGATGCGGATTCGCAGCTTACGAGCCGAACAGAGACGCTAGTGGTGACGGGTACACGTCTGCAGCAAGACCCCATTGACCAACCTTATGCGTTCTACCGATTGGACATCAGGGAAATAGACCAGCGTGTTGGTCGCATGGCCATCGACCGCATGAATTACGGCCCCGGGGTATTCATACAACGCACCGCCCCAAATCAGGCAAGTCCGTTCATTCGCGGATTAACCGGCGAACAAACTTTGCTGATGCTGGATGGCATTCGCCTCAGCCACGCTTTCATGCGACCCGGACCCAATCAGTACGCCGCCTTAGTACCGGATCTTGGGCTTGCCTCAGTGGATTCAATTTTGGGCTCGTCGTCCACGGTTAACGGATCTGATGGGCTCACTGGTGCGCTCGATTTCAGACTGGCACCGGCAGGACGCGGCATTAGCCAGGGGCAATCTTGGTGGGCGCAAACGCGCCTAGACAGTGGTAACGGCGGCACGTTGGAAGCCGGTCTTGATGGTGCCGCCGACAAATGGACTTATTCGGTGGCTTTTGGCGCTAGCGATTTTCACAATCGCGCCGGCGGCAAAGACTTTCGTCAGCACCTACTCAAACGCCCGGGCAATTCCTACAACGCCATACCCAACACCGACTATGAGCAATATGGCGGTAGTTTGCGCGTGGCCTACCAGGGCTTTGATCATCACCTGCTTAAGCTAAACGCCGGCCACAAAGAACAGATCGACGCGCCGCGCCCGGGGGGTTATGCGGCCAACTCCGGGCGGACCGAGCGACTCTACCGGTTTTTCGATCCGCAGACTTTTAGCTACTTGCACTTACAAGATCAGTGGCAGATTGACACCGGCTTCATGCAACGGTTGGACACTAAACTGTGGTGGCACCATTTCGGTGAGGAACAATTTCGCGCGTCGTTGCGGGATGCTGGCAGTGCCACAGAGCGCGTCCGTCGGCGGCAATACGACAATACACTCGACGCTCGCGGCATCGATATACAGGCCATCTCCGTCTGGGGTGCCGAGCAGCGTCACGAACTCACCTGGGGTGGTACTTACATCTACGAACGCACCAACAATCAGTACAGAGAATTCCGCACGCCTGTTGGCTCGACAGACTTAACGATGTTGGCACCTTACAACCCGCAGGATTGGGACAACAACACAACGGTCTCGGATGACAGTAAATACCAGACCATGGGCCTGTTTGTGCAAGATAGCTGGCGGGTAGGCGAGCGTCTCAGCGTCCTGACAGGACTGCGCTACAGCGCCTATCGCTGGTCTTTTGGTGCAGTAGACGGTGATACCGATGACATCACCGGCAGTTTGCGGGCGTTATGGAGACTGAGTCCCCGTCAGCGGCTGTTCGCCGGTATCTCACGGGGATTCCGAGCCCCAAATTTGACCAATCTAAACGGCATTGTCGACCGCGGATCTAGTGGTAATCCAGCCACCGGCAACCCAAATCTGGATGCAGAAGTTAGCCTCACGTATGAAGCCGGCTGGAAGTGGCACAGTGGTGAAAACCACTTTTCGCTCACTGTGTTTCAAACTCAGATCGATGATCTGATACAACGAGACTTCGCCGCAACTCCTGCGGTCACCACAAACGTCGAGGATGCAAAGTTGTATGGCTTTGAATCATCCTGGGGCTGGGTTGTTGCGCTTTCAGCACAACAGCGGGTGACCTTCAACGGTGCAGTGTCGCTGCTTGACGCCACACGGGACATCCCCCTTGCAGGTGGTAGGACATTTACCGACAACATTTCACGCGCCAATCGTAGCTTCGGTTACATCGGACTTGGCTACCAGCCGCATCCAAACTGGTCGGCAGAAGTGCAAGTACGCTGGCATGACGCTTACGACGAAGTCGCCACCCACCCAAGTGACGCGGACGCCGACGATGTGCGCCTCACCATGGCCGGTAACCCCGACGGCAGCATGCCCGGCTACGGCGTCACCGACCTGATACTGGGTTGGGAAAATGACCGGCGTAACCGCAGCATCCGCTTGTTCATCGAGAACCTTGCAGACAAAACCTACAGAGAACCCGGCAGCGGCGTCGACGGCGTCGGCCGCAACTTCGGCATCAACGCCAGCATCACCTTCTAGCTGCTGAACGCGCACAGGTTTACCCAACCCGCCAAAAAGTCTAAGGAAAACACCCAAAGGTAGAACGAGTTTTCCGCAAAGCGGAAAACTCGCTAAGTCTGCTCCTCAAGGGGCAGACGACTGGCGCGCCCGGTAGGACTCGAACCTACAACCCCCAGGTTCGAAGCCTGGTGCTCTATCCAGTTGAACTACGGGCGCATCTGAGACTTAACGTCGAGCGTGAATAATGCCTGATGCGGCCTTAGCTGCGCAATAAGCGGCCTGGCTCAGCGCCGCTATGCTCATTGTTGGTCAGCAAAATTTCACCATTAACAATGGTGTGCAGCAGGCCGTCTGCAGTCTGCTTCAGGCGTTTCGCCCCTGCTGGCAGATCATGCACAATTTCCGGCATACGCGCGCCGATGGTGTCCGGGTCGAAGACCAACACATCGGCGGCCATGCCTTCACGCAGCAAGCCGCGATCATGCAATCCCCACATCGTCGCCGTGTTGTAAGTGATCTGACGTACCGCCTCTTCTAAGCTCAATGCTTGCTTTTCCCGTACCCAATGGCTCAACAGATGGGTTTGTAGAGAGCTGTCCATGATCTGCGCCACGTGCGCCCCTGAGTCGGAGAAAGTCACCACCGAGCGTGGGTGTTTAATCATCTCCAGCACGTGATCCTGGTTCTCATTGGCGATGGGCTGGCGGAAGAACATCTTCAGATCCCGTTCCAGCGCCATATCAATCATCAGTTCCACCGGGTTGATGCCTTGTTGCTGCGCCAGCGTCGCCATCGAGGGGGTGTCGTAATTCATGTCCGCCATTGGGAACACATACTCCCACTCTGGAGGACGGGGTTCGGCCCCTACAATACGCGGGCCGGTGTAATCACGATTGGCAATTTCTACCAACTTGGCTTTGATCGCTGGGTCGGACAGTTTTGCCTTCTGCTCGGCCAAAGGTAATGCACGGATATCAGACCACAGCTCCCACTTGTCATACGGCGTGTGGCTTTCGAACGACAAAAGCGTATTCAAAGCCCGCGTGTGCACCTGCGCAAACATACGACCGCCTGCAGCAGCGGTTTCATCCAACAAATCGAAATAGGGGCGCCAGAAGTCTGGAGCAACGCGCACACTGAACATACCCCATGTTTGAGTGACACCGGACTCCACCGCCAAGTCACGCAGCCGTTCGTGGTAGTCGCGAATACGCGCCGGGTCTCTGCCAGGCGCTTCGCCGGCAATCTCAAACACACCTTTGCCGGTTTCACCCACCGCGTTGACGATAGCGCGTACTTCATCCCAATGTGCCAAGCGACTCGCGACCGGACGATCATCGGCTGTAATGTGGTTAAACGTCCGCGAAGTCGAAAATCCGATGGCACCCGCGTGCACCGCTTCTTGCACCACCTGCTGCATCTTCTTCAGATCATCTTCGCTGGCTTCTTCGGTAAACGCGCGCTCACCCATGGTATATGTGCGCAAAGCTGAATGGCCGATGTAGCCGGCGTAGTTGATGCCCTTGGGTAAGTGATCCACGGCATCTAAAAACTCCGGGAAAGTTTCCCAAGACCAATCGATACCGGCGAGCATGGCATCCCGCGAGAGATCTTCGGCGCGTTCAAGATTACGAAACACAAAATCCGCGTCTTCCTGTTTGCAAGGCGCCAGCGTAAATCCGCAGTTCCCCATCACCGCGGTGGTCACACCGTGATAGCAAGAACAAGAACCGATCGGGTCCCAGAATACTTGCGCATCCATGTGAGTGTGTCCGTCGACAAACCCAGGGGTGACCACGTGCCCTTCAGCATCGACTGTTTGACGGGCGCGTTCATTGACCCTACCCATACGCGCAATCTTGCCGTCTTGGATAGCGACATCGGCACGATAGGCAGCACCGCCGGAGCCATCCACCACCATGCCGTTTTTTATCAACAGATCGTACATAAGCCTCTCACTCCTCTCTTTCTACTCTTTCGTCTCACTCGTCTCTTTCGTCTCACAACAACACATCGTTCACGGTTAAACGGTCAACATGGTAGCATGCCGACGGTTTTTTCAACCGCCCAGAGGGCGATTACGCCGTATCTTGTCCGTCTCGACAAATCTAGCTTACACCGTCCATCCCGGACGCGGTCCTCACCTATTGCTTGTGCACGGCTTTTTGTCTTCTTCTCGACAATGGCACGCCAATCTCGACGCGCTCGGTGACGTCAGCGTGCCGATCACCGTAGACCTTTACGGACATGGCCGCTCGCCTGCACCAACTGAACCGGCCGCCTACCAACCGCAACGTTACCTCGAAGAGTTGGAACGCATCCGCATCGAGGTGGGCGCCGAACAGTGGTTTTTGATCGGATATTCACTGGGTGCGGGCCTCACCATCCGCTACACCCATCAACATCCCCAGCGTGTGCTGGCGCATGTCTTCACCAACTCGAGTTCAGCTTTTGCAGACCAAGCGCAAGTGACCCGGTGGCAAGCGGACGCTGCAGCCACCAGCGCACGGTTGATCGAAGGCGGGTTGGCTGCCGTACGGCGCATTGCGGTACATCCGCGCTTCGCCAAACGGCTACCCACGCCGTTGTACCAATTGCTGAACGAAGACGCTGAGCGCCTCGCCCCCGTCGCGGTAGCCCATAACATAGGCGTGACAACCCCCGCGGTTAACGTCAGGGACATCGCACCCCACAACCCACGGCCTGCATTGCTGTGCCATGGTAAATTGGAAAAGCGCTTCACACCCTATAAAGTTTGGGTAGAAGACCACATGCAGCAACTGCAAGTTGCAGAGTTGGAGGCAGGCCATGCCGTTAACATGGAAGACAGCGCCGGATTTAATGCAGCAGTAACGCAGTTCATCACGCAACACACGCCATGAGCCACATCATAGACACACTCATCGAGGAACGCGCGGTCAAGCTACGCCAAAACCCACGCCTGTGGAAACTGGTGCAAGATCACCTTTATCCGGTGCTGGGATATCAGCAGGCCATCGATCTGGTGGATGAAGTGCAAGGCATGTCGGGGTTTGCGGTGTTTGAACATGTCAGCAAACTACTGAGCATGCGTGTCACCATCGAAGGCATAGAAAACTTGCCGACAACCGGCCGGGCTGTGGTCATGCCAAACCATCCCGCCGGTATTGCCGACGGCATCGCCGTGTTCGACGCGCTAAAGGCGCACCGACCGGATGTCATCTTCTTCGCCAACCGCGATGCGGTGCGTTGCCAGGAAAATCTCAACGAGATGATCATCCCAGTGGAGTGGATGGAAGAAAAGCGCAACCACGCCAAAAGCAAAGAAACCGTACGCAATATGGTGCGCGCCTTCAAAGACGAAAGATTAATTGTGATCTTTGCCTCCGGGCGCCTGGCCCGCCCAACGCCAATCGGTCTCATCGAACGCCCCTGGTTGGAATCCGGCGTGAGCTTGGCACAAAAGTACGATAGCCCAATCGTGCCGATGCACATTCGCGGGCACAACAGCGCCTTGTACTATCTCTTGTGGTTTTTGAATTCCGAACTGAAAGACATGACCCTGTTCCGGGAATTACTCAACAAAACCGGGCAACGCTACCACATCAAGGTGGGCCAGCCTGTGAGCTCAAAAGCGGATGCCGCCATACTTACCCCTGCGTTGCGCAAGTATGTCACTAGGGAACTAAAACGCGGCCGCACCGTTTTTAGCGAACCCCTGATCAACGGGGAGATGCCGGACCGCGCACCCGGTTGACTTCCGATGTTCTTCGGTTAGCGTGCTTGCATTGGCCCTACGCATCCGGGGAAAAAGACCGTGAATGAAACCGCGCAATTGGCTGCGCGCATCGCAGCCGCCAACTTCAATGACATCCCGCCTGCAGCAGTGGAAGTCAGCAAACAGGCGCTCTTGGACTTTATTGGTGTTACCGTCGCGGGGATGGAAGAACCGCTGGCTAACATTCTGCGGCAAGACGCCAGTGAACAGGGCGGTTTTCCGCAAGCCACCGTTTTCGCGACCAACGAACGCACCAGTGTGCAGCAGGCGGCCCTCATCAACGGCTCCGCCGGACATGCACATGACTACGATGACGTGCAATCTGCGATGACCGGACATCCCACTGTGCCGGTCGCACCGGCTGTGCTGGCTTTGGCGGAGCAGCGTGGGCACAGCGGTGCGGATGTCATCAAAGCCTTCTCAACCGGCGTCGACGCAGAATGTATCGTGGCACGTTTCGCCGGCAGTTCACATTACCAGCAGGGCTGGCATAGCACCGGCACGCTCGGCGCATTTGGCGCCGCGGCGGCCGCAGCGGTGCTCCTCGGGCTGGATGCATCTGAAACCGCCCGAGCATTGGGAATTGCCGGTACCCAAGCGGCAGGCTTAAAATCGCAGTTCGGCACCATGTGTAAACCGCTGCACGCAGGCCATGCCGCAGCCACCGGTGCCCAGGCGGCCAGTCTTGCCGCTAAGGGGTTCACCAGCCGTGAGAACATTCTGGAAGTTGAGCAAGGGTTTATCGATACGCAAAGTGACAACGCCAACTCTGACCGTTTTGCGAACGCCATCCAGCAACCCGCTTACGTCCAAGACATCCTGTTTAAGTACCACGCGGCTTGCTATTTAACGCACTCGGCCATCGAAGCCACCGCCCTGTTGTGCGAACAAAACCTGTTTGACCCCAATCAGATTAAGCAGGTCACCGTGCGGGTAGATCCGGGACATTTCAAAGTGTGCAACATCGCGGAGCCCGTCACCGGTCTAGAGGCCAAGTTCAGTTTGCGCTTTACCGTCGCCATGACTCTGGCGGGTGTGGATACCTCGAGCATTGATATTTTCACTGACGCGTTAACTCAAGAACCGCAGTTAGTGGCCTTTCGTGACAAGGTGCAGGTGGTGGCACATGATCATGAGCAAGCTGAATCCATTGCTAACAGTGAGACGCTTGTAACCATTGAAACCAATGATGGGCAAGTGTTTTCGCAGGCCTTTAACGTGGCGGTGCCGATGCGTGATTTGGACGGCCAATGGCAGAAACTGGAACGAAAGTTTCGCGCCTTGGTGGTCCCACGCCTTGGTCAGGATCGTGCCAATGAGCTCATTCGGCTGTGTCGTGATTTGGAGCAGTTGGAGGACCTTACGCCGCTATTTAGCGCTTTAGTTAAACATTGATCCATTGGGCTTCGATTCGGCTCGCGCAAACCGATGGAGTTTTCAGGACCGCTGTGAACCCATCCTTGGGCGCTGGCGCCGCGACATCCATGTCGCGGAGCCTCCTGAAAACTCCATCGGCCTCCGCAAGCCTTGCACATTCAGTAAATCGATCGGTGCCGAAATCCCTGACCGGATCCAACATCACCCAGAGAGCCAAGATAGTAGTTCAACCAGACACCAAGAGGACACAGGAGATGAACAAACAACCAGCAAGAGCGCGACGGTGCCAATTATCGGTGCCGGGCAGCTCGGAGAAGATGATGGCAAAAGCCGCGGCCATGGATCTGGACCATGTGTTCCTGGATCTAGAGGATGCGGTGGCGCCGAGTGCCAAGCCGGGAGCGCGTGGCTTAATCGTAGAAGCGCTAAACAATCTCGAGTGGACGCCGCGTACAGTGTGCGTGCGCATTAACGATGTGGAGACGCAGTGGTGTCACGACGACATCATTGAGGTGGTCACCGGCGCAGGGGAAAACCTCGACACCATCATGTTGACCAAGGCTAAGTCCGCAGCGGACGTACGGTTTGTACATTTGATGCTGGATCAGTTGGAACAGAAGTTGGGTTTAACCAAGCGCATCGGTATCGAGTGCCTCATCGAAGAAGTTGAAGGCATGATGAACGTCGAAGAGATCGCTGCGTGCAGCGACCGGCTGGAGTGTCTGGTGTTTGGCATGGGCGACTACAGCGCATCGCAGCAAATGCAGCTGTCCGCGGTGGGCAGCACCGGCGGTTACCCGCCGGACATTTGGCATTACCCGCGTTACAAGATGACCATCGCCTGCCGCGCCAACGGCATCGACCCAGTGGATGGGCCGTATGCCAACTTTCGCAACCCCGAGGCTTATACCAAGGAAGCGGAACGTTCCCTGATACTGGGCATGGTGGGCAAATGGGCGATACATCCGAGTCAAGTGGAGATTGCGCAAGACATCTTTGCACCCGATCCAGAAGAAGTAGCCGCGGCACGCAAACAAAAAGAGGCATATGAGCAAGCCCTGGCCGAGGGCCTAGGCGCCATCAATGTGGACGGGGTCATGGTCGATGCGGCCAGCATCCGCATCGTGCAGAACCTGATAGATCGCGCAGATTTGATAGGCATTTAAGATGACAGAACATTACCTTACCGAGGAACGCCTGATGATCCAGGACGTCGCCCGCGACTTCACTATGAAAGAAGTCCTGCCGGTGGCGAACGAACTGGACCCGGTCCAAGGCAAAATCCCGATGGAACTACGCGCCAAACTGGGGGAGATGGGTTACTTCGGTATCCGCATGCCGGAGGAGCACGGTGGCCTTGGCCTGGGTGTATTTGAGTATTGTTTGATCGCCGAGGAACTGGCGCGCGGTTGGATGAGTGTCGCCAGTATCATCGCGCGCGCTTCTTCACTGATGGCAGTTGGCGGGTGGCCTGATGAAAAGCGACGAACGCTCACCGCCAAGGCAGCACAGGGTGAGTATCTGGCTGCCGTGGCTTTATCCGAACCCAATGTGGGCAGCGACCTGGCTTCGGTCAGTTGCAAAGCCGTGCTGGAAGGTGACAAATGGGTCATCACCGGCAACAAATACTGGTGTACGTTTGCAGACGAGGCGGACTACATCAACCTGCTCGCCCGGGTAGAGGCGCCCGGCGACGAAGCGCGCTACAAAGGCCTGCGCAGCTTCATCATTGAAAAACCCCGCGGTGAGCTGCCGGCGGGCTGCCAGGGCTCACCGATTCCTAAGATCGGCTACTTCGGGTGGAACACCTACGAATTGGCGTTTGATGAATGCCGCATTCCCAAAGAAAACATCATCACCGGCGGCGCGGGCGAAGGGTTCAAAAACACCGTCAACATGCTCAACGTGGCTCGCGCGCATACCGCCGCTCGATCCATCGGCTTGGCTCGCGGGGCATTGGAAGACGCGTCTGCGTATGCCCACGAGCGCGTGCAGTTTGGCGTGCCGATCGCAGATTTTCAGGAGACGCGCTTTAAGCTGGCACGCATGGCCAGCGAAATCGAAGCAGCCCGGGCGCTGATGTACGACGTATGTACTAAGATGGACAGCGGCCTAACCTGCGACAAAGAAGCCTCCATGGTGAAGTGGTTTGCCGCGGAGATGGCTGAGCGGGTGACATCGGACGCGTTGCAGATTCTCGGAGGTGCGGGTTATACCAAACTGCATGCCGTAGAACGCTATTGGCGCGATGCGCGGCTGACCAAAATATTTGAGGGCACGAGCGAAATACAACTGCGCATCATCTCCGACCGCCTGCTGGGTAAACCCACGCAGCGGGCCAACGCCTGAACCAAACCGGTTTGCGATCATTCGTTCAACTGGTTGACGAAATTAGACGCTGCACTTTGTGCAGCGATGCTTTGCCGCTGGGACCCCGGCCGGTTTTTCAAGCTGACCCTGCAGCTAAAATTCTAGTGGTGGGGCAAGCACCCGGTACGGCGGTGCACAACACGGGTATTCCGTTTAACGACCCCAGCGGTGACCGCCTGCGCAGCTGGATGGGCGTGGACCGCGCCACTTTCTACAACCCCAAGCAATGTGCCATTGTCCCCATGGGCTTCTGTTATCCGGGCCGCGGCAAAGGCGGCGATTTACCGCCGCGACCGGAGTGCGCGGCTGCCTGGCGTGCGGAACTGCTGAGCCATTTGAGTGCCATTGAGCTCACCCTCTGTGTCGGCCGTTATGCCATTGACTGGCATCTAAGTCCGCCGAAAAAGGCATCTTTGACAGATATCGTTCGGGACTGGGATCAATATTGGCCAACGCTGGTTCCCTTG
Organism: Pseudomonadales bacterium; assembly: GCA_028281005.1. Taxonomy (GTDB): domain Bacteria; phylum Pseudomonadota; class Gammaproteobacteria; order Pseudomonadales; family Azotimanducaceae; genus UBA4421. The sequence goes on from JANQKS010000044.1 coordinate 75,373, forward strand.
CCTCACCCGAGCCCACGCAACACAAAATGGTTGCGCGAGCGGCCCTGGGTGGAGGCTGACATCGTACCTGTCCTGCAATCCCACATTCGCGCCTTGCTATCTTCGCCACCGCAGACGTAGACTCAAACGAAGGGAATTTGGAAGGTGTTTTTAACGTGTCATCCCAACCTACAGCCGCGACATTAGGCGAGCTCAAAGCCAGCGGCTACGCAACGAAGCCCGTCAAAGAAGAGATTCGCCACAATTTGATTCTCAAACTCTCCCGCGCGGAGCCGCTCTTTCCGGGCGTCATGGGTTACGAAAACACCGTTATCCCACAGACCATCAACGCGATTTTGGGCTGCCAGGACATCATCTTTCTAGGCGAACGCGGTCAAGCCAAGTCGCGCATTGTGCGTTCACTGACTTCACTACTCGACGAGTGGACGCCCATCTTGGACGGCACAGAAATCCCCGAAGACCCGCTCCACCCCATTACCAAGGCAGGCCAGGATCTGGTGGCTGAACACGGTGACGCGACGCCGATTCGCTGGCTGCACCGGGACGAACGCTACGGTGAAAAACTGGCCACGCCGGACATCACCATCGCCGACATTATTGGCGAAGTGGATCCCATCAAAGTGGCTGAGGGCCGCTACCTGTCTGATGAGCTGACATTACACTACGGGCTGGTCCCGCGCATGAACAAAGGTATATTCGCCATCAACGAGTTACCTGACCTCGCGGAACGTATTCAGGTTGGGCTGCTCAACCTGTTGGAAGAGCGCGACGTGCAGATCCGTGGCCACAAAGTGCGCCTGCCCGTCGATGTTTTTATCCTTGCCACCGCCAACCCCGAGGACTACACCAATCGCGGGCGCATCATCACGCCGCTCAAAGACCGCTACGGCGCGCAAATCCGCACCCACTACCCTGAGCACATCGAACAGGAAATCGACATCCTCGAGCAAGAGGCCAACGTGCTGGCGTTGTCAGACTACAAGCTGACGGTGCCTGACTTCATGAAAGAAATTATCGCCGAAGTCACTCACCACGCGCGTCGTTCTCCGGACATCAATCAACGCTCTGGGGTTTCGGTACGGGCCTCTATCGCCAACTACGAAGTCATGGTTGCCAACGCCTATCGCAGGGCGCTGGTGCTCAACGAAGCTGAGGTGGTGCCGCGAATCTCCGACCTTGAATACATCGCCCCCTCTTTCCAAGGTAAAGTGGAGTTTGAGGCGATGGAGGACGGCCAGGAGGACAAAATCACCCAACGGATCGTTCAAGCCGCCACCAAAAAGGTGTTTGATGCGCGCCACGAGCTAGAAGACTTGGCTCCGATCATTGAATCATTTAACGACGGCCTCGCCATAGAAATTGGCGACGCGGTGTACGCGGAAGATTATCAGTCAATCATCGACAAAATCCCCGGCCTGGCCGAGCGTATTACCGCTGATACAGCCAGCACCAAGGCTTGTGACGTGGAGTTCATCCTCGAGGGGTTACACCTCAACAAACTGCTCAACAAACACGCGGTGGCCGGGCGTTCCACCTACACGGGCTGATCACCACCGGGATCATTTAAGAGGACAACAGCATGGCTTTTTCGCGTCGGCAACGTTACAGCGCCTGGGATGGTTCCCAGCAGCCCGGTTGGGATGCTGACGAGGTCATGAAAGCCTTGGCAGACGACCTCATCGAATACGGGGATTTGCGCTGGGCCATGCGCAACCTCATGTCGCGCGGTATGCAGATGCCTCAAGGCGGGTACATGCAAGGTCTGCGCGACATGATCCGCCAACTGAAGGAGCAGAAACAGCGGCAGCTGAAACGCTTCAATTTAGATTCCATCTTCGAAGACTTTCGCGAGCGTTTGGACGAGATTGTGCAAATGGAGCGCGACCGCATAGCGGAATGGAAACAAAAAGCCGAAGACCCGGAAAACTTCAGCGACTCACTGCTTAAAGACATCGCCGAGCGTAATGAACAAACGCTAGATGAACTGCCTGAAGACATCCCCTCCCAAATCAAAACGCTGGAGCAGTTTGAGTTCATCAACCCGGATGCGCAGAAAAAGTTCTTAGAGCTGCTGAATGAACTGCGTAAAGCCATGACCAACACGTTCTTTAAGGACATTGAGAACATGGTCAACAACCTGTCCGACGGCGACATCGAGCGCATGAAAGACATGTTGAAGGCGCTCAACGACATGATGGTGAAAAAAATCGCCGGAGAAGATCCGGGTTTTGATCAGTTCATGGAAGAGTTCGGCGATATGTTCGGCGACAACCCGCCCCAATCCCTGGACGAGTTGATGGAGCAAATGCGTCAACAGATGGCAGCCGCCCAATCACTCATGAGTTCTTTGTCGCCGGAGCAGCAACAAGCCTTGGCGGAAATGTTCAGCGGCCGCTTCAACGACCCTGAGTTGGAAGCGGAAATGGCAAAGCTTGCCAAGGAGCTCGACTTTCTCAACCCAGATGGTCAGCAGTACCGTTTTTCCGGCGATGAATCCCTGGACTTGGAAGCCGCCATGCAGCTCATGCAAGAAATGCACGAGATGGATGATTTGCTGGGGCAGATGCAGCAGGCGGAGCGCCGCGGTGACCTCGACGGCATCGACAAAGACCTGCTGCGCGAACTCATGGGCGACGAAGAAGCAGACCAGCTGGAAGAGCTCGAAAAGCTCATGAAAATGCTGGAAGACGCCGGTTATGTGCGCTCCGACGATGATAAAGGCTGGGAGTTAACCCCGCGCGGGTCGCGCATGATTGGCCAAAAAGCTCTGGGTGAGATTTATCAGCGCCTGAAAAATCAGAGTTTGGGGAATCATGCCATTCCCGAGGAAGGCCGATTTGGCGAGCGGGTGGAGGACACCAAGGCGTATGAGTTTGGTGACCCGTTTCATTTGCATATGCCGCGCACCATTCGCAACGCTTTAAATCGCAACGGGCCGGGCACCCCCATACAGTTGCAGCCCGATGATTTTGAGATTTACCGCAGCGAACAGATCACTACCACCGCCACAGCCATGTTGGTTGACCTATCCTGGTCGATGGCGCTGCGCGGCTCTTTTCAGGCGGCTAAAAAAGTGGCGCTGGCGCTGCACAACCTGATTACCAGCCAATATCCGAAAGACAGCTTTTACATCATCGGTTTCGCGGCCTACGCCAAGGAGCTAAAACCCCACGATCTGCCTTATCTGCAGTGGGATGAATACGTGCTAGGCACCAATATGCAACATGCGCTGCTGCTGGCGGAGCGGCTGTTGGCCAAACACTCGGCGGGCAGCAAGCAGATTATCATGATTTCCGACGGAGAGCCGACCGCGCACCTGGAGGACGGTCAAGCGATGTTTGCTTATCCGCCGACACCAGAGACGATTCGGGCGACGTTCCGGGCGGTGAAACGCTGCACCAGCAAAGGCATCGCCATTAATACCTTTATGCTGGAATCCAGCGAGTACCTGCGGGCATTCATGCAGGAGGTTGCGCGGATTAACGGTGGGCGCGTGTTTTATACCTCGCCGGAGAAGCTTGGCGAGTACATTCTGGTGGATTTTGTGGAGAACAAGCGCAAGAAGTTGGGGCGGTAGGGTTCGACAAACCGCCCGGGGGAGTGGGCATGTCTTTCTCGGACCGCCGTGAACCCATCCATGGGGGCTGGCGCTGCGCCATCCATGGCGCAGAGCCTCCGATAAAGACATGCCCACTCCCCCGGCCTGTAGCGTCAACTACTGGACACATTCGGCATTGTCCACACTCTCCTAACGCGTCGGCCCTAGCAGCGGCGACGTATAAAACACGCGTCCAGCGTTTAGCCGGAGCGCGATGGGCCTGGTGGCGATTCGGGTTTGTTCCGGGGCTCGGCTTAGTAGGACTTTGGTAGGCCTAGTACATGTTCGCTGATGAAATTCTGCACCATCTCTTGGGAGATAGGGGCAATTTTCATGAGGCGCGCTTCACGCCAGTAGCGTTCAACGTGGTACTCGGTGGCATAACCGAATCCGCCGTGGGTTTGCATGGCACGGTCGGCGGCGAAAAAGGCAGCATCTGCGGCAAGCCATTTGGCCGCATTGGCCTGCTCACCGCAGGGTTGGCCGTTATCGATGAGCCAACTGGCTTTGCGCACCATCAATTCTGCCGCGTCGAGGCGCATTTTGGCTTCGGCCAGCGGGAAGGCGATGCCTTGGTTCTGGCCGATGGCACGGCCGAACACAACCCGCTCGTTGGCATAATCCACCGCACGGCGCAGAGCGGCCCGGCCTATACCAAGTGCCTCCGCGGCAATCAGAATACGCTCGGCATTTAGGCCATCTAGGATGTAGCGAAAGCCTTTGCCTTCATCGCCGACCCGATCAGTAACGTGTACCGGCAGATTGTCGTAGACCACCTCACACGTGGCCACTGCGTTACGGCCGACCTTATCGATGGGCGAGATCGCTACTTCCGGCCGTTGTAACTCTGCCAACAATAATGTTAAGCCATCTGTACGCCGCTGCACTTTGTCTTTGGGGGTTGTGCGAACTAACAGAAGGACACGCTCTGATTGTAACGCCTTGGTGGTCCATACCTTACGGCCTTTAACGGTGTAGGTATCACCTTCGAGTTTGGCCGAGGTTGTGATCGAAGTTGTATCCGTACCGGCGTCCGGTTCGGTGACACCAAAAGCCACATGTAGATCACCATCGGCAACACGCGGCAGGTATTTCTGCTTCATGTCTTCCGAGCCGTACTTGACCACCGGATGCATACCAAATATCGATAAGTGCAGCGGGGTCGCACCATTCATAGCAGCCCCGCTGGCGGCGACGGCTTCCAGCACTAAACTCGCCTCGGTGATGCCTTGACCACTGCCGCCATAAGCTTCCGGGATTGCGATACCGAGCCAGCCGGCTTCCGCCATGCTGTTATAGAAATCCCAAGGAAACTCATGGTCCTTGTCTTTTTGCGACCAATACTCATCCGGATAGCTTTCACAGAGTTTGGCGACGGAGTCGCGAATCAACAGTTGTTCGTCAGTCAGTTCAAAATCCATAAAGCGTGTTCCTGCTTAGCGCCGCGTACAATTGGTTTTGCCGGTCAGGCGTTGTAAGTTGTCGTTTTTGGGAGGATACACGAATGCCTGGGAAATATTTTGAAGCGCTCAATGTCGGTGATACTTTTGATCATCAACCTAGCCGTACGGTGACTGAAACCGACAATCTGTTGTTCAGCACCCTGACGTTAAACCCCCAGCCGCTCCACATCGATGCAGAATTTGCGAAAGACTCGATACACGGCCAGATTCTGGTCAACAGCATTTTTACCTTGGGCTTTGTGGTGGGGGTATCCGTAGGTGACACCACCCTGGGCACTACCTTGGGTAATCTCGGCTTTGATAAAACCACCTTTCCGAATCCTGTGTTTATCGGCGATACCCTCACCGCACATTCAAAGGTAGTGGACAAACGAGAGAGCAAAAGCAAACCCGACCGCGGCATCGTGACGTTTGAACACACCGCCACCAACCAGCGCGGTGAGGTCGTGTGCTCTTGCATACGCGGCGCGATGATGATGAGACAACCGGCATGAGCGAAGGTAGCTTTGAACGCACCCCAGGCGCCGACAGGCTGCGACGCTCCGCGCACTTTGTCCCCGGCGCCAATGAAAAAATGCTACACAAGTCCATTGCCACCGCTGCCGACTGCCTGATTCTGGATCTGGAAGATGCGGTGGTTCCAGACCGCAAAGACGCCGCGCGTGAGATTGTCAGCGAGTGGCTGCGAGACGTAGATTTTCAAGGCAAAGAACGCACGGTGCGAATGAACCCGCTGGACACCCCTTGGGGACTCGCCGATCTCGAAGTCACTATGCAATACCCACCCGATGCCTACGTCGTGCCTAAAGTGTCCACGCTTGAGCAGCTACAGACCATCAGTGATGAACTTACGCGTTGGGAACAACACTACGGTCACCCAGCGGGTCGGGTAGGACTGATTTTAGTGTCCACAGAAACTCCCTTAGGAGCGTTGAACATCGCCTCATTTGCCGAATGCCCACGTGTGATTAGCATGTCCTGGGGGGCAGAAGATCTCTCCGCAGCGCTTGGCGCTCCGCGCAACAGACGTCCGGACGGCACTTACTTGGACGTATACACGCACTGTAGAACCATGACCCTGCTCAGTGCGGCGGCAGGTGGGGTACAGCCCATGGATACCGTGTACGTGGATTTCAACGACGCGGACGGACTGCGGGCGGAGTGCCAGGAGGCAGCGTGGATGGGTTATACAGGCAAAATCACCATCCATCCCAACCAAATAGACATCGTGAATGCCGCTTTTTCGCCCGATGCGAACGAGGTGGACGAAGCCCGGCGATTGGTCGAAGCGTTCGCCGATGCTGAAAAAGAAGGCTTAATGGCGATCAGCTTCGAAGGCAAGATGGTAGACGTGCCGCATTTGACTCGCGCTAAAAAGACCCTCGCCCGGGCCGCACAAATCGAAGCACAACTAGTGCTCAAACCACTTTATAACTTAGGATCAGAGTTCGCCAGCTTTGGGCTGGCAAGGAAGAGTGAGGAGTAATATCTGGATATTGCGACGAGCAA